>VAZM01000207.1:3536-10035 GCA_005883135.1 Alphaproteobacteria bacterium
ACACGATCACGGTCACCAACAACGGGCCGGATACGCTCAGCAGCCTCACCCTGATTGAAGCAGTCGCCCTGTCGAGCCCGATCTTCAGCCCGCCCTCGGCGGGGAGCTATAACCCGCTCACCGGGGCATGGACGGGACTGAGCCTGGCGACCGGCCAGAGCGTGAGCATGACGCTCAGCGGCGCGGTCACTCCGAGCGCGACCGGCTCGCTCACCAACATCGTCGCGGTGGCCCCGCCGGCCGGGACGAGCGACATCAACCCCGCCAACAACGCCGCCAGCGACACCGACACGGTGACAGTTGTCATCAGCCCGAACCCATCTCCACCTCCCGCCACCAGCGCCGTGCGCGCAAGATAATAGAAGTCCTCGACCCGACGGCCGGCGAGATCTTTCTCCATCGCCTCCATCAAGGTGAGGTATTCGCGCAAGGTCACCGGCACGCCGGCGGTTTTCAGTTCGTGGAAGAAAGCAACAAACATGAGATCGAATTAGCTCGATACGGTGCCGGGGACTACGCCGCGGAATGATTGCATCACCAACGCCGCGTTTCTCGGCAACGTCGGCACGGATTGGCAGGTCATGGGCTTCGGCAATTTTTCGAGCCGCGGCGAAACCGACATGATCCTGCGCAACTCCAACACCGGCGGCGTCGAGGTCTACGACATTGCCAATAATCAAATCACCGGCGCCAACTTCATGGGCGGCGTCGGCCTGGATTGGCAGTTCTCCGGCGTGGGCAATTTTTCCGGGCCGCGGCGAAAGCGACATGCTCCTGCGCAACGCCAATACCGGCGGGTTGGAGGTCTACGACATCGCCAACAATCAAATCACCAACGCCGCCTTCATCGGCGCGGTTGGGCTCGATTGGCAGTTCTCGGGGGTCGGTAATTTCAGCGGCGTCCCTGGCGAAACCGACCTGCTGTTGCGCAACAGCAGCACCGGCGCACTGGAAGTCTACGACATCAACAACAATCAACTCACCAACGCCGCCTCCATCGGCGCCGTTGGCCTGGATTGGCAGTTTGCCGGGGTCGCCGCGGCCCGCCGCGCCGGCACGTCCGACCTCATCTTGCGCAACGTCAACACCGGCGCATTCGAAGCCTACAACATCGCCAACAATCAAATTATCGGCGCTGCCAGCTTGGGGCAGGTGGGATTGGAGTGGCAGCTCGGCGGCTTCGCCGCCGATGCTGCGCCCGCGTCGGGGAGCTTGGGCTCAAACGCGCAGCTCGTGCAGGCAATGGCGGGTTTTGGCGGCGGCAGCGCTGCCGATGGATTCAACGTTGCGCCACTCGGCGCCGATGCATCGCAGCAGAGCTTTCTGACGCAACCGCACGCGTGAGGCTTTTTTCGACTCACGCCATCGCCGCGGCTAGGCGAGCAGGTTGACGCCTTCCCTCGAGACTGCGGGATAAAAGGTCTCTACGGCCCGGCTTTTTTCCGATCCTTTTAAAGCCGCCAGCTTTTTCGATCCCTCTAATTTCGATCCCTCTAATAATGCGGAACTCGGGCACGTCTGAGTTCCTGCGCTATCGGCAGCGGTGGTTCACCCCAAGCCATTCCCATCGGATCAGGAGGGGCTTGACGTAAAAGATATCATCTTTATCATCATTGCTACTTTCGCCCCTGAGCGGGCGCGAGAGTGTGGAGATTTGCATGCGGCTGCATCCCGCCATGAAGAACAGCGAGCGGAAGGTCATTCCCTTCCGCACCGCGACCATGTCGACGCAGATCGTCGCCCAGGTGCGCGATGCGCTGTTCGCCAAGGAGCTTCGTCCGGGCGATTTCCTCGGCACCGAGAAGGATCTGGCCGAGCGCTTCGGCGTGAGCCGCATTGTCGCCCGCGATGCGTTGCGCACCTTGGAAGCGCAGGGCGTGGTCGAGATCAAGGTCGGCGCCGGCGGCGGCGCGCGCGTCGCGCGCGGCAATGCCCGCTTGTTCGCCGAGGCGCTCGCCGTGCAGCTCGATCTTGCCGGCGTCTCCGTCGGCGAGATCATGGATGCGCAGCGCGCCATCGAAGGCCTGGCGGCGGAGCTCGCCGCGGTCAATTCCACAGCCGACGATCACGCGCGGCTGCGTGCGCTCATCGCCGATGCCGAGCGCAGGATCGACGACGTCGGCGTGTTTACCCGCGTCTCGCGCGAATTCCACCTCGGCGTCGCCGAGGCGTCGCACAACCGCGTGCTGGTGGTGCAATTGATCTCGCTGCAGCACGTGTCGTGGCCGGCGCACAATCCGACGCTCACTCCCGCCGTGGCGCGCCGTGTCCTCGAAGCCCACAAGGAATTGGCGTCACTGATCGAAATGCGCGATGGCGCCGGCGCGCGGCGGCTGATGGACGAGCACGTGAAGATGATCGCCGCGCGGCGCGTTGCGGAACACCGCGACGCCCAAAGCGGCAACCGCGCTTGCTGCTGAGTTTCAACCCAATCGCACGAGAAGACGCAAAGGAGGCGACCATGATCAAGAAGAAATTCATCATCGAACCGCACTTCCGGCTGCACGAGTGGGTCGCTGAGGAGAAGGGCTATTTCAAAGCCGAAGGGCTCGACTACGTCTTTCAGGAGCTGATCCAGTCGAGCGACGGCACGCACCACTACAAGGGCGACAGGATTGGCGCCATGCAGTCATTCGAGCGTGGGCGGACGTCCGACGTGAGCTGCGCCTGCCATTGGACCGTGGGGGTTGCCGCCTCGAAGGGAAAGGGCCGGCTCTATGCCGGCGTCTACTCCGTCGCGCCCGCGGGCGTGTTCGTTCCTACGGACTCGCCGGTGCGCAAGCCCGAGGACCTCGCCGGCGTTCCCATCGCCGTCGGCTACCAGTCGGGCAGCCACTACTCGACGATCCAGGCGCTCGAGCAATACATGCCGGCGGACAAGATCAATCTGACCTACGCCGACGGCATGCTGTTTCACCGGCTCGACCAGTTGATCGAAGGCAAGGCGCAGGCGTCGGCGCTGTTCAGCGGCCCCTACTACTTCGCCGAGCAACTCGGCTTCCGCAAGATCATCGATACGACCTTCATGATCGCGACCATGGTGACGGGCGATCCGGACCGCGAAGACCTGCGCAAGTTCTTCCGCGCGCTCAGGCGCGCGCAGCGCGACATCGACCTGCGCCCCGACCTCTATACCCACTACTACAAGCGCGAGTTCCCCACGCGTTACCATGCGATGATGGACACGCGCCGCTGGGGGCCGGGCGAGCGGCTGGTGTTCGAGACCTACACCAAGGAGGTCTACGAAGAGACGTTCAAGTGGATCGCCGACCACGGCATCTTCGCCGACACCGGCATGGGCTCAGGCACCTACGAGGATGCGGTCATCGCCGCGGCGCCGTAGTCACTTTGTGTCACCCGCGGGCAGAAGCGCGTCGAAGACGCGCGTAGACGCGCTTACGCCCCGCGGGTCTATCTCCTTCGCCAAAACACTTTCGCGAAGACGATGGATTGCATCGGAACTCGGGCTTGCCCGAGTTCCGGAGTCTTGATCGCCGCAAGTCGGATAAACCCGACTTGCGGTGTCAAGCCCGGCAATGACGAATGAGGGATCAGGTCCGGCAATAACGGATGCGGTATCGGCGGCGCTCCGCCTACGGCTTAGGCGCCGGCTCGCGCACGCGGTTGAGGGGCGTCGCTTTCGCCTTCTCCGCCAATCGCAGCCAGCGCAGCCCCAAATTGCGGCGCTCGGTCGCCAGCTCCGGCGAACTCGCCAATTTCGCCCGCCGCGCGCACTCGGCGGCTTGAATAGGACGACATCACACACGCTCTCACACAACGCACACGGCCAGCGGCGCCGCAGCCACGCCCCTTCGCGAACCGGCGCGGCGCCCGTGGTCCTCGGCAAGTATTCCTGCCGGGGCGTGCACAAACAAGGGGAAAACCCGCCCACATACAGATTCGGTGGCGAACTGTGGCATTGCAACCACACATCTAGGGTGCGTGTCGTCTGAGCTTGCTCCAATCTATGTCATACTGACGGTCTCAACCCTGATTTGTCATGCCCGGCCTTGTGCCGGGCATCCACGTCTTGTTTTCTTGATGCGGTAAAGACGTGGATGGCCGGAACAACGGCGGCAGGCATCGCGAGATCGGCGAGATGAACTCATTCGAGGATGCGGCCTATGCGCGGGCGGCGCTGAGCACGACCATCGTGCTGTTCCGCACGTTGCTCAAAAAGGGCCTGATCACCCGCGAGGAGGCCGTGCGCATCATCCTCGATGAAGCCGTGTCGAAAGCCATTCAGGCCGAGGCACACGATCAAGGCCAAGCCGGGAGCGAGGCGGACCGCCGATGCGCGGAGATCCTGAAATTGATCGCGCAACAGCTTTGATGGGCAATCCGATTCCCTAAATCATGTCTCGACCCACAAACCGGGGTCATGGCCGGGCATAGCGCGTCGGAAGACGCGCGTGAACGCGCTTTTGCCCGGCCATCCACGTCTTTGCTCTCGGTACACAAGACGTGGATGCCCGCGCCAAGCGCGGGCATGACGGTCTGTGGGTTGTCTAGCCCACTTCGCCTATCTCTTCCGCCAAACGCAACCCGATCAAGCGCTCGAGCGCCGCCTCATCCTTCAGCAAGTCTTGCGAGCGCGCGCGATGCACGATGTTGCCCCGCTCCAGCACGATCGCTTCCGCGCTCAACGACAGGGCAACTTCCGCATGCTGTTCCACCAACACGAAGGCGGTGGACTCGTCGGCGGTCATGCGCCGGATGGCCGCGGTCAGTTCCTCGACGATGATCGGGGCCAGCCCCTCGAGCGGCTCGTCGAGCAAGAGCAGCTTCGGGTTGGTCATCAGCGCGCGCGCGACCGCCAGCATCTGCTGCTCGCCGCCGGACAGATGATTGCCGCGGCTTGCGCGCCGCTCGCGCAGCCGGGGAAACAAGGCGTAGACCGCCGCGAGATCCCAGCGCCCGGGCCGCGCGGCAACCAGCAGATTTTCTTCGACGCTGAGCGAGGGGAAAATCTCCCGCTCCTGCGCGACCCAGCCGAGCCCGTAGCGCGCGCGCCAGTGTGGCGCGGCCCGCGTGATGTCGCGGCCGCGCCAGGCAATCGCGCCGCGGCTCACCCGGGTAAAGCCCATGATGGTGAGAAGCAGCGTCGATTTGCCGACGCCGTTGCGGCCGAGGACGGCGAGGCTGCCGCCCTGCGCAACGGCGAGCGTGATGCCGTCGAGCACGACCGCGTCGCCGTATCCGGCGCGCACATCGTCGAGCGCGAGCAGCGTCTCAGCCACGGCGCGTCCCGCCCAGATAGACCTCGCGCACGCGCGCGTCGGCGGCGATTTCCTCCGGCGTGCCCTCGACCAAGATGCGGCCTGCCGCCATCACGATGATGCGGCGGGCGAAACGGAACACCACGTTCATGTCGTGCTCGATGAACAGCAGCGTAATGTCGCGCGAGAGGGCGGAGATGACCGAAAACAGCTCGGCGCTCTCGCCCTGCGGCACTCCCGCCGCCGGCTCGTCGAGCAAGAGCACCCTCGGCCGGGTGGCGAGCGCGAGCGCGATCTCCAGCAGCCGTTGCTGGCCATAGGCGAGCTCGCGGGTCGGCCGGTAGCAGCTCGCAGCGAGCCGCAGCGAAACGAGGATGGCGTAGGCCTCCTCGACGGCATCGTCATAGGCGGGCAGCTCGCGCCACCAACTGCCGGCGTAGCCGCGCCGCTCGCACACCGCAAGCGTCACCGCCTCCAGCGCGCTGAGGCGGGGGAACAAGGTGTTGATCTGGAACGTGCGCACGAGCCCGCATTTGACGCGCGCCTCGGGGCGCAGCGCCGTGATGTCGGTGTCGCCGAGAAAAATCTGCCCCCTGTCCGGCTTGAGCATGCCGCTGATGAGATTGATCAGCGTCGTCTTGCCGGCGCCGTTCGGCCCGATCAACGCATAGCGCTCGCCTTGCGGCAGCGCGAGCTCGACACCCCGCGCCACGGCGAGCGAGCCGAAGCTCTTGTCCAAACCGCGCGTGGCCAGCGCCGGCACGCTCATGCCGCCCTCCGCTCGAGCCGCACGAGCCGCGCCATCCCGCCGAGGATGCCGCTCGGACGATGACCCTTATGTAAGCCAATAAACACGGGTTTTCCTTGCAATTCGCGGCTATACGTTTACCCTGCCGTTGAACTCACCGTTTCCCCAACAGAGACCAAAAAAATGGCTGGTCGCGACCTACGCTACATGAAGTCAGGGCGGGGTGCAGGGACCAATTGGTTTTTTGTCTATCGCATTCCGCGTGAATTACTCGGCCATCCCCAGTTCATGACCCGCAAGGGGAGGCCGATGGACAAGATTGTGGAAAGCCTTGGCACCGATGACCCTGGAGAGGCGTGCCGCCTTCGTGATGAAAAGGTTGTTTATTGGAATCGCCAATTCCGAATGCTGCGGGATGGGCCGAGCGAGGATGATATCCGCGAAGAGGCGGTTGAGGTTTATAGGGCCACACTTAAAGCCGAAGCCGCCCGGCGAGAACAGATTACAAAGGACTACGGGGAGCGGCTCGATT
>VAZM01000207.1:10057-11288 GCA_005883135.1 Alphaproteobacteria bacterium
AGTACTGCAACCGCAACGGGGTTTTGTTGGAGCCCGGAACCGAGCTTTATCGCAAGATCGGACTCGCGTTCCTCAAGGCCAAGGTCACGGCTGGTGATCGAGAAGTTCGGCTGCCGCTGCCGGATGGTCGGATTATCTGGGGTGGTGACCAGAATTTGCCGCCGCCGCCCAAAATCGAGCCACCCGTCCCCGCTTCCGAGCGCCCCCCACCGCTTCCTGCGCCGCCATTAACACGTCGGGAAACGGAGACTTTCTCCGAGGCTTTCAAAGCCTATGTGCAAACTGAGCTCGATGGCACCAGCGCAGGCACGGTTAGTGAGTATCAGCTTAAGGTGAACACCTTCATCAATAAGGTCGGTGACCTGCCCTTGAACAAGGTCACTGACCATGTGGCCGTGGATTTCCTGGACAAGCACCTTCTTAGCGAGCGCAAGCTAAAGCCGAAGACTCGCAACGGCTATGCCATGCTCTTTTCAGCCATCTTCAAGAGCGCCATTAGGCGAAAGAAGGCAACGTATAATCCGTTTGCTGACCAGCTGGTAAAGGCCGAGTCTGTCCATTACGAGCCATTCACTGATCAGGAATTAGCTACGCTGTTTGCCGATGCCAAATTCGAGATCTCGCCAGCCAAGTATAAGACTGCAAGTGCCTTGCCATGGGTAAGTCTGGTCTCGACATTTACTGGTTGTCGCCTCGAGGAAGTGGCGCAACTGAAAGCATCCGATATCAAAAAAACCGAAGGCATCTGGCATTTCGAATTCTGTCATGAGGGCAACGGTAAGACCAAGGCGGCAACGCGCAAGGTCCCGTTGCATCATGTTCTGATTGATGCAGGCTTATTGCGGTACAGGGACAAGCTTCCGAGCGGCTTCCCGCTTTTCCCTGGCCTGAAAGAGGGTCGACAGTCAAAGCTTGGCTCAAATCTCGGAGATATGTTTCGCTATTGGCGCAAAAAGCTTGGCATTGTTCGTCCCCGCGTGAACTTTCATAGTTTCCGTCACACCGTTGGGGACCGGCTGCGCAGGGCTGGCATCCAAGAGAGTGATATTGCCGCACTGCTTGGCCATGAGGATGAGCGCATCACGTCTAGGGTCTATGGCCATAATGGGCCGGGTTTAAAAAGGCTGAAGGAGGTGGTTGAGCAGCTGACCTATAAGGGCCTGCGGCTGCCGCGCCTTCCTCGATAGCCGTCAATCGAGTTGGCGATTCTTATCGCCGTTGACCGGAATCG
>VAZM01000634.1 GCA_005883135.1 Alphaproteobacteria bacterium
GGAAGCCTACAAGGACAAGATCAACAGCTTCACGCTCTACTACGGCATCGTCATCGGCATCGCCGGACTGCTGGCGCTGTTCTTGACCATCCTGTTCGTGGTCAAGGGCAGCATCATGTTCCCGGCCGCGGCGGCGCTGGGCTGGGCGGTGCTGGCCTATATCGGCACCGATTTCGGTTTCTGGGGCAAGGTGTTCGAGCTGAGCGCGGGCGCCGAGCGCATCTGGCGCGCCTCCGGCGAGGCGATCCTGGCGGCGACGCTGCTCGTGTTCCTGTTCGCCTATCTCAATCTCAATCGCTGGCACGTGCGCTACGTGCACATCACGGCGGGATGGCTGACCTTCCTCGGCGCCCTGGTGGCGCTGGCGCTGTTCGATCCGCCGGTCGCCTCCGGCATCGCCCGGATGTCGCTGGCTTTGGTCGCGGTCGCGGGATTCGGCCTGGTCATCTATCTCGCCCTGCACGGCTTCGATCGCGCCGTGCTGCTGATCCCGACCTGGCAGTTACTGATGGTCTGGGTGTTCGCCGCCGGCGCCGCGGTGACCGGGGCGGTGACCAACGACATCATCGCGCCGGCCCTGCTCGGCGGACTGGTGCTGATCGTGATGCTGATCGGCTTCACCGTGATGCAGCACGCCTTTGCCGGCAGCATCACCAGCGGCATCGTCTCCGACGTGGAGCGTCGCGCCCTGGCGCTCACCGGGGCCGGCGACCTGATCTGGGACTGGGACGTATCCGCCGACAAGGTGTTCACCAGCCCGGAGACCGAGCACATGCTAGGCCTCAAACGCGGCACGTTGGAAGGGTCCGCGTCGCGCTGGCTCGATGTCCTGCATCCGCTCGATCGCGACCGGTTCCGCGCCGCGCTCGACGGCGTGCTCGACCGGCGACGCGGGCGACTGACGCTGGACTTCCGGCTGCGCACGCCCGACGGCCATTATCTGTGGTTCGCCCTGAAGGCGCGGCCGGTGGTCGGCTCCGATGGCGAGGTGGTGCGCCTGGTCGGGACCTTGACCGACGTGACCGAATTCAAGACGGCGGAGGAGCGGCTGCTGCACGACGCCGTGCACGACAATCTGACGGGCCTTCCCAACCGCGAGCTGTTCCTCGACCGGCTCAACGCGGCGCTGTCCTTCGCCAAGGCCGATCCGGCGATCCGGCCGACCGTGATGGTGATCGACCTCGACCGCTTCAAGCAGGTCAACGATTCGGTCGGCGTCGCGGTCGGCGATTCGATCCTGCTCACCCTGGCGCGGCGGCTCGGCCGCCTGCTCAAGCCGCAGGACACCTTGGCGCGGTTGGGCGGCGATCAATACGGGCTGCTGCTGCTCTCCGAGCGCGAGCCCGACCGCATCACCGCTTTCGCGGACACCATCCGCAAGACCCTGCGCGCTCCGATCACGTTCAACGACCGCGAGATCCTGCTCACCGCGTCGATCGGCCTGGCGCTGGCCGAGGGACAATCGCAGGGCAAGGAAGAGATCCTGAAAGATTCAAGCCGGCGATGCGCGCCCGCAAGACCGATCGCCTGGTGTTGGAGACGGAGCTGCGGCGCGCGCTCGAGCGCGACGAGATCGTGCTGCTGTACCAGCCCATCGTATGGCTCGAGGACCGCACCGTGGCCGGCTTCGAGGCGCTGATGCGCTGGGACCATCCCAAGATGGGCCGGCTGTCGCCTTCGGAGTTCATCGCGATCGCCGAAGAAATCGGCGTGATCGTCGATCTCGGCCTGTTCGCGCTCGAGCACACCGCGCGGCAGCTCACGCAATGGCAGCGCGCGACACGAAGCCGCTATCCGGTGTTCGCCAGCGTCAACATATCCTCGCGGCAATTGCTCCGCCACGATCTGATCCACGATCTTCGCGCGGTGCTCGCCCGCCATGGGCCGGCGCGCGGCTCGCTCAAGCTCGAGCTCACCGAATCCCTGGTGATGGAGAACCCCGAACATGCCGCGCAGATGCTGGCCCGCATCCGCGAGCTCGGCGCCGGCCTGGCGCTCGACGATTTCGGCACCGGACATTCCTCGCTCGCCTACCTGCAGCGCTTCCCGTTCGACACGCTCAAGATCGATCAGTCCTTCGTGCGCACCACCGGCAAGGGCAAGCGGCCGGTGATCCTGCGCTCGATCATCGGGCTTGCGCACGATCTCGGCATGGACGTCGTCGCCGAAGGCGCGGAAACGGATTCCGATGCGGTCGAGCTCTATCAGCTCGGCTGCGAATACGCGCAAGGGTACGCGTTCGGCGAGCCGGTCGAGGCCGAACAGGCCTTCCGTTTGCTCACCCAGGACGAGCTCGAGATCGCAGGGGCCGGGAGCCGGGAAACGGGGGTGAGGTAATGAGGCGTCGGGAGCCCGGAACCAGGAATCGCGATTCTTGATCCTGGCCTCCTGATGCCTGTTCCCTGCTAAGCGTGACCGGCTTCGCTCGACAGCATGCCGGGGTCGATACCGATCTTGCGGAGCGCCTTGCCGTATTTCCTTTCGATGTCGGATCCGAAGATCAGGTCGGGGTCTGCCGGGCAATGGAGCCAGCCGTTTTCCTGGATCTCGTTCTCGAGCTGGCCCGCCGCCCAGCCGGCGTAGCCGAGCGCGAGCACGGCGCTTTGCGGGCCCTTGCCGCGCGCAATCGCTTTGAGAATATCGAGCGTCGCGGTGAGGCAAATCCCGTCGTCGATGGGAAGCGTCGAGTTTTCGATGAAAAAGTCGGCGGAATGCAGCACGAACCCGCGGCCGGTCTCCACCGGGCCTCCCTTGAGCACCTTCACGAGCCCGGCGCGGGGCGGGAGCTGGATGAGGTCCGCGGCCGGAATGACCTCGAGCTGCACCAACAGGTCCGAAAAGTTGATGTTCCCGGCCGGCTGATTGACCACGATCCCCATCGCGCCTTCCGACGAATGCGCGCAAACGTAGATCACCGAGCGGCAGAAGCGTTCATCGCGCATCGCGGGCATCGCAATCAGCATTTGCCCGTCGAGATAACCCCGACTGGAGAGTTTCTGGGCCTTTTGCGCAACACGCATGTGAAGAAGGTTACCCGATCCTTCCTTCCAGGGAAACCAAGCTCATTGCGGCACACTGCCACCAGCATGGAGCGGCAGCCGATCACGACGAATTCAGTGGCCGGGCGGGGCCGCCGTACTTAAACCTCACGCCATGCCGCGACCGACATTGTG
>VAZM01000208.1 GCA_005883135.1 Alphaproteobacteria bacterium
CGGTCCCGACGAAACCGGTCGCGTCGAGACGCTCACGGTGCGAGAAGGCGATCAGGTCGAGCGCGGCATGCTGCTGTTCACGATCGATCCCGATCTGCAGCAGGCCGACGTCGCCATGCAGGAGGCCGCGGTGAAGAACGCGCAGCAGGCCTACGACCGCGCGCAGCAGCTGTTGAAAACGCAGGCCGGGACGCAAAAAAACCTGGACGACGCCGAGGCCGGGCTGCGCACCGCGCAGGCGAGGCTCAACTCGGCGCAGACCAGGCTCTCACGCCGCAAAGTCTTCAGCCCCGTCACCGGCTCGGTCCAGCAGATCTATTACCGCGGGGGCGAACTGGTCCCGGCCGGCAAGCCGATCCTCGCGCTGTTGCCCCCCGGAAACCTGAAGGTGCGATTCTTCGTCAACGAAGCGAATCTGCCCAAGCTCAAATTCGGTGACCCCGTCACCGTGACGTGTGACGGCTGCGAGCGCGACATCACCGCCAAGATCAGCTTCATCTCCCGCACCTCGGAATTCACGCCGCCGGTGATCTACAGCATGGACGAGCGCTCCAAGCTCGTGTTTTTGATCGAAGCGCGGCCGGAACGGCCCGAGCGCCTGCGCGTCGGCCAACCCGTGAGCGTCGCGCTGGGGCAAGGCCAGTGACGGCGGCGGCGGATATCGCGATCGACGTCGAGGGGCTGACGAAATCCTTCGACGGCCGCAAGGTCGTGCGCAACCTGTCAATGCGGGTCAAGCGGGGCGAAATCTATGGCTTCCTCGGCCCCAACGGCTCGGGCAAGACCACGACCATCCGGATGTTGTGCGGGCTGCTCACTCCGGACGAAGGCAGCGGCACCTGCCTCGGCTACGACATCCGCGCCCAGGCGGACGAGATCAAGCGCCACGTCGGCTACATGACGCAGCGCTTCAGCCTCTACCAGGATCTCTCGGTGCGCGAGAACCTGGAATTCGTCGCGCGCCTCTATGGTCTCGCCCGTCCGGCGGCGGCCGCCCGCGCCGTGATCGACCGGCTCCGGCTCGAGGACCGTCAAGCGCAGCTTGCCGGCGAACTCTCGGGCGGATGGAAGCAGCGGCTTGCGCTCGGTGCCTGCACGCTGCCCAATCCGCAGCTTCTTCTGCTCGATGAGCCGACCGCGGGCGTCGACCCGAAGGCGCGGCGCGAGTTCTGGAACGAGATCCATGCGCTCGCGGCGCACGGCCTGACCGTGCTGGTCTCCACCCATTACATGGACGAGGCCGAGCGCTGTCACGAGATCGCCTATATCGCCTACGGCGTTCTGCTCGCGCACGGCACGGTCGACGAGGTCATCGCGGCCTCGCGGCTCGTCACCTACACGGTCAGCGCCCGCGACGGAGAGCTGAGCGCGCTCGCCGAGGAATTGGGCCGGCGTGCGGGGGTCGACATGGTCGCGCCGTTTGGCACCAGCCTGCACGTGTGTGCCCGCGATGAGGCTGCACTCGAGGCTGCCATCGCGCCGTATCGCACGCAGCCGCAGCTCGCTTGGACCCGCTCGGAGCCGTCGCTGGAGGACGTGTTCATCGACCTCATGGGCCGCGCCCAGGATCGCTTGCAATGACGACGTTGTCAGCAACGCCCGTACCGCGCGCATCCGGCGCCTTCTGGCGCCGGACGTGGGCGATGCTGATCAAGGAATTCATTCAGCTCAAGCGCGATCGCGTCTCGTTCGCGATGATTGTGATGATTCCGCTCGTCCAGCTTCTACTGTTCGGTTACGCCATCAACACCAACCCCCGCCACCTGCCGACCGCGGTGCTGTTGCAGGAGCAGAGCGATCTTGGCCGTTCCATCCTCAAGGCGATTCAAAACACCGCGTATTTCGACGTCACCCACATCGTTCATGACGAAACCGAGTTCGATCGTCTGCTCGCCTCCAGCGCGGTGCTGTTCGCGATCGAGATTCCTGCCAACTTCGAGCGCGCGGTACGCCGCGGCGACCGTCCGGCGCTGCTCGTCGCCGTCGACGCGACCGATCCCGTGGCCGCCGGCTCGGCCATGGCCGCGCTCGGCACATTGGTGCAGAGCGCGCTCCTGCACGACCGCGCCGTTCCCGACGGCCCGGGAGCGCCGTTCGAGATCCGCACCCATGCCCGCTACAACCCGGCAGCCAACACCTCGTTGAACATCGTGCCGGGCCTGGTCGGCACCATTCTCACCATGACCATGTTGATCTTCACCGCGCTGTCGGTCACGCGCGAGATCGAACGCGGAACCATGGAAAGCCTTTTGGCCATGCCGATCACGCCGGTCGAGATCATGCTCGGCAAGATCGTTCCCTACATCATCGTCGGGTTCGTGCAGGCCTCCCTGATCATCGGACTTGGCATCGGCTTGTTCGGCGTGCCGCTGCTGGGAAGCCTTCTGCTGCTGGCGCTGCTCAGCACGTTGTTCATCACGACCAATCTTTCGGTCGGCTATACCTTTTCGACCATCGCGCAGAACCAGCTGCAGGCGATGCAGATGTCGATGATGTTCTTCCTGCCCAACATCCTGCTCTCGGGCTTCATGTTCCCATTCGCCGGCATGCCGGCTTGGGCGCAGTGGATCGGCGAGCTGCTGCCGCTCACGCACTACCTTCGCATTGTGCGCGGGATCATGCTCAAGGGCGCGGCGCTTGCGGATCTGCGTTACGATGCGCTTGCCCTCGCCGGGCTCATGCTGGTCGCCATGCTGATCGCGATCAGCCGTTTCCGGCGTACGCTGGATTAATTGGCCGGCGGGGCGGCATCAAACGAGCAGCGCGGCCTTTATCTACGCTCCTTCAACTGCACGAGTGCCACGCCGGACGCCGCCACCGCAAAGCCCGTGATTTGAATGAGGTGGATCGCCTCGCCGAAGCCGGCATAGGCCATCAGCGCCGACACCGGCGGCACGAGATAGATCAGCGAGGCCGCGCGCGACGCTTGCCCCTTTCTGATGAGGAACAACAGCGCCATGGTGGCGCCAATCGCGAGCGCGAAGACCGACCACACCCAGACGGCGATCAGCGCCGGGGCGAACTCGATCTGCGCTCGCTCGAGCAGGCATGCAGCGACAAGGGCCGGGACCGTCGCGCCGATGAATATGATCGCCGTGCGACTCCATGGATCTCCGACCTGTTCGAATCGTTTTTGGAACAGCGACGCATACGCCATGCAGGCGACGCCGACAAAGGTGAGCAGCCCAAGAACGAGGGAGCTGTGCGCTTCGGATGTCCCGAGCTTGGGGCTGATGACGAGCGCCACACCGGCAAAGCCGAGGGCAATCCCGACCCATTGCCAGCGCGAGAGCGCTTCGCCGAGCAGCCATGCGGCAAGCATCGCGGTGAGCGCGGGCTGCAGGGCGCCGATCAGCGCTGCGACGCCGACCTGCAAACCATGGACAATGGTCCAGTAGACCGCCATCAAGGAGAAGCCTTGCAGGAGCGCGCCGGCCCACAGCAGGCCTGCTCGATCGGACCATTTGTCCGGCCAACTGCTGCGCAGCGCGAGCGCAACAATGACGAGCACGATGGCGGCTGCGCCGTTGCGGATGGCGACGAAAGTCAGCGGCTCGATGTAGGGAGCAAATGCCCGCGGCACCACGAAGCCGGACGCCCAGCACAGCACGAACGCCACCGGGATAAGGGACTGCCAGCTCAGGTGAGCCACACCGCGCGCCCGGTCGCGCCATCGCTCGACCTGAGCCTTGGCAAATTCCTTGGCAAATTCAGTGCTCGACGACTGGCTCGACATCACTGCCCCGGAAGACGCGGGCTGCGCCGCCGGGACGTTGGCGTCCCCAGTCTGGCGCAGGCTTCAACTGATGGCGCTGTTTCAGGTGCCGCGCATGCCGCGGGCGCCGTCCATGGACTGCGAATGCTCGCCGCCCGGCTCGGAAATGCCGCACAGCGCGCTACCGGCGCTGCCCGCGCCCTCGGTCAGCGCGATATCGCCGAGCGACAGGATTCCGACCAGGCGCTTGTTGTGGTCGAGCACGGGCAGGCGGCGCACCTTGATGTCACCCATGTTCTGTACGATGTCATCGAGCTCGTCGTCTTCGAAGCAGTACATCACGTCTTTGCTCATGACCTCGCGGATCAGGGTTTGCGGGCCTTTGTCGGCGGCGATCGCACGAATGGCAATGTCGCGATCGGTGATCATGCCGACCAGTCTGTCGTTCTCTCCGACCGGCAGCACCCCGACGTCGAGCTTCGCCATGAGGCGCGCGGCGTCGCAGATCGTCTGATTGGGATTGGCGATCTTGACGTCATCGGTCATCGCATCATTGACTTGCATGGCATACTCCCTCACGTGTTGAAGCGTTTACACCGGTTGGCGAATGGGCCGCAGACCCGATGGCGATTAGCCGACGGAGCGGCTCAAGCGGCGAGCCTGAGCTTGGCCATGATCTCGTCGAGCCAGATATTCGTGCTCTGCAGGGTCTTGTCGAAACGTCGAGGTCGGTGGCGCTCATGTCGTCCTCCATGATCGCGACCGCGGTTCTCCGTTCGGGGAACGCACTCTGCTCGGGGAACGCTCTCTGCCGTCCCCAGTTCCAGATAAAGGCGTTCGTTCGGTCGAGTTTCGCGCTGACCTACACGCCGACTGCGACCCGAGACGCAAAGTTCCCATCGACAGCTTTCGGTGTCGGGCGATTTTCGATGTGACAATCAGTGTCCATTGCCACCGGAACCGTTGCATCGACGTGGGGTTAGCCTGACGGGAAACCCATGTGGCCGGGTGTGACCGAGGTCGACCGGATTCGGGGCGGGAGGGAACAGCAATCACCGTGGGGCGCGCGAGGAATGGACCATGGCAACTGCCGGCGTTTCTCAGCTGACGCATCATGACCATCCGGTCGGATGGCGCCGCTATCTCTATTCCACCAATCACAAAGACATCGGCACGATGTACCTCGTCTTTGCCCTCGCCGCCGGCCTCATCGGCGGCGCGCTGTCGGTGGGCATGCGCATGGAGTTGCAACAGCCGGGGTTGCAGGTCTTTCCCAATTCACACGAATACGATGTGTTCACTACCGCGCATGGCCTCATCATGATCTTCTTCATGGTGATGCCGGCGCTCATCGGCGGCTTCGGCAATTGGATGGTGCCGCTGATGATCGGTGCGCCCGACATGGCGTTCCCCCGGATGAACAACATCTCGTTCTGGTTGCTACCGTCCGCGATCACGCTATTGCTGATCTCGCTGGTCATGGCCGGCGAACCCGGCACGAGCGGTCCCGGAACCGGATGGACCCTCTACGCGCCGCTGTCGACCAGGGGCCATCCCGGCGCGGCGGTCGATTTCGTGATCTTGGCGCTGCATCTGGCGGGTGCCTCCTCGATCCTCGGGGCCATCAATTTCATCACCACCACGTTCAACATGCGCGCGCCCGGCATGACCATGTTCCGGATGCCGCTGTTCGCATGGTCCATTCTGGTGACGGCGTTCCTGATCCTGCTCGCCATGCCCGTGCTCGCGGGGACACTGACCATGCTGCTCACCGATCGCAATTTCGGCACCACCTTCTTTGATCCTCAGGGCGGCGGCGATCCGCTCCTGCACCAGCATTTGTTCTGGTTCTTCGGTCACCCCGAGGTCTACATCATGATCCTGCCGGCGTTCGGCATCGTCAGCCAAGTCGTCGCCACCTTCAGCCGCAAGCCGGTCTTCGGTTATCTCGGCATGGTGTTTGCGATGATTGCGATCGGCGCCATCGGCTTCGTGGTGTGGGCGCATCACATGTATACCGTCGGGATGACGGCTTTCGCGCAGGCCTATTTCGCCGTCGCCAGCATGGTGATCGCGGAGCCCACCGGCGTGAAGGTCTTCTCCTGGATCGCGACGATGTGGGGCGGTTCGGTCGAGTTCCGCACCCCGATGTTGTGGGCGGTCGGCTTCATTTTCGTATTCACGATCGGCGGCCTCACCGGCATCGTGGTGGCCAACCCCGGTGCCGATCGCGCGTTGCAGGACACGTATTACATCGTGGCGCACTTCCACTACGTGCTGTCGCTCGCCGCGGTGTTCGGGATCTTTGCCGGCTGGTACTATTGGTTCCCTAAGATCACGGGCTATACCTACTCGGATTTGCTGGGCAAGATTCACTTCTGGGTGTCATTCATCGGCGCCAACACGATCT
>VAZM01000209.1:0-10477 GCA_005883135.1 Alphaproteobacteria bacterium
ATTCGTTCCCAAGAGCCTGGCGCTGCGGTTAAGCCGATTTTTACCCCGCATCTTCATAGTGCGTCACCGTCGGTTGTAGGTCCCGCGTCACCGACCGCATCGCCTGAGTCAGAGTCCTGAGTCATGGTTGGATTGCGTCGCGGGGCGTCCGCTCGGGCGCCCCGCGTCAGTTTGAAGACTGTCGAGACCAACCGAGTTCTGATCGGCGACTGCATTGCCGAGATGGCAAAGCTGCCGGCGGAATCGGTCGATCTGGTCTTCGCCGACCCGCCCTATAACTTGCAGCTGCAAGGCGACCTCAAACGTCCCGACGATTCGCGCGTCGATGCAGTCGACGATGCCTGGGACAAGTTCTCGAGCTTCTCCGCCTACGACGATTTCACCCGCGCCTGGCTCATCGCATGCCGCCGCGTGATGAAGCGCAACGCGACCCTGTGGGTGATCGGCTCCTATCACAACATTTTCCGCGTCGGGGCGATGCTGCAGGACGTGGGCTTCTGGATTCTCAACGACGTGGTCTGGCGCAAGTCGAATCCGATGCCGAATTTTCGCGGGCGACGCTTCACCAACGCTCACGAGACGCTGATCTGGGCGGCGCGCGAGCCGGGCGGCAAAGGCTATACGTTCAATTATGAGGCGCTCAAGGCCGGCAACGACGACGTGCAGGTGCGCTCGGATTGGACCATCGCGCTCTGCACCGGCGAGGAGCGCCTCAAACACATCAACGGCAAGAAGCTGCATCCGACGCAGAAACCGGAGGCGCTGCTGGCGCGTGTCATCGTCGCCTCCTCGCGGCCCGACGACCTTGTGCTCGACCCGTTCTGCGGCAGCGGCACGACGGGCGCGGTGGCCAAGCGCCTCGGCCGCCGCTTCATCGGGATCGAGCGCGAGGGCGCCTATGCGGCGGCGGCGCAGGCGCGTATCGCGGCGGTCGCGACGCTTCCCGCTCCGGCGATTGCCCCGTTCATGACGGCACGCGAGGCGCCGCGTGTGCCATTTGCGGCGCTCATCGAGCGCGGCCTCATCCTCCCGGGCGCGCGCCTGTGCGATGCCAAACGCAAGATCGAAGCGCTGGTGCGCGCCGACGGCGCCGTCGCGTTGGGCGAGAAGGTCGGCTCCATCCACCGCATCGGCGCCTTGGCGCAGGGGCTGGAGGCTTGCAACGGCTGGGCCTTCTGGCACGTGCAGACGAGCACGGGCCTCGTCTCCATCGACGCGCTGCGTGCAGAGATCAGGGCGCAGATGCGGTTCTAGCGGCGGCGCGCACGCCTGCGATCAGGGAATTCTTGCTCATCCTCCCGGTGCGCCCTGCGTGTTCACGTAGAGCGAATAAACCGAGTGGCTTGCCGCCATGAACAGCCGGTTGCGCTTGGCGCCGCCGAAGCAGACATTGGCCGAGCGCTCGGGCAAGGCGACGAATCCGATCGGCTTGCCGTTGGGGTCGAAAATCCTCACCCCGTCCTGTTGCGCACTGCCCATGCCCCAGCCGCACCACAGATTCCCGTCGACGTCGCAGCGGAAGCCGTCCGGCGTGCCTCCCGGCTCGGCGGTGATGAAGGCGCGCCCGTTCGCCAGCTTGTCATCGTTGACGTCGTAAACGCGGATCACGCGCGGAGTGACGCCCGCCTCGACGATGTAGAGCTTCTTCTCGTCGGGCGAGAACGCAAGCCCGTTCGGACGGTTGATGTCGCCGGCCGCCACCGTCGCGCGGCCCGCTTTCGGATCGAAGCGATAAACGTTGGTCGGCAGCTCGGGCGTGGCCACGTGACCCTCGTAGTTCCCGAGAATCCCGAACGGCGGATCGGTGAACCAGATCGAATCGTCGGATTTGACAACGATGTCATTCGGCGAGTTGAGTGGCTTGCCGTCAAACTTGTCGATCAGCACGGTGACGGTGCCGTCGTACTCGGTGCGCGTCACGCGCCGCGTATCGTGTTCGCAGGTGATGAGGCGGCCCTGCCGGTCGCGGGTGTTGCCGTTGGCATTGTTTGACGGCCGGCGATAAACGCTGACGCGTCCGGTCCCCTCGTCCCAGCGCATGATGCTGTTGTTGGGGATATCGCTCCACAGTAGGCAGCGCGCGTCGCCGAAATAGATCGGTCCCTCGCACCAGCGCATACCGGTGGCGAGCCGTTCGACCCCGGCAAGCGCCAATCGATATTTCGCAAAGCTCGGGTCGAGAATCTGGATCGCCGGGTCCGGGTAGCGCTCGCTCGGCTCCCAACCGCCGAGCGCGGTACGAGTGAAGGTTGTTGCCGCGGTCGCACCAGTGGCGGTAGTGAGACTGCGTCGCGTGAATTCCATGACAGGCCCTCCCGTGCTTGGCCGCGATCTCTGCGGATCGTGCCGGCGCTATCCTAGCGCATGCGCCAACACTTTGCGCATGAGGTTAGGCAATGCCTCGTCGGCAAGCTCCGCAAGCGCGACCCAGCGCGTGCCGTCCGGCGCCGCCGCTGGCGGCGCAACCTCGGCGGTGTAGACGACGAGCTCCAGCGGAAAATGCGTGAACACGTGGGTGACGACGCCGGTCCTGCGCCGCCATTTCGGCTCTGTGCCGCGGAGCCGCGGGGCGAGCTCCGTCCCGCCGGCGAAATCAGGCATCCATCGGGTGGTCGGGACCTCACTCATGCCGCCGAGCAATCCTGTCGGCGGACGCGTGCGCAGGAGCACGAAGCCGTCGCTACGCAGGAGGACGAACGCCGCTCCGCGACGCAACCGTCCTTGCTTTTTCGGCGCCTTGACGGGAAAGGTTTCGGGATCGCCGCGGCGGCGAGCGGCGCACGCGCGCATCCAGGGACAGAGCACACAGGCGGGCGTTTTCGGCGTGCAGATGGTGGCCCCGAGATCCATCAGCGCTTGCGCAAAATCGCCGGCGCGCTCGGCCGGTACCAGAGCTTTCGTGAGCCGGCGGACCTCGGCCTTGGCCGCGGGCAGCTCGTCCTTGAGGGCGAAGAGCCGCGCCACCACTCGCTCCGCGTTGCCGTCGACCGCCGCGGCAGGCGCGTCGAAGGCAATCGCGGCGATCGCCGCCGCGGTGTAGGGGCCGATGCCCGGCAGCGCGGCCAGCTCTCTCTCGCTTTGCGGAAAGGATCCGCCGTGCCGTTCGACCACGGCCTTGGCGCAAGCGTGCAGATGGCGCGCGCGCGCGTAGTAGCCGAGGCCCGCCCAGAGTTTGAGCACGTCGCCGAGCGACGCCGCCGCGAGCGCGTGCACGTTCGGCCAGCGTGCAGTAAACCGCGCGAAGTACGGCACGACCGCCTTGATGGTCGTCTGCTGCAGCATGATTTCGGAGAGCCACACGCGATAGGGATCCGCCCGCTCGCCTGGCGCGGCGCGCCAGGGAAGCACGCGGCGATGGCGGTCGTACCAGGCGAGGAGGTCCGCGCTGCGCGCCTCCACGCCGTGCGATGCGCGCTTTCGCCGCTCCATTTCAACTGCTAGCGTCATGGTCGCGCCATCTGGCAGAGCCTTACGGCATGAACAAGCCCGGCAAATCCTTCCCAAGACCATTGGCGGACGTCCTGCACCGGACGCTCAATGCGGTGTTCGCCAAACAGGGCTTCGTCTCGACCGAGCTCGTCACGCGCTGGGCAGAGATCGTGGGCGCGGACATCGCCGAGCATTGCGAGCCGGACAAAATCCAATGGCCGCGCCCAACGGACGGAGAGACCCCGCAGCCGGGCGTCCTTGTGTTGCGGGCCGAGGGGCCGGCGGCCGTGGAGATCCAGCACCTCTCCGGCCTCGTTCTTGAGCGGGTGAACCAGTTCTTCGGCTGGCAGGCGGTCGGCAGCCTGCGCCTGCGCCAAGCCCCACTTCGCCGACGCGCGCGGGAGCCGCAACCCGCCGTCGATGCCGAGGCGGCGGCGCGCATCGCGGCGCATCTCCCGGAGATCACGGACGAAAAGCTGCGCGACGCCCTCGGCCGGCTCGGGGCGGCGATCAAACGGTCGTGAGCGCAAGGCCTTGGCAGCGTCGCCGGGCATTGCCACATTCGACGTTTGGGAATAGCGAGTGGGCGCTCGTGGGCTTAGTCGGCCGCGATGCGCGAATGCCGGTTCAATTGCGCGGGTATAGAGGTCATGACCACAGAGATGCCAGCCAGCCCGACGCTGACGCGTCGCCACGTGCTCCTCGGAGCAGCCGCGGTCACCGCGATCATCGCCGCAGGCAGCGCCGGGATTTACCTTTGGAGTTCCACCGACACGGCGGCGGCGGAGACGCCGGCCGGTGCGGAGGTGTCCATGGCCGATCTGCTCGTGCCGGGTCCGCTCGGTGACCAGATCCAAGGCCAGGCGGACGCTCCCGTCACCATCGTCGAATACGCCTCGATGACTTGCCCGCACTGCAGCCATTTCCACGAGACCACCTACCCCGAGATGAAGAAGAAATACATCGACACCGGGAAGGTGCGCTTCATCTTCCGGGAATTTCCGCTCGATCCGCTCGCGGCGGCCGCCGCCATGCTGGCGCGCTGTGCCGGCAAGGACAAATTCTTTCCGCTGGTCGACGCCTTCTTTGCACAGCAGAAGGACTGGGTGGTGCAAAAGCCGCTACAGCCGATGTTCGCTATCGCCAAGCAGGCCGGCTTCACCCAACAGAGCTTCGATGAATGCCTCGCGAATCAGCAACTGCTCACGAACCTTGAGGAACAACGCACCCGCGCGACGCAGAAGTTCAACGTCAATTCCACGCCGACGTTTTTCATCAACGGAAAGACGGTCCGTGGCGCCCTCACCCCCGAGGAGCTGGATAAGCAGGTCGCCCCTTATCTCAAGGGCTGACAACGCTTTATCTGAAGTCCTGATAACGCTTTTTTAACCACTTTCCGGACTGGTTGAGCAGAGCCGGTCATCCGGGCTGCCCCGGCCGCCCGTCCCCGCCAACGCGGACGGGATAACGCGTTCTTTCTGTTGCGGAATCGCGCTCGGCGATTCATTGTGCCGGTCGATGCGGCGACCCTCCACCCACCGCTCGACCCACCCCACGGGCCCTAGGCCTGACCGAACTCGGTCGCCTTCGGGCGGTTAGGACTGGAACGGCGTGTTCCCATGAAATTCACGCGGCTGCGCCTGCTCGGCTTCAAGTCCTTCGTCGAGCCGACCGATTTTCTGATCGAGCCGGGCCTCACCGGCGTGGTCGGGCCGAACGGCTGCGGTAAGTCGAACCTCGTCGAAGCGCTGCGCTGGGTCATGGGCGAGACCTCGCACAAATCCCTGCGCGCCGCCGACATGGACGACGTGATCTTTTCCGGCACCAACAACCGGCCCGGGCGCAACAATGCCGAGGTCGCGATCCAGCTCGACAACAGCGCGCGCAAGGCGCCCGCGCAGTTCAACGAGCACGATACGCTCGATATCTCGCGCCGCATCGAACGCGACGCGGGCTCCACTTATCGGATCAACGGCCGCGAGGTGCGCGCCCGCGACGTGCACATCCTCTTCGCCGACGCATCGACCGGCTCGCGCTCTCCGTCGATGGTGCATCAAGGCCGCATCGGCGAGATCATCCAGGCCAAGCCCGAGCAGCGCCGGCGCGTACTGGAGGAGGCGGCCGGCATATCGGGCCTGCACGCGCGCCGGCATGAGGCGGAGCTGCGGCTGCGCGCGGCGGAGCAGAACCTGGCGCGGCTCGAGGACGTCATCAATCAGCTTGCCGGGCAGATCGATGCGCTCAAGCGCCAGGCGCGGCAGGCGATCCGGTACCGCGCGGTGGCGGAGCAGGTGCGCAAGGCCGAGGCGACGCTGTTGCACCTGCGTTGGCTCGCCGCCAATGCCGAGCTGGCCGAAGCCGAGCACGCCAAGGACGCATCGGTGCGCATCGTTGCCGAGCGCACCGGGGAACAGGCCGATGCCTCCAAGCGCCAAGCGCTCGCGGCCGCGGCACTGCCGGCCCTGCGCGAGGCTGAAGCGCGCGCCGCCGCCGCGCTGCAACGCCTGACGATGGCGCGAGAGGCGCTCGATCACGAGCAAGCGCGCGCCGCCGAGCGCGTGGCCGAGCTGGACCGCAGGCTCGTTCAATTCGGCGAGGACATCGAGCGCGAACGGCGGCTGGCCGGCGACGCGCAAGCCGCGCTCGCGCGGATTGCCGCCGAAGAGGAGACGCTCGGGCGCGAGATCAAACTCGACGCCGTGCTGGCGCGCTCGGAAAAATCCGCTGACGAGCTCACCGCCGCGCTCGCCGATCTGACCGCCCGGCGCAACGCGCTGGACGGCGCCGCGCGCGAGCACAGCGATCGGGCGGCGCGGCTGGCGCACGAAATCGCCGCGGTGGAAGCCGAACTTGCGCAGATCACCGCTGAGACGCGCGCCGATCTGGCGCCGCTATCGCAAGCGGCGGAAACGGCGCAGGCGGCGGCCGCCGAGGCGGAAGCCGCAGCCGTGCGCGCGGAAGCCGCGCATTCCGCCGCCCGCCAAGCGCTCGAGGTGGCCCGCGGTCCGCTCGCCGAGGCGGAGCGCCGCGCGCAGCGTTTGGACACCGAAGCGCGGACATTGGCCAAGCTTTTGCACGTGGACGCTAAGACGCTGTGGCCGCCCGCACTCGATCACGTGAGCGTCGACAAGGGCTACGAGGCCGCACTGGGCGCCGCGCTCGGCGATGATCTCGAAGCGCCCATCGATCCATCCGCGCCCATGCGCTGGGCGGGGGCCGCGATCGACGCGAATGACCCGGCGCTGCCGAATGGGGTGCATGCGCTCGCCGAGCACGTCAAGGCGCCGCAACAACTGGCGCGGCGCCTGGCGCAGATCGGCGTGATCGAGCGCGATCAGGCCGCGCGGCTTCTTCCGTTGCTCAAGACGGGTCAGCGCCTGGTGTCGCGTGAAGGTGACCTCTGGCGCTGGGACGGCTTCTCCGTCGGCGCCGATGCGCCGGCCGGCGCGGCGCGCCGGCTCGCCGGCAAGAACCGCCTCGCCGAAATCGAGGCTGAGAGCAAAGCCGTGCGCGGCGAGGTCGAGAGCAAGCAAAAGGCGGTGACGGCGGCGGAGGCCGAGGTCGGCCGCGCCGCCGAGGCCGAAACCACGGCGCGCACCCGCTGGCGCGCGCTCCAGCAGGACGCGCAGGCGGCGCGGGATCGGCACGCGCAGGCCGAACGCGAGGCCGGCCGCGACGCCGCGCGCCTCTCCGCGCTAGGCGAGGCCAAGGCGCGGCTGACCGCGAGCCGCGACGAGGCGGCCGTGGCGCGCGAGGAGGCACAGCGTGCCCTGCAAGCGTTGCCGCCGGCGGCGAATATCGAGGCGCAACTTGCCGCCGTCCGCGGCGAGATTGAAGGCCAGCGGGCACGGCTCGCCGAGGTCCGCGCCGAGGCGCAGGCGCTCGCGCGCGAGGCGGAGATTTCCGGACGGCGCCTCACGGCACTCGCCGCCGACCGCCAAGCCTGGAGCGAGCGCAACGACGGCGCGGCGGCGCAACTCGAGACGCTGCAGACGCGCGTCGAAGAGGCCAAGCGCGAACGCGCAAGCCTCGCGGACGCCCCGCGCGTGTTCGAGGAGAAGCGCCGGGCCCTGATCGGCGAGATTGAAACCGCGCAGGCGTCGCGGCGCAACGCCGCCGATGCGCTGGCGCAAGGCGAAAACGCGCTTGCCGAAGCCGACCGCGCGCAGCGCGCGACGCTCGAAGCCATGGGCGCGGCGCGTGAGGACGCAGCGCGGGCGGAGGAGCGGTTCGAAGGCGGCAAGCGCCGCCTCGGCGACATCGCCCGCGAGATCCATGACATGCTCGAGATCGAGCCCGACGAGGTGGCGAAGCTCGCCGGCATGGCGGCGGACAAACCGCTACCCGAGGTGGCCGAGGTCGAAGCCAAGCTCGAACGGCTGCGGCGCGATCGCGAGCGGCTCGGCGCAGTCAATTTGCGCGCCGAGGAAGAGCTGCGCGAGGTCGAGACCCAGCACGCCTCGCTCGCCTCCGAGCGGGACGACCTGGTCGAAGCGATCAAGCGGCTGCGTCAGGGCATCCAGAACCTCAACCGCGAGGCGCGCGAGCGGCTTCTCGCCTCATTCGAAATGGTCAGCAATCATTTCAAGCACCTGTTCACCGAGCTATTCAGCGGCGGCACCGCGGAGCTGCAGCTCGTGGAACACGAGGATCCGCTGGAAGCCGGACTCGAGATCGTCGCAAGACCGCCGGGGAAGAAGCCGGCGACGCTGTCGCTCCTCTCCGGCGGCGAGCAGGCGCTCACCGCGCTGGCGTTGATCTTCGCGGTGTTCCTCACCAACCCGGCGCCGATCTGCGTGCTGGACGAGGTCGACGCGCCCCTCGACGATCACAACATCGAGCGCTTCTGCGACCTGCTCGACGAGATGACGCGCTCGACCGACACGCGTTTCGTGATCATCACCCACAATCCGATCACGATGGCGCGGATGAACCGCCTCTACGGGGTCACGATGGCTGAGCGCGGCGTGTCCCAGCTCGTCTCGGTCGACCTCGAAGGCGCGGTCAAGCTGCGCGAGGCTGTCTGACCCGATCTCTCAAGGTCGGCTGGACGGAGCGCAAACGCAAAGCAGCGTTCCCAGTGCCAAGCAAATCGAAAAGGTGGAATCGGAGCAGGCACGCTGCGCCGCCGAGGCGCCCCGCGAGCACCCATCTCGGGCTGGCGCGCCCGGGCTGATCAGCCCCCTCAGCGGCGCGGAGCTGGGCTACGTCGCCGATCGAGGCTGCGGCTCACGGGATAGGGAATGTAACGCCCGGCAGCGGGACGAGGCCGCTCGCCCGGCAGACCGTGCTCGTCGACGACGTCGAGGAACGCGAACCTATTCGCTACCATGATCCATGAGTCGCGCATGCGGACGTAGAAATCGCGCTCGTCTTTCTGATCGGCCTCCTGCGCAAGCTTTGCGCATTGGGCAGCCATCCGCCACGCGTGGTCGGACTTGGATCGCATCACTTGCCTTTTGTTCGAGGAACTTAAAAACAGATCATATGCCGCTCCTGCTCGGCGTCTGTCCGATCAGCGACTCAACCAAAGTTATTTTTGTGCTAGCAATTTTGCGCTTGCTTCCCGCCGCACCATGGAACGAAATAGCGCTTTGCGGCTTCCCGGGTCGAACTGGAGATGAAATCATGCCGCGCTACTTTTTCCATCTCAGCTTCGGTCAACGCACCGTGCCGGACGAGGAGGGCGTGGAACTGCCGAACCGAACCGCCGCGCGTGACGAGGCGTTGGCGGTGGTGCGGGACTTGGCCAATCCCGAGCACAGCGGACATTCGCGGCGCTGGGCGAGCTGGTTCCTCGAGGTGGCGGACGAGACGGGCGGGTTCTTCCGCACTCCCATTGGCCACCCCGCGCTCGAGGTCGTGACCTCGAAGACCAACTCCCCTCCTGTGGAACAGCCCGACGCGGAGCCGCTCCAGCCAGCCGCAATAGCCCCCTTCTTCGCCACCGGGGCTGCGGAACTCGTTCGGCAAATGGCCGCGCGCCGGGAAATGACCGTTCACCTGCTGAAACATAATGAGCGGCTCCGACGCGAGCTATCCTCCATATGTCAAGCCAGTGAGGGCGTGCGGATTCGCGCCAATCGCCTGGTCTCCCTCGTCCGCGCGGCCGGCGGCAAAATTTGAACTTTCGCAGTAGCAGGGCTAACCGCCCTGGCGGGCGCGCCACCTGCGCCAATGGAAACTTTCGCCACGGGCTGGTTAATCTGATAAGCTTGCCGCGAAATCCGTCGGAAGGGGCGTTCGTGTGGCTTGATCGCTAAACGCGTCGCCATTCCGACAGGAGCGACCCCGATGCCGTACGGCACGCCCCCTCTTGCCCGGCAGCTCGAGCACGGACGCTTCAACCGTTTTCTGGCGAGCTTGCCGCCGCACGATTTTTCGCTGCTGGCGCCGCATTTGCGCACCCTCGCCCTCGAACGCGGGGTGATGCTGCATGACGTGGGGGAGGAGATCGAGCACGTCTATTTCCCGCATACCGGCATGGTGTCCCTCGTGGCGGTCATGCGAAGCGGCGCAACCGTGGAAACCGCAACCATCGGACGCGCGGGGATCATAGGCGCCAGCGCCGGACTGGGGGCGAGCACGACCATGGCGCGGGCCGTCGTGCAGCTGCCGGGCACGGCCGCGTGGCTCTCGGCCCCCCACTTTCATGCGGCTGCCGTGCAAAGCCAGGCCATTCGCGACCTGATTGTGCGCTACAACGATCTATTGCTGGCGCAAGTGCAGCAGTCCGTGGCGTGCAATGCGCTGCATGCGTTAGAAGCGAGACTTTGCCGCTGGCTCCTGCAAACGCAGGACTGCACGGACGGCAATATCATCCCGCTCACGCAGGAGTTTCTCGGACAGATGCTCGGAGTGCGCCGCACCACCGTAACCATCGCGGCCCGCCTGCTGCAGGGCGCTGGCCTCATTCGCTACCGGCGCGGTCACATCCAAATCCTTGATCGCGCGGCCCTCGAAGAGATTGCGTGCGAGTGCTACGGCGTCGTGGGGCAAAACGCGAATAAGGTGTTTCCGCCCCCCCCCCGATAAGAAGCAGAGGGGC
>VAZM01000209.1:10583-11101 GCA_005883135.1 Alphaproteobacteria bacterium
GTCCGCAGGGCCTGGGCCGCTAGGGCCGCTGCCTCCAGGACAACAGGTTCCATCGGCATGGCTGGCTATGCGTTTGGAACGGCGCACCGGCCGGTCGGTTGCTCTTGCATGCAACCCTCAACCGAATATCAGCGCTTCGCGCAGGAATGCCGCCGTTTGGCGCAACAGGCAAAGACCGAGCAGCAGCGCCGGGTCTTGGAGGAAATGGCGCAGGCTTGGGAGAAGCTCGCCAGGGAGACCAATCCGAAAGGCTCTCACTTGCCCGCGTGATCGGGTTGCCTCTTGGCGACGGGCCTCTGTGCTAAGCGCAGCCATACCTGCGCCATTTGCAACAAGGAGGCGCGCGCTTTCGCGTCTTGGACGGTGTTGGCCATGTCCAAGCACTCCTTGGCGTAGCGACGATAGTCGTCCGATCGCCCCATGCGGGAAGCCGCCCCTGCGCGATAGGGTGTAACGCGGGAGCGTGACGGTACGTTCCGAGCCCTCTCCTTGGGCTCGCCTCTTACTACTGAGTCGGC
>VAZM01000209.1:11154-16321 GCA_005883135.1 Alphaproteobacteria bacterium
CAGAGTGGCCTCTGTCGGAGTTCATCAGTACCCGCGTGGATGCGCCCGCTCAGAGGACGAAGTGCATCAGCTCGCTTCGGCCAGCTCCGATACCGCGGTGAGGCGGCGCGGGGGACGCAGCTGCCGCGCGGCCCTGACGACCTCGCGGCGCTCGAGAATGCCCACGAGCTTCGCCAGCGTCAGTTCGGCATCAGGGTCGGCAGAGTTGAGATAGGCAGCGAGCTCCGCCTGGGCGGCGCGCATCGCCTCGAGAATTGTCGCAAGTTCTTCGTCTTTCATACACACATGACCTCGTTCCCCGGCAGAATAAAACGCGCGGGGGCACTTTCGGTTTCATCCTGCCCGATAAGCCGCGATCGCGCTCTCGCATCGCGGCAGCTACTCGGCCGCAGTCTCCGCCAAAAGCGATGAGATGCAACAATTGCGATATCTTGCACCGGGCACCTGCCGCCGGGATGGAACCTAAGTCCTTCTCCCCGAGTTGCGACTGATCGGTGATGAGTCCTTCAGTTCGACGGGTGAAAAGAGACATGCGAGAACAGAGCGGATACTGCTGGCAAAAAGCGGAGGAGTACGCCGCACGCGCCGCAGAAGCTCCCGACAAAGAGACGCGCGAGCTTTTCATCCGATTTCGGAATTCGTGGCTCGCTGCCGCCAAACGCTACGCGGCCGTGCGCGCGCCGGTCCCCGCTAACAGGCGGGCATGGTCGTCGCCTCCCACCCCCGAGCTCGGCACCAACGAATGGTACAGGCGGTCGACCGGCGGCCTGACGAGCGCACCGGCGGAGCGGCTGGGCGGGACGTGACTACTGCTTGTAGGGTGGGTTAGGCGCGCAGCGCCGTAACCCACCCTTGTCACACACGACCGGTGCGTTACGCGCCTTCGGCGCTAACGCACGCTACGAGTGCTACGAGTTCCTTCACCCCGCAGCCGCGCCACCGGCGATCAGAGTCCCTCGTGCCCGCGGCGGCGGGCCGCGATACCGACTGCGGCGGCAACCGCCAACGCGGCAGCGCCGAGCAGAAGGGTATCGCGATCGGCTTCGTCGGGCATAGCGGCGCGCAGCCGCGCCGAGGTGTGGTCCGATACCGACGCCGCATCTTCGGCGAACTCGCTCATTTTCGCCCGGGCCGTATCGCGGGCACCATGCAGTCGCGCCCGCGCCATACCACCGGCATCACGCAGCACATCGGACGCACGCTCCCTTACCGAGGCAGCAGTCTCTGCAATTTGCGCTCCGGCACCGCCTGCAGCATCCCGCGCCGCCTCGCTTGCCTGGGCGCCCCATTCCTGCACCTTTTGCTTCGCGGTGTCGGCCATGTCGCCGGCGCGCGCGGGCCACCGGCTGGGATCGAACAGGTCTTCGGCGTTGGCGTAGTCCTCTGGCGAGGGGGAGGTGCGCAGCAATCCGACCATTCCCAAGCCGACCAGAAGCGTCGCGATGGGGGGCCGTTGAAACAGGCGCCACCCCACTCCGGCAGCAATCGCCGCCACCGCAAGGGGATTAGCGGCGGCGCGCGCTTTCCAATCGGCGACAATGCCGTCCTTCCTCTCGCGCGCATGCGCCCACAGGTCTTCTTTGAAACGCGCGCGGTTCTCCGGCGAGCGCAGCCGTGCCAAATCGTCGGCGAATTTCGCCCGCGTGAGTTCGACCTCTCGCTCGAGCGCGTTGAGATCCGCGCTGCTCATCGTATGCTCCGCCCGCCGGTCCCCGCCGGGTTAGAACTTTGGGTGCCGCCGCCCTGCTGACGTTGGTCCGTTCCGAAGTTGTGACCGGACCCACTCGTTCCACCTAAACTGCCCGGCGTGCCGCTCTGCTCACGTTGGTCCGTTCCGAAGTTTTGGCCCGAGCCGCTCGTTCCGCCGGAACTGCCCGGCGTCGCGCCGCCTCGCTCTTCGGACTGTCCCGACATGGCGCCTTTGAACGTGTCGGCGACCTCGCCGGCCACGTCTTTGAGTCCCTCGGAGGTCAGTCCGCGCTCTTCCGCCGCGCTCTTTAGGCGCTCGCCGGCCTTGCCGGCGGCATCTACTACCCGGTCACGAGTTTTTTCAGCCACGTCCTTGAGCTTCTCGCGCGTATCACCGAAGGCGCGATTCTCCATCTCCGTGGTCGGGAACATTGCTGCCACCGCGGCGCCCGCGGCCAGCCCGGCGATGGCGACGGCCAGCGGCTGCTCGCGCAGCACGCGTTGCATGCTCGATTGCAGAGCCGATTGCGTTTGGCGCGTGAACTGCGTCGAGCGTTCCATAACCCTGCGCCGCGCATCGTCCGCCATGTCGGCATAGGAGCTCGCCGTCTCGCTGATGCGATCCTTCATCTGCGATGCATAATCGCCGGCGGTGGATGCGTAATCGCCGGCGGTGTCGGTGATGCGATCTTTCATCTGCGAGGCGTACTCGCCCGCGGTCTTCGCGGTGTCGGCGGCGCTATCGCCCGCGCGTGCGAACCCTTCGCGCGCACCCGCCGAGGCGTGCCGCATCTGCGACGACGCGCCGACCGTTCGATAATCCCACTCGTCACCCGCGTGCGCGACGCGCATGCCCATGCGCGAGGACGGCCTGCCGCCCCGCATCATCAGGCAGCAACCTGCTGCCATCAGGAGCAGGGCTTCCGGATTGCGACGCAGTGTGCCGAAGAGCCAGTCGCCGGCTTGCGAATAGGTGTCACGGTCCAAGTGGCTGCTCATGTCAGCTGCTCCTTCGTTGTCCGGATATCCTGTGAAATCTGTCTGGCGGTGCGGGTCGGCATTAGCTCGCCCTCGGCAGCCGCGCGGCCCTGGAAGAACGCCGCCCCAGCGATGAGGAAGAGAACGCCGGCGACGATCAGACAGGACCAATGCAATGCGAGGCCAGTGCTGGCGATGCCGAATACCGCCGCTTCGATCAGCAGCAAAACGCCGATCATCCCGAGCACCCCGGCCACGACCATCCACACACTGGCGCGCAGCCGTGAGATAAGCTTCTCCGTGACCTCGGTTTTCGCGAGCTGCAATTCCTTGCGGAGCAGATCGGCGAAATCGCCGAAGAGATCGGTCAGGACCTGTATCAGGCCAGAGTTTCGCAGCTCAGGCGCCATGGAACTGTCCCGCCCGGCTCTCGAAGCGCCGGGTCCTCGAATCGTGCTCCCACTCCTGCTCCCACGACGGTCGCGGCGTGCTGCTCTTGAGCACCCGGAATGCGAGGAAGCCGGCAAGCGAGGCGAGGCCGAACACCAGCGCGGGCTGCTTGCGGGTAAAATCCGATGCTGTCCTGAGGAGGTCGTCGACGGTCTGGTCGCGCAGATCCTCGGAGAACTCCTCGACGCGGTCTGCCGCATTGCGCATGAGGCCGGCGAGCTGCGGCGCGTTTTGATCGAGACTTTCCGCAGCGGCACGCGCGGATTCGGCCACATGGTCGACCATGTCGGCGCCGGCGGTGACCTGCATGTTGAGGAAACCCTTCGCCTGCTTGGTCGCATCGGATGCAAGCGACGACGCCGCTTGCTTCGCTTGATCCGTGGCCTGACGCGCGGCGTCGGTGACTTTGGACGCGGCCTCGCCGGCTTTGGCGCGCAAATCCTGCGATGCAGGTGGGTTGCTGGAATGGGTTGACGATGATCCGGAGCTGCCCGGACGCGGTTGTTGGCTGTTCATTGTGGCCTCCACTACCCGGTGCAACCTTGCTGACCCCACTTGGTTCCAGCGCCACAAGCGCAATGGCCTCGGGACGCGTGTGTGGAGGCGCAGGTTCATGCAGGGTGAAGCATTCGCCTCGCGCGCGCGCAACGCAGGGTGAAGCGTTCGCGTCGCGCGCGCGAGCATGCGTTGTTGCGGCTCCCCTTGACGTGCATTGTGCCGCAGTAATCAACGCACGTTTTTCGGGGAACCGGCGCAGACATAAGTTTGTTGGAAGTTTCGGACGCGCGGGATCGAACCTTCGCCAAGAAAGCTCCCTCCGCGCCGTCTGCAACCCCGCTGCGAGCTACCACGCCCAGCGGGGTATTGCTTTGAGGGAGCGTCCTGCGGGTTCTTTCCCTCCCCAGGAACCCCCGCCCCTGGCGGACCGTTGTCTTTGCGCACGGGTCTACAAGGAGCGCGACGATGTCCGCGTGGTGGAGCCCGCTGCAACAGACCTTCAGCCAGTGGTCAGAGCACAAAGATTCGCGCCTGGGCGCGGCGCTTGCCTACTATTCGATCTTTTCGATCGGCCCGTTGATCGTCATCGCGATCACCATCGCCGGCCTCGTGTTCGGCGCCGAAGCGGTGCAAACGCAGGTGATCGGCGTATTGCACGGCTTCCTCGGCGACAGCGGCACCCAAGCCGTCGACGCCATGCTCAAAGGAGCCAACCGCCCGCGCGAGGGCGTGTTCGCCACGATCATCGGCGTGGGCGCGCTCGTGTTCGCCGCCGTGGGCGTGGTCGTTCAGCTCAAGGACGCGCTCAACACGGTGTGGGAGGTCGAAAGTCCACCGGCATTCGGGATCTGGCGCTTCGTGCGCACCTATATCTGGTCGCTGGCCGGCGTCCTCTCGCTGGGCTTCCTGCTGTTGATTTCCATGCTGCTGACCGCGGGGCTTTCCGCCGCCGGCAAGTACATCGCGCCGTATCTGCCGGAGGCGACGCTGCAGGCGGCGGGCTTCCTCGCCTCGTTCGCGGTGATTTCCGTGCTGTTCGCCATGATGTTCAAGTGGCTGCCCGACACACCGATCGCCTGGCGCGACGTGTGGCTCGGTGCGATCCTCACCGCAGCCCTGTTCGAAGTGGGGAAGCTCTTGATCGGCTTATACATCGGCAAGCAAGGGCTCGAATCGACCTACGGCGCCGCGGCCTCGATCGTGGTCGTGCTCATCTGGGTCTATTACACCGCCCAGCTCGTCTTGATGGGCGCCGAATTCACGAAGTGTACGCCCGCCGCTATGGCTCGCAACGACACGCCGCCGCAACCAATGCCCGAACGAGCGAAGCCAAATCCGCACAAGTGGAGCGCGTGCGAGCGGCTTGACCCGCAGTGAATGAGTAGCTCAGTGAGGACCATAGAAAAAGTGAGCACGGACAGAATTGGTTAGCACTCCTTTCTCCGCGCTACGCCGCGGCGCAGCCCGGCTCAGGTAAGCTCAGGTAAGCTCAGGCAAGAGCATTTGACCGAAGCGACATGGAGCAGGCTGACCTCTTCGACACCGCGTCCAA
>VAZM01000639.1:0-2290 GCA_005883135.1 Alphaproteobacteria bacterium
GCTGGTGCGTTACGCCATCCACTATTTCCGCGATTTCGTGCTGCCGCAGAAGCGATTCCGTGAACCGAGCGAGAGCGAACGCGCGGCGTTGCTCGACCTGCGCGACGCGCTCGCGCAGCTTCCCGCCGACGCCAGCGCCGAGGACATTCAGCAGGTGGTGTACGAGGTCGGCCGGCGCGAGCCGTTCCTCGACAAGACCGGCAAGATCAAGACCAAGGACGGAAAGCCGGGCGTCGCGCTCGACTGGTTCAACATGCTCTACCAGGTGCTGCTCGGCCAGGAAAAAGGTCCGCGCTTCGGCTCGTTCGTGGCGCTCTATGGGCTCAACAATACGATCGACATGATCGACGGCGCGTTGGCGAGATCGGCGTAGTCATCCTGCAATGGCTCCTTCCGTCCTGGCTCTCCTAGGAGCCACCATCGTTTTTACGTCGTTCCTTTCCGGCGTGTTCGGCATGGCCGGAGGCATGATCCTGCTGGGCGTTCTGCTCAACTATTTCGACGTCGCCACAGCCATGATTCTGTTCTCGATCATCCAGCTGTTCGCCAACGGCTGGCGCGCGCTGCAGTGGCGCAGTTACGTATTGTGGCCGATCTTCGGTTGGTATGTACTCGGCGCCCTCATCTCCGTCGCCGGCATGCGGACGATCGCCTTCGTGCCCGATAAGGCGATGGTCTTTCTGATGCTCGGACTGATGCCGTTCGCGATCGAGGCGCTGCCCGCCGCCGCGCGTCCGAACATCGAGTGGCGCGGCGTGCCGTTTCTCACCGGCGTGGCGACGACGGTGATCCAGATCCTCTCCGGCATCGGCGGGATGTTTCTCGACATCTTCTTTCAGAAGAGCATGCTCGATCGCAAGACGACCAACGCCACCAAGGCGGTGACGCAGTCGTTCAGCCACGTCGTGCGCGCGCTCTATTTCGGCTCGCTCTCCGGGATCGGCGACGTACCGCTCTGGGCCACGGGGCCGGCGATCCTGTTAGCCATCGCCGGCACCTCGCTTGCGCCGTTCGTGCTCGAGCGCATGAGCGACCACGGCTTTCGCCAATGGACGCGGATGATCATCTTGGCCATCGGCGTCATTTTTCTCTTCCGCGCCGGCTCCTTGATTTGGCATCGCTACTGAACAGCCTGCAGATGGCTGAGGCGTCTGCGGCCTCAGCTGAACATCTCCATATTGCCGTCAAGCGCCATGAGGCAGGTCTGCACCCCGAGCTGCGGATGACGCTCGCCGACTTGCTTGCGGAATTCCGCGAGCGCCGCCCTGTGGGTCTCGGTTTCCGCCTGCGGAGTTGCGACCTTCGCCTCGCCGTAGGCGATCTTGGCGGCGCCGCAATCGCGATGGTCGATCGCGATGACCCGCTTGATGCGGTGCAGCTGGATGGTGGTGGCGAGATTGTCCCAAAATGCCTTGTGCCACTCCTTGAACGCAGGGGCGACCACGCCGATCGCCGCGCCGGCGATGACGAACTGGCTGAACTTGCCGGTCAGGTTCTGCTCGACGGTATATCGGTGCACCGGTTCCTGCATGCGAGGATCGATGCAGGCCAAAACCATCGCCTCGTAGTCCCCTTCGGCCGCGAGCGCGAGACCGGGCGCGAAGGCGAGCGTAGCACCCCCGATTCCAACGACGCGCAGAAACTGTCGGCGATGGAAAAGGGCTGTATCACCGCTGCAGCACGCGCAGAACGCCCCATGCAATTTTGCCATTATCCCTCTCTTTCGACGGCGGCACGCAAGTCGCGCGTGGCAGAATGGTATCGGTCCCAGGCACGCGGGCCGATATCACAAGGTGTGAGCCTTGCAAACGCCGCCGCGCAAGCTCGCGCCGTTGCTCACGAGCTCTCCACAGCGCCTCGGGTACTGCAGGACCTATTCGAGCCCTCGGATATCAAGCCGCCCCGAGCGCCATCCAAGAGTTGTGCAGTACCTGAGTTAGCCCCTCGCGGTCTAATGGCTTATGAGGTTAGAACCAAGCAAAGGCCAATGTTCTGGGGGCCGCGCCGTGGCGACCATCTACAAGATCTGCGCGGAGGCGCTTTGGCGTGACGCCGAGCGGAAGGATGTGTTCCACGGTGCGCCTGTCGACCTGCGCGACGGCTTCATCCATTTCTCCTCGGCCACGCAGGTCCGCGCGACCGCCGCCGAGTATTTTGCCGGCCTCGAGAACTTGCTGCTGATGTCGGTCGACGCGGACGCGCTCGGCGAGGCGCTGAGATGGGAGGTTTCGCGCGGCGGCGAATTGTTTCCGCATCTTTACGGCGACTTGCCGCTGGCCGCGGTTCGATG
>VAZM01000639.1:2300-2801 GCA_005883135.1 Alphaproteobacteria bacterium
GATCAAGGGCACATCTTGCCGGAGCTTACGTCGTGATCGGGCTTCTCGAATCGCTGGCGCGGCCATTGCTGCGCATGCTCGATGCCGAGGACGCGCATCGGCTTGCGATCAACGCGCTGAAAATCCCGCCGTTCGTCAAGCTGGTCGGTGAGGACCCGAGGTTGGCGGTGCGAGCTTTCGGGCTCAACTTCCCCAATCCGGTCGGCATGGGGGCGGGCTTTGACAAGCATGCCGAGGTGCCCGACGCGCTGCTCAAGCTCGGTTTCGGCTTCGTCGAGGTCGGCACCGTCACGCCCTTGCCGCAGTCGGGAAACCCGCGCCCGCGTGTGTTTCGGCTCGATCGCGACGAGGGCGTGATCAACCGGCTGGGGTTCAACAGCGAGGGCGCCGCCGCCGTGCTGCGGCGCCTCGCCGCGCGCGCCGAGAAAGGCGGCATTGTCGGCGTCAACATCGGCGCCAACAAGGACAGCACCGATCGCATCGCCGACTATGTACGGCTGA
>VAZM01000210.1 GCA_005883135.1 Alphaproteobacteria bacterium
ATCCGCGGCAGGATCGCGCAGGCGCCCATGTCGCAGCCGGCAAGACCCACACGGTTGAACAGAAACGCGACCTTGGCCCCCTGCGTTCCAAGCCGGATGTCGCAGGCCATGGCCAGAATCGCGCCCGCGCCCGCGCACACGCCGTCGACCGCGGCGATAACCGGTTGCGGACAGGCGCGCACCGCCTTGACCACCTCGCCGGTCATGCGGGTGAAGTCGAGGAGCTCCCGCGTTTGCATCTCGACGAGCGGCTTGATGATTTCGAAAACGTCGCCGCCGGAGCAGAAATTCCCGCCGGCGCCGGTGACGACGAACGCTTTAACCGCCTTCTCCTTCGCGCCCGCGCGAAAGAGGTCGGCGAGCTCCGCGTAACTGTCGAAGGTGAGCGGATTCTTCTTATCCGGCCGGTCGAGGGTGATGGTGGCGACCTTGCCGTCGACCGCAAGGCGAATATGGCGGGCCTTGTAGGCAGCAAGCGGCAGCGTGACCGGATTGGCTGCGCTCATCGCGGCACTCCGTTGCCGATCGCCTTGCGCGCCGAGGCCTTGGTCTTGGCCAGGAGCCGCATCAGTGTTTCGATCTCCTCGCCGGAGAGATCGGCCAGCATGTCGGCGATCCAGTCGCCGTTCTCGCGCGCCATCGCGCGAAAGAAGCGGCGCCCCTCGGCGGTCAGGCTCACGAGCTGCGCGCGGCGGTCCTTGGGCGAGGGCCGGCGGCTGATGAGGCCTTGCTCGACCAGTCGGTCGACCAGTCCGGTGACGTTGCCATTCGAGACCATCATGCGCTGCGACAACTCGCCGAGCGTCATCGCCTTGGGCGCCCGGTAGAGCTGCGCCATCAGATCGAAGCGCGGCAGCGTGACGTCGAAGCTGTGGCGCAGCCGCCGACGCACTTCGCCCTCGATCACCTCCTTGCAGGCGAACAGCCGCAGCCACAGGCGCAGCTCGTCCTTGTGATCGTGCGGCCGTTCGGCGACCTTGGTCTCCGCATCGAGCGGTGCGGCGCGCTCTTGCATTACATCTCCCCCCCGGCGATGGCGAGCGTCGTGCCGGTGACCGCCGCGGCCTCCGACGAGCAAAGATAGAGCACGGCGGCAGCGACTTCCTCCGGCCGGATCAGCCGGCCGATTGGCGCGTCGCGCTCGTATTCCGCGAGCACCTCCGCCTGCGCGCGGCCGGTCTTGGCGGCAACGCGGCGGATGCTGTCGCGCACGAGATCGGTGTCGGTGTAACCGGGGCAGACCGCGTTGACGGTGACCCCGCAGGCCGCGGTCTCGGCGGCGAGCGCGCGCGTCAAGCCGACGAGCGCGTGTTTTGCCGCGCAATAGGCCGTGACATAGGCGTATCCCCGCAGCCCCGCGGTCGAGGCCACATTGACGATGCGGCCGAATCCGCGCGCAATCATGCCCGGCAATACCGCCTGCGTGGCGTAGACCGCGCCCATGACGTGGACGTCCAACATGGCGCTGAACACCGACGCCTCGGCCTTGACGAAGGGGCCGGTCGCGGCGGAGCCGGCGTTGTTGACGAGGATGGCGATCGGGCCGCGTGCCGCCTCGGCGGCGGCGACCTGACGTTTGACCTCGGCCGGGTCGGTGACGTCGGCGACCGCGCATCCGGCGGCGTCGCCCGCTGCCACGGCCGCCTGCAGCGGTGCCTCGGTGCGGCCGATTACGGTCACGATGGCGCCGGCGCGGGCAAGCGCCGCGGCAACCGCGCGGCCGATACCGCGGCCGCCGCCGGTGACGAAAGCATGCGTGTTGGCGAGCGCCATCGCTTCGATCTCGATGCACCGGGCCCGCGGGCAAAAAGCCCGGCTCGGAAACTCTCGACGATATTTTAGGCTTAAAATTTTCAAGCTTCAAGCTTGTCGGCAGGATATTTTAGGCTTAAAGTAATCGTGCGCGGCCGGGGCTCGCCCGGACCCGCGATGCAAGCGCTCGAGGCGCGCATGAAGGTTCACGTGATCGGCGCTGGCCCGGCCGGCCTTTATTTCGCGATCCTCGCGAAGAAGGCATGGCCGCACCTGCGCATCACCATCTTCGAGCGCAACCGGCCCGACGACACATTCGGCTTCGGCGTCGTCTTTTCCGACGAAACCCTCGACACGTTTGAGACCTACGACCCCGAGAGCTACCGCGCGATCGTCGGCCACTTCGCCTATTGGGACGACATCGAGATCCATTTCCGCGGCACGAGCCACCGCATCGGTGGCAACGGATTCTGCGGCTGCTCGCGCGCGAAGTTGCTCAAGATCCTGGGCCGGCGCGCGCGCGCGCTCGGCGTCGGCATCGAGTACCAGCGGGAGATCTCGCCGCTCGATCCCGCGATGCGCGACGCCGACCTCGTGGTGGTCGCCGACGGCATCAATTCCCGTGTACGCGAAGCTTTCGCCGATCGATTCAGGCCGCGCGTCGATCTGCGGCCGAACTGGTTTTCCTGGATGGGCTCGACCCGGCCGTTCGATGCCTTCACTTTCTTCTTCCGCGAGACCGCGCACGGCATCTTCATCGGCCATTGCTATCAGTACGAGCCGCAGCGCTCGACCTGGATCGTCGAGACCGATCCGCGGACCTTCGCCCGCGCCGGCCTCGACAAGCTCGACGAAACCGCGTCCGCGCGTTTCGCCGAAGGCTTGTTCGCGCAGGAGCTGCAAGGGCACCGGCTGATCACCAATCGCTCGATCTGGCGCAATTTCCCGACCATCCGCTGCGAGCGCTGGGTCGCCGACAACATGGTGCTGATCGGCGACGCCAAGGCGACCGCGCATTTCTCCATCGGCTCGGGCACCAAGCTCGCGATGGAGGACGGGATCGCGCTTTACGAGGCGTTCCGGTCGACCGGCGGGCGGGACGTGGCGGCGGCGCTCACCGAATTCGAAGCGCGCCGGCGCGAGGAGGTGGAGAAGACGCAGCACTCCGCCGACGTCTCGCTGGTCTGGTTCGAGCACGTCGACCGGTTCTGGAACATGGATCCGAAGCGCTTTGCTTTCGGCCTGATGACGCGCTCCAAGGCGATTACCTACGACAACCTCGCGCTGCGCGCGCCCGAGTTCGTCAAAAGCGCCGATCGCCTGGTCGCCCGCGACACCCGCGCGCTCGGTTTCGACGTCGAGACGTCGGAACCGGTCGCTCCCATGTTCCAGCCGTTCCGCCTGCGCGGGCTTGCGCTCGAGAACCGCGTGGTGGTGTCGCCGATGTGCCAATACTCGGCGCACGACGGCATGCCCAACGACTGGCACCTCGTGCACTACGGCTCGCGCGCGCTCGGCGGGGCGGGCTTGATGTTCACCGAGATGACCGACGTGTCGGCGCAGGCGCGCATCTCTCCCGGCTGTGCCGGCATCTACAACGACGCGCATGAAGCGGCGTGGAAGCGCATCGTCGATTTCGTGCACGCGCAGTCGAAGACCAAGTTCTGCCTGCAGCTCGGCCACGCCGGCCGCAAGGGCGCGACCAAGTTGATGTGGGAGGGCATCGACGAGCCGCTGGAGGAGGGAGGCTGGCCGATCATGTCGGCTTCGCCGCTGCCTTATTTCCCGCACAGCGCGGTCCCGCGCGAGATGACCCGCGCCGACATGGAGGAGGTGATCGCCGACTTCGTCGCGGCGAGCCAGCGCGGGCATCGCGCCGGCTTCGACATGCTGGAGATGCACGCGGCACACGGTTACCTGCTGGCGAGCTTCATTTCGCCGCTCACCAACACGCGCCGCGACGAATATGGCGGCACGCTAGAGAACCGCTTGCGCTTCCCGCTCGAGGTGTTTCGCGCGATGCGCGCGGTCTGGCCGGAGGAGAAGCCGATGTCGGTGCGTATCTCGGCGACCGACTGGCTGGACGGCGGACTGACCGGCGACGACGCGGTCGAGGTCGCGCGCGCTTTCGCAGCGGCCGGTTGCGATCTCATCGACGTCTCGACCGGGCAGACGGTGCCGGACGGGCAGCCCGTCTTCGGCCGCATGTTCCAGACGCCATTCTCCGATCAGATCCGCAACGAGGCCGCGCTTGCCACCATGTGCGTCGGTGCGATCACGGCCGCCGACCAGGTCAATACCATCATCGCCGCGGGTCGTGCCGATCTCGTGGCGCTGGCGCGCCCGCACCTTGCCGATCCCTATTTCAGCATGAAGGCGGCGGCCTGGTATGGCGCGAGCGCAATCCATTGCCCGCCGCAATACCTCGCCGGCAAGGAACAACTCTTCCGCAACAGCGCGCGCGACCGCGAGGAGTGGCGAGAGCTGCGCCTCAAAGCGAAGCCGAAAACCCATCGCGACACCTGGAAGGAGGCGGCGGAGTAGGGCCTCTTGTCACCAACGGATGCCGTGCGAAATTCAGTAAGGAGGAGGGAAGATGCACGAAGCGTTGAATCATGCCAAGCTGGCGATGCTCTTCCGCAAGGAATTCGAGCTTTGCAACGTGCGCAAGGGCGAGACCATCGTGCTCTTGAGCGATCTCGGCGCGCGGCGCGACTACGTCGCCGCGGCGTTCGCGGCGGCGGAGGATTCCGGAGCCGACGCGTACGAGATGTGCGTCAACGCTATGCCGTCATGGACCAAGATCGGCGTGGAGACGGTCGGGCGCTGCAAAGGCACGCTCGAGGCGATCAAGGCGGCGGACATGCTGGTCTGCCTTCACATCCCGTTGTTCACGCGCTGGCTCAAGGAAGCACGCGAGGCCGGCACCCGGGTGCTCATGGTCATCGATGGTCCCGATGAGCTCGAGACGCTGATGGCGCCACCCGGCCTCAAGCAGGCGGTGATCTGCGCGGGGGACCGGCTTCAGCGCGCCAAGACGATGCGCATCACGCGGCCCGGCGGCACCGACCTGACCGTGAAGCTCGGCGAATACCCGACCATGATCCAATATGGCTATGCGGAATCGCCGGGCCGCTTCGACCACTGGGGCGCCGGCCACGTGCACACCTTCCCCAACGAGGGCTCTGCCAACGGCACCGTGGTGCTCGCACCCGGCGACATCGTCGTGCTGCCCTATTGCCGCTACGTGCAGGACGAGGTGCGGCTGGACATCCGCGACGGCTTCATCCGTAAGATCGAGGGGAGCCTCGACGCCAAGCTCATGAGCGATTGGCTCGAGGGCAACAAGGCGCATGCGGATGACCTCGACGGTCATGCCATCTCGCATCTCGGCTGGGGGCTCAACCCGCAGGGCCGCTGGGACGCGCTGGCGCTGCATGGCGCCGATCCCAAGCGTCACCACGCCGGCGCACGCTGCTTCGCCGGTAACTTTCTGTTCTCGACCGGCCCCAACTCGCAAGGCGGCGGCAAGCGCACGACCAAGGGACATTACGACGTGCCGATGCGCGACTGCACGATCGCGCTCGACAACGACGTCATCATCGAGCGCGGCAAGCTGACCGATCCGAAGATGCAGGTGGCGTTCGTTCCGAGGTAGACGGAGCGCCGCCGCCGGCGCGCTGCGATATGACAGCGGATGGATTCGCGATG
>VAZM01000211.1 GCA_005883135.1 Alphaproteobacteria bacterium
TCCGAAATGCGGACTTCTGAACCAAAGCCACACTAGATCAATAAGTCGCTAGTGTCCTTCGATTCCGAAGTTCGCAGACGAGGCTGCAGCACAATGATGCGAACTTCGGAATCGGGACACTAGGAAGCGGACACCGCATCGTCCCGCGGACGCTGCTCGGCCAAGGCAAGGCGATGCATGCGAAAGAAAAACTCGACGCCGAGCAGCACGAAGCTTGCCGGCATCGGCGCAAGCAGCCACCATTCCGGGATGATCAGCGTCTTGATCGAAAGCGCGCCGCTCGCGAAGCTTGCCGCCGCCACGCGCGTTCCGTACCAGACGAAGTACAGGCAGCAAACCACGCCGATAGTGTCGCTGATCCATTCGAGCACCCACCCGAGCCTGGGAGGCAGCGCGCGCAGCACGATATCGATGCGGATGTGCTGTCCTTGCCGCAACAGGCCGGGAGCGGCAAGCAGCGTCAACAGATAGATGATGTCCTCGGAGATCTCGTTGCTCGGCGCGACGCCGCCGAGACCGATGTTGCGCAGCAGGACATCGGCCCCGATGAGGAAGGTCATCGTCAGCAGCAGCAAGCACGCCAGCAGCATCAGCGCTTCGAGCAGCCGACCGTACCAGTGCGACAGCCTCGCCATGCCGGGGACGCCGACCGCCAGATCAATTCGCCTTCACGTCAATTCGCCTTGGCGAAAAACTCCTTCAACTTTGCACCATGTTGCGGGCTCTGGCGGATGATCCCGGCCCAACCGGCCTCGTAGGCTTTGTCGCGATAGAGTTTTCCGGCCGCCCCCTCCAGCTTGATCGTTTGGATGCCGGCCTCAGCCTGACGTTTGGTGTCCTTGGCGTTCTCTTCGGCGAAGATCGCCACCGCGTCCGCTTCCGCTTGCTCTCCCGCCTTGCGCAGCAGACCGCGCTGCGCATCGGTGAGCCTGTCCCAGGTGGATTTGTTCACCAGGATGGACACTTCGGCGGTGTAGAAGCCGGGATCGACGCGGTATTTCGTCTTCTCGTGCCAGCCGAGATCGAAGATGCCGGTGATCGGCCAGCCGTAGCCGTCAACCACTCCCCGCTCCAGCGCGGTATAGACCTCGCCGGGCGCGGTCTGCACGACCGTGGCTCCGAGCGCCTGGAAAAAATCGCGATAGACCGGCGTAATGCGAATCTTGAGGCCGGTGAGATCCGGGCTCGCGATCGGCTTGTTCAGATACAGGTGAAATGGATTGCCATCGACGTGCCGCGCGAGAAAGATCGCATTCATCTTGTCGGCATACAGCTGCGCCATGTAGTTGTAGCCGCCGTTCTTGCGCAGCTCCGACATCGGCCGTTCGGTGAGCTTCCAGGCGTCGGCCTCCGGCATCACGTTGGTGTAGAAAGCCCCGGTCGAATTGGCGACATCGACGACGCCGGATTTGAGCGCGTTACCTACCTCGAACGGCGGCATGGCTTTCGGTCCGCCGATGTAGTTGATCTGCAGGACGCCCTTGCCGTCCCGATTCACCCGCTCGATGAAGAGCTCGAATCCACGCGAATAGGTGGTCTTCTCGGCGAAGGCGGAAACCGCGCGCAAGGTGACTTCCTGGGCCGCCGCTGCCGTCGTCGCGAACACGGCCGCCAAGCCCATGATCAATGTCGGGCGCATGCGTGTCCCCTCTACGATGAATGGAAAGGCTGTCGGCGATACATCGTTTGGAATATAATCGCGGTGGCGTGGAGACGAGTCAATTGCGCGGCTCTATACACGGGGTCGCAACGGAGGACACCGAGAAACGCGGATGGCAGAACGCTCGTTCAAAAGCGAGGTGGCAAAGCTTCGGCTCGGCGCCGGCAAAGAGTTTCGCGGCGAGGGAATTCTCGCCGTCACCAAGGCGTTGCTGCAGGCTGGGGTGTCCTACGTCTCCGGCTACCAGGGTGCGCCGATCTCCCACCTCGTCGACGTGCTCGCCGATGCCGATGACGTGCTGCGTGAGCTCGGCATTCGCTTCGAGGCGAGCGCCAACGAGGCGGCTGCCGCCGCGGCGCTGGCGGCGTCGATCAATTATCCCCTGCGCGGCGCCGCGACCTTCAAATCGACGGTGGGCACCAACGTCGCTTCCGACGCACTCGCCAATCTCGCCTCGAGCGGGGTGACCGGCGGCGCGCTGATCATCGTCGGCGAGGACTACGGCGAAGGCTCCTCGATCATGCAGGAGCGCAGCCACGCCTTCGCCATGAAATCGCAGATCTGGCTGCTCGATCCTCGCCCGAACCTGCCGTCGATCGTGCGGGCGGTGGAGGCCGGCTTCGAGCTGTCGGAGGCGTCCAACACGCCGGTGATGCTGGAGCTTCGCATCCGCGCCTGCCACGTCTACGGCAGCTTCGTCGCGCGCGACAATGCGCGGGCCGCCTTCACGCTCAAGGACGCGCTCGAGAACCCCGCGCGGGATGTGAACCGCATCGTGCTTCCGCCGGCGAGCTACCTGCAGGAGCGGGAAAAGGTCGAGAAACGCTGGCCCGCCGCCGTGCGTTTCATCGAGCAGCACAAGCTCAACGAGACATTCAAGGGCGACGCTGACGACATCGGCATCGTCATGCAGGGCGGCATGTACAACACCGTGTTGCGCTCGCTCGAAATCCTCGGCCTCGCCGACGTGTTCGGCGCAAGCCGCGTCCCGCTCTACGTGCTCAACGTGACCTATCCGCTGATCGACGCCGAGCTCGTCGGTTTCTGCGCGGGGAAGAAAGCGGTTCTCATTATCGAGGAGGGCCAACCGGAATTCATCGAGCAGGCGGTGAACACCATCCTGCGCCGCGCCGATGTGACGACGCGGGTCGAGGGCAAGGGCGTCCTGCCGATGGCCGGAGAGTATACCGGCGCGGTCATCAAGGAGGGTCTGCGCAAGTTCATCGCCGCTTATCGGCCCGATCTGCTCGGCAATGGCATCGCGGTGGCCGCCTTAGTCGGGCAGGATGATCGCGTGGCCAAGGCGCGGCAGAGCGTCGCGGGACACGTGCACGGGCGCCCGCCCTCGTTTTGCACCGGCTGTCCCGAGCGGCCGATCTTCGCCGCCATGAAGCTCGTCGAGCGCGAACTCGGGCCGCATCACGTGAGCTGCGACATCGGCTGCCATCTGTTCTCGATCCTGCCGCCGTTCAACCTCGGCAACTCGACCATGGGCTACGGCCTGGGCGGCGCCGGCGCCAGCGCGTTCAACGCGGCGGGCGGGAAACGGGCCATCGCGCTCGTCGGCGACGGTGGGTTCTGGCACAACGGGCTCGCCTCGAGCGTCGGCAACGCCGTCTTCAACAAGAGCGATAACGTGCTGATCGTCGTCGACAACGGCTACGCAGCGGCGACCGGCGGGCAGGACGTGCCCTCCTCCGCCGCGGACAATGCCATGCGCGCCACCAAGAACCCGATCGAGAAGGCGGTGCGCGGCGTCGGCGTCGACTGGGTACGCACGATCACGCGCACGTATGACGTCGGCCGGATGCGCGATGTGCTCAAGGAGGCGCTCACCACCGCGGTCAAAGGCCCGAAGGTCATCATCGCCCAATCGGAATGCATGCTCAACAAAGAGCGGCGGGTGCGGCCGCTGATGCGCAAGCGCCTGCAAGGCGGCGAGCGCGTGGTGCGCGAGCGCTTCGGTGTCGATCCCGATACCTGCACCGGCGATCACTCCTGCATTCGGCTGTCGGGATGCCCCTCCCTCACGCTCGCGCCCAATCCCGACCCGCTGCGGCGCGAGCCGGTGACCAAGGTGGTCAATTCCTGCGTCGGCTGCGGATTGTGCGGGGAGGTGGCGCACGCGGCGGTGCTTTGCCCGTCGTTCTACCGCGCCTCGATCATCGCCAACCCTACGGCGTGGGACCGGCTCAAGCACAAAGTGCGTAGCGCCGTGATCGGCGCCCTGCAACGCCGCATCGACGCGCGCCTCGCCGCGGCGTGACGAGCGCGATGAACGCCCGAGCGCAGTCGCCGCGTCCGATCACCATCGCCGTGGTTGCACTGGGCGGCGAGGGCGGCGGCGTACTGGCGGACTGGATCGTCGATCTCGCCCAGCACGGCGGCTATCTGGCGCAGGCGACCTCGGTCCCCGGCGTCGCCCAGCGCACCGGCGCGACCGTCTATTACGTCGAATTGTTCGCGAAGGCGGCGGCGGATACCGCCGGGCGCGAGCCGGTGCTGGCGCTGATGCCGGTGCCGGGCGACGTCGATATCGTGCTCGCTTCCGAACTGATGGAGGCCGCGCGGGCGGTGGAGCGCGGCTTCGTAACGCCGGACAAAACGCTGCTCATCGCCTCCACCCATCGCGTCTTCGCCATGACCGAGAAGATCGCGCTCGCCGACGGCCGCGCGGACGCGGCGGCGCTGCTGTCTGCCTGCCGCGAGGCGGCGCGCGAACTACGCGCCTTCGATATGGCGGCGCTGGCGGAGGCGACCGGGAGCGTGTTGAGTGCGGTGCTATTCGGTGCGCTGGCGGGTTCGGCCGCGCTTCCCTTTGCACGCCCGGCCTTCGAGGCGGCGATCCGCCGAGGGCAGGTCGGGGTCGAGCGCAGCCTCGCCGCCTTTGCCGCGGGTTTCGAAGCGGCGCGCGCCGACCAAGCCCCTCTCCCCGCGCCCGCCTTGATGGGTGACCCGGCGCGGGCCGCGCCGGCCGCGATCCGCGATCTCGTGGAGAGAGCCGCGCGCGAGTTCAGCGGCGAGACGCGCGCGGTGGTGCTCGCCGGGATCGAACGGCTCACCGACTATCAGGACCCAGCCTACGCGCGAGAATTCCTGGCCCGGCTCGCGCCCGTGCAGGAGATCGAGCGCCAGCGCGGCGACGACTCGGGTGCCCTGCTCGCGGAGACCGCGCGGCAGCTCGCGCTCGCGATGGCCTACGAGGACACGGTTCGCGTCGCGGAGCTCAAGATCCGCTCGAGCCGTTTCGCGCGCGTGCGTGAGGAAGTCCGGATCGAGGACGGCCAGATTCTGGAGATCGCCGAGTTTTTTCACCCCCGCACGCAGGAGATCGCCGACACGCTCCCGGCCCCCCTCGGTGATTGGCTCATGCGCACGCCATGGGCGCGCCGCCTTGTCGACCGGGCAACGCGCAAGGGCAAGGTCGTCAAGACGACCTCCGTCGGCGGGTTCCTGCTGCTCTACACGCTGGCGAAGCTCAAGCGGCTGCGCCGGCGCTCGCTGCGATTTGCCGCCGAGCAGGCGGCGCTGGCGAAGTGGCTCGACCTCGTGGCGGCGACCGCACGCGCCGACTATCCGCTCGCCGTGCAAGTCGCGCGCATGCGCGGCCTGGTGAAGGGCTACGGCGACACCCACGCGCGCGGTGAGGCCAAGTTCGGCACGCTCGCTGCGCTGATCCCGCGCCTGCGCGGGCGAAGCGATGCTGCGGCAACACTGGACACTTTGATCAAGGCCGCGCTCGCCGACGAGGACGGGCAAGCTCTGGACAAAGCCATGGCCGGCCTTAGTGCCGCGGAGCCGATGAGCAAGGCTAGCTCTATGCTTCCGCGCGCGTGCGGTTAGTGCCCTCTCCCCTTGCGGGAGAGGACAGCTCGGTGTCGACGCGAGCGAGGATGGGTGAGGGGTGCTGCCGAAAACCCCTCACCCCTTATCATCCGTGGCATCAATCGAGTCGCCCTCTCCCGCAAGGGGGGCGAGCGATACCGCTGATTGACAATGGCGGCACTTAAAGCCAGCGCTTCCGCCGCCGGAAGCTCTTGAGGTTCTTGAAGCTCTTGCGCTGCTCGCCGGCTCCCCCGAGGTAGAATTCCTTGACATCCTCATTGTTGCGCAACTCGTCGG
>VAZM01000637.1:0-1918 GCA_005883135.1 Alphaproteobacteria bacterium
GACCGTGACCTTGCGATCGTCGGCGATGTCGACCTTGTAGATCAGGCCGAGCTCGTAGATGTCGGCCGGGATCTCCGGGTCGTAGACGGTTTTCAGCGCGCCGACGATTTCCGTCGTCAGCCGCTCGATCTCCTCGGCCGGCAAGGCGGAGCCCTGCCCGGACGCGGCCTCACCGACCGCGGCAGCTTCGGCCGCCGGAGCTTCGCTCATCTCGTCCACTCTCATGCGAAGAAATCCTGGGCCTTGATCAGCGCTTGCGCAAGGCTGTCGACCTCGGCGGCGGTGTTGTACAGGCCGAACGAGGCCCGGCAAGTCGCGGTCACGCCGTATCGCGCCAAGAGCGGCATGGTGCAATGGGTGCCGGCCCGCACCGCGACCCCGGAATGGTCGATGATGGTCGCAACGTCGTGGGGATGCGCGCCCTGCATGTCGAAGGCCACGATCGGCCCCTTGTCGCGCGTGGTGCCGAAGATGCGCACGCGATTGATCTCGCGCAGACGTTCGTGGGCGTATTTCACCAGCGCGGCCTCGTGCGCCCGGATACGCTCCTTGCCGATCGAGCCGACGTAGTCGATGGCAGCGCCGAGCCCGATCGCCTGCACGATCGCCGGCGTGCCGGCCTCGAACTTGTTCGGCGGATCGCCGTAGGTCACGCGATCCTCGTAGACCTCGCGGATCATCTCGCCGCCCCCGTTGAAGGGCCGCATGGCGGAAAGATGATCGGAACGGCCGTAGAGCACGCCGATGCCGGTCGGACCGTAGAGCTTGTGGCCGGTGAAGACATAGAAATCGCAGCCGATGTCGCGCACGTCCACGTCGAGATGCACGGCCGCCTGGCTGCCGTCGAGCAGCACCGGAACGCCGCGGGCATGGGCGATGCGCACCACCTCTTTGACCGGGACCAGTGTACCAGTGACGTTCGACATATGGGTGACGGCGACGAGGCGCGTGCGCTCGGTGAGCAGCGCCTCGAACTCGTCGAGCAGAAAATTTCCGGCATCGTCGATCGGCGCCCACTTGATGACGGCGCCGTGGCGCTCGCGCAAAAAATGCCAGGGCACGATGTTGGAGTGATGCTCGAGAATCGAGAGCACGATCTCGTCGCCCTCCCGCACGTGCTCGACCCCGAACGTATAAGCGACGAGATTGATCGCTTCGGTTGCGTTGCGGGCGAAGACGATCTCATGGGCGTTTTCCGCATTGAGGAAGGCGCGGACTTTTTCGCGCGCGCCCTCGTAGGCCTCGGTCGCGGCATTGGCGAGATAATGCAAGCCGCGATGCACATTGGCGTACTCGGCGGTGTAGGCATGCTGGAGGCGATCGAGCACCGCCTTCGGCTTTTGCGCCGAGGCTGCGTTGTCGAGATAGACGAGCGGCTTGCCGTAAACCGGCATGGCGAGGATCGGAAAATCCTCGCGGATGCGGCTGACGTCATAGGCGCCGTTGGTGACGGCTTCTTGCATGTCTCGCCTCTCGCGCGTCGTCCTGAGGTGCCGGCCGAAGGCGGCGTCGAAGGAGGACGGCCGGTGAATTACGTCCGCGCCCCAAGCCAGTCGACGACCTGATCCATCAGCGCGTCGCGCAGGCCGGCTTTCAGATAAAACAACAGATTCTCGTCGAGCGCACCGGCGGTCGCGCCGTGGCCGCATTGCACGTCATCGGCGAAGATCTCGAGCTCCGGCTTGTTGTCGGCCTCGGCGTCTTCCGAGAGCAGCAGCGCCTGCGACATCATCTTGCCGTCGGTTTTTTGCGCGCCCGGCCGCACCACGATCTTGCCCTGGAACACGCTGCGGCTCTCGCCGTCCAGCACCGATTTGTTCAGCTCTCGGCTGAAGCCGCCCGGAACCGCGTGGTCGACGAGGAGCGTGTTGTCGACATGCTGGCGGCCCGTGATCAGCGTGGCGCCGTTGAGCGCCAG
>VAZM01000637.1:1930-2868 GCA_005883135.1 Alphaproteobacteria bacterium
ACGGCGCCGCCGCTGGTGTAGACGAGATCCCGCAATTGCGCGTTCGCGCCGAGCGCGGCCATCAGCGTCGAAACGTGAATCGCCCGAGTCCCTTCGGTTCCGATCTTCACGTGATCGAGGAGCGCCGCATCGCCCACGAACAGCTCGCACGCCGTGTTGATCTGGTAGTCGACCCCGTCCGGCCCCTCGTGGCTCTCGATCAGGGTCGCCTGGGCGCCCTCTTCGATCACGACAAGCGAGCGGGTGAACGCCGCCGCGGCAGTGCCGGCGCCGAAGGCGAAGACGAGATGGATGGGGCGGTCGAGCTTCACGCCGCGCGCGACGTGCACCAGGGCGCCGTCGCCCATGAAGGCGGTATTGAGCGCGACGGCGACGTCGTCGTTCGGCACGGCCGTCCCGAGCCGGCTTGCGAGCAAGGGATCGCCCGCGGCGAGCGCCTTGGCCATCGGCCGGATCGTGAGCCCGGATTCGAGATCGGCGAGGTCGGACAGCTCCGCAACGAAGGCGCCGTCGACGAACGTGATGCGGCGGGCGCCGATGCCGGAAAGCAGCTTTCCTGCGTGCTTGGCGCGCTGCTTCGCCTGCGCGTCCGGGGGCGCGGCGAGCGGCTTTGCGTCGCGCATCAGCGCGCGCAAGTCGGTGTATTTCCATTCCTCGACGCGCCGGTGCGGCAGGCCGCGCGCATCGAAGCTCTGGAATGCCGCCGCGCGCCGCTCGGCGATGCGGCGGTCGCCCGGAAGCTTCGATCCCACCGCGGCAAACGCCTCGGCCAGCGCGACCTCGGCCGCGGTCTTCATGGGTTTGATTTCGGGGCGCATCATCAGATCCGCGGGCTCAGGCCGCCTCGGTCTGGTATTCGGCGTAGCCGCGCGCCTCCAGCTCCAGCGCCAGATCCTTGCCGCCGGTCTTCACGATGCGGCCCTTGGAGAGCACGTGCA
>VAZM01000638.1 GCA_005883135.1 Alphaproteobacteria bacterium
GCACGCTCACCGGCGGCGCCCACCGGAAAAACGCCGGCCGGTGTGATGCGGTTCACAGGGCCGCGGCGGGAGAAGCGCTAGGACTGCGGAGCGATACCGAGGAGGAGTCCATGTCCGACCTTGCCGTCCGCTTCGTCTACTCGCCGCTCGTTTCGACCGGCTTGAAAGTCGTGTGCCTGTTCTGCGTCCTGGGATTGGCGCTCTCGGCCGTGATCGTTCCGTTGATCGCGCCGGAGCATCTGACTTGGGTGCTGTCGCACATCGAATGATGCTCCGCCTGTAGGTCGCCTCATTCGCGCCGGCGACCGCATGGCCTCGGGACGCGTCCGCGCGGCAGCGGCGCGGACGCATTGAACCTTCCCGTCAAGCGAGGGCTCGCACTCGCAGCGGCCGCAGCACGACCAGCGCCATCACCGCGGCGATGATGTTGAGAATCGCGGCGATCACGAAAACCGCCGTCCAGCTGCCGGTCCAGGTCGTCAGCACATTACCCAGCGGAACCAGCAAGGCGGCCGTGCCTTTCGCCGTGTACAACATGCCGTAGTTCGTGGTGGCAAACTTGCGGCCATAGATGTCGGTGCAGGTCGCCGGGAACAGCGAGTAGATCTCGCCCCAGGCGAAGAACACCAGCCCCGACAGGATCACGAACAGGAACGGATCGCTGGCAAAGTGCAGCAGAGCATAGATGCCGATGCCTTCCAGCATGAAGGCAATGAACATCGTGTTTTCGCGACCGATATGGTCGGAAACCCAGCCGAAGAACGGCCGGGTGACGCCGTTGAGCACGCGATCGATCGACAACGCAAATTACGTCGACCTTGAAGTCCTTGGCGATCGGAGCGAGCTGCGCCGTCGCCATAAGCCCGCCGGTGCCGACCATGACAAACATGACGTACATGACCCAGAACGGCGCCGTCCTCAGCACCTCGGTGGGACCGTAGTCGCGCCTGGTCTGTTGCACGGCGGGCGTCGCCGGCACCGGGACTTCGCCCGGCTCCGGTGCCCGTAGCAGCAACGCCACCAAAACCACGACGATACCCTGCGCCAGGCCGAACCATAAAAACGCGGATTCGAACCCGCTCGATTGAATCATGTTCGCAATCGGGATCACCGTCAGCGCAGAGCCCGCGCCGAAGCCGGCGGCGGTCAATCCCGCCGCAAGACCGCGACGATCCGGGAACCACTTGAGCGCGTTGCCGACTGAGCCTCCGTAGATGACGCCGGCGCCGATACCGCCAATCGCCGCGCCCAGGTAGAGGAGAGCGAGTGAGTCGGCCATCGAGTTGATGACCCATGCAATCGCCACGAGGACGCCGCTCCCGCTGATCATGATGCGCGGGCCGAATTTGTCGATCAAATACCCTTCGATCGGCACCAACCACGTTTCCGTCAACACGAAGATGGTGAACGCAACTTGGATCGCCGCGCGCCCCCAATGATATTTCTGGTCGATCGGATTGACGAACAGCGTCCAGCCGTATTGCAGGTTGGCAATCATCACCATGCAGATGATGCCGAAGATCAGCTGGCCCCAACGCGTCGCCTCGGACGCGGTCGCCCGCGATGAAATCGCTTCTGATGTGCTTGTCGCCACCGTTTCCTCCATCCCAGCCCGCTTGATCGAGCATTCCGCTTCGCCTCAGAGCGCTTTGCGAGGCAAGTTCGTAATGCCTTTTCTTCTTTAACGCCGTTCTTGCATGGCGGTTTGATTAACACCAGGGTCGCATGGAGAATGCCCGGAATTGCGCCTGGAGGCGCGGGACGCGGTGCCGCACCCTTTGTGCAACGCAACATTCCGGCGGCGCCACCGCGCTGCGGCGGGCGCGCCTTTGAGCCGCCGCTCCGCAGCAAAACTCCTCGCTGCGCCTGCAATTCTTGCAGGGGCGCACACCATCTCGAGGGCCTTTGGCAACGAGGCCTATCCGGCAAAGCCGGTCCGCATCATCGTGCCCTATCCGCCGGGCGGGCCGTATGACGGCATCCCGCGGCTCATCGCCCATTGGATCGGAGCGCAGCGCGGCTGGTCGATCGTCACCGACAATCGCAGCGGGGCAACCGGCATCATCGGCGTCATGGCCGCAAAGCAGGCGCCGGCGGACGGCCATACGCTGGTGGTCGTGACCACCAGCACCCACGGCTCCATGCCGGCGCTCAAGCGCAACCTGCCCTACGATCCGGTCAAGGACTTCGTGCCGATCGTGCTGATGGCCGACGCGGCGCTGGTGCTGCTGATGCGTGAGGAACTGCCCGTGCGCAGCGTGGCGCAATTGTTGGAGATGCTGCGCAACAGACCCGGTCAGCTCGATTTCTCGACCGGCGGCTACGGCTCGCCGCACCATCTCGCGACCATGACCATGTTTCACCGCGCCGGACTGCCGCCGAATATTGCCGTGCACCTGCCGTTTGCAGGGCTCCCACCGGCGCTGATGGCGCTCTTGAGCGGGAACGCGCAATTCATGATCACGAGCACGGGGGCAGCAACGCCGCACATCGCCAACGGCACGCTGCGACCGCTTGCGACCACCGGCCT
>VAZM01000212.1 GCA_005883135.1 Alphaproteobacteria bacterium
ACGCGCGGCAGGCTTGCCGGGAAATTTTCAGCGCATCCAGAGCGGCCACGCGCAGATCGTCGTTCAAGGCGCCGACGGGATGGCCGGCGACGACGTCCTTCGGACCTGTGACCGGGAAGGCGGCGACCGGAAGGCCGCACGCGAGCGCTTCGAGCTGGACGACGCCGAATGTGTCGGTGCGGCTCGGGAACACGAACACGTCGGCAGCCGCGAGATGCGCGACCAATGCGCCATTCTCCAACAGTCCCAGAAACTTTGCGTTGGGAAAGCGCCGCTTCAACGGCCCCTCCTGCGGGCCCGTGCCGATGACAACCTTCGTGCCGGGTAGGTCGAGCGACAGGAATGCTTCGAGGTTCTTTTCGACCGCGAGCCGCCCCATGGTGACGAAGATCGGGCGCGCAAAGTCGAGATCGACGGCGCGATCGGGCCGGAACAGGTCGGTGTCCACGCCGCGGGTCCACATGCCAAGATTGGCAAATCCCCGCTGAGCCAATTCCGTCATGAGCGACGGCGTCGCAACCATGGTCACGGCCGCGGCGGCATGAAACCGTCGCAAGGTCGCGTAGATCCATGCTTGCGGGACGGGTGCGCGCGCGGAAATGTATTCCGGGAATCGCGTCGTGTAGCTGGTGGTGAAGGGCCGGCCGCGCCTTCTGCAATAGGCCCGCGCCATGTAACCGATCGGCCCTTCGGTTGCGATATGGATCGCATCGGGCTTGGCCGCTTCGATGCGCCGGGCGATCTCGCGCGCTCGCGGCAACGCCAAGCGCAGCCCCGGATAGGTCGGCACCTGAAAGTCAGGAAAGCCTTCCGGCGTGAGGAATTCGATGCTGACGCCGAGCCGTCGCGCGCTCTGCGACAGCGAGGTCAAGGTGCGCACCACCCCATTCACCTGCGGATGCCAGGCGTCTGTTGCGATCAGAACCCGCATCAGACTGCTCTCGGTCGGGATGGCTGAGCCACCGCATTGGCGAATCGCATAAACGACAACATTGCGATTTCATATTTCAGCCATATGACGCCGCCCGCAGCGGGGCGAGGAAACTCCGGGCAAATTTTGCGACGGTTCGATCTAGTGCCGCCGATTTGAAATTCCTGCACCGTGTGCCGCGAGTCCGCCTCAGGAATTTCAAATCGAAAAAGCGGCACCAGAATCATAGAGTTGCTAGTGCCCTTTGGTTTTCGAAGTTCGTGCCCGAGTGTGCCGCGCTGTATCACGAACTTCGAAAACCGGACACTAGGACTTGTAACAGCAATGTTACAAAGCCGTGCGAGATTGGCTGCGCGATTCGCCGGTCCGCGTCGACGCTCTTCGCCCGGAGTCCATGCCAAACGTGACGAGCGTCATCACGCGGGCAATACGAAAGCGACTCGACTGGAACATGATCGGCATCGCCATCAGCGTGCTGATCGTGGCGATTGCGGCCGTCATCCTGGTCCGGCTGCTACGCGACATCGACGTCGACAGGGTCGTCGCCGCGCTGCAGGCAAAATCGATCCGACAGATCGCGCTTGCGGGTGTCTTCGTCGCGGTCGCCTACCTCGCGCTGACGTTTTATGACTTCTTTGCACTGCGCACGATCGGCCGCGATGCGGTGCCTTATCGCATCGCCGCGCTCGCGAGCTTTACGGCCTACACGATCGGACACAATCTCGGCGCCACCGTCTTCACCGCCGGGGCGATCAGGCTTCGCATCTATTCAGCCTGGGGCCTCAACATCATCGACATCGCCAAGATCGCCTTCGTCACCGGATTGACGTTCTGGCTCGGCAACGCGTTCGTGCTCGGCGCCGGCATGGCCTATGCGCCCGCGGCCGCGAGCGCGGTCAATCAGCTGCCGCCATGGGTGAACCGCACGATAGGCGTTGCCGGCTTGATGACCATCGTAGGCTATCTCCTGTGGCTAAGGCCGCGCCGACGTGTCATCGGCCGCTCCAGTTGGCAAATCGCATTGCCGAGCCCGCGCTCGACGCTGGTGCAGATCGGGATCGGGATTTTGGATCTCGGCGCGGGAGCGATCGCGGTGTACGCCTTGCTGCCGGACTATCCTGCGGTCGAGTTCAGCGTCTTGCTCGTGGTGTTCGTCATCGCGATCCTGCTCGGATTCGTGAGTCACGCGCCTGGAAGTCTCGGCGTGATCGAGGCGACGATGCTGGTCGGACTTCCAGAGTTTCCCAAGGAGGAACTGCTGGCATCGCTGCTGATCTTCCGCTTTCTCTATTTTATTGTCCCGCTTTCATTCGCGGCCGTCCTGCTCGGCCTGCGGGAACTGCGCTTGATTGCCGGATCGGCGGCCACGCTCGCCGAGCCCGAGGCGCCGCCGCTTCGAAAACGCGCGCCATCCGATTGCAACCGGAGGCGCTAGGACGGGTGTGGATGAGCGCGAATACCGACCCTCGGGAGGCTAAGGCGCCGCCGTAGCTGCTATCACATCCACTTCCACCAGCATGCCCGGCCATGCGAGCTGATTGATATTGAGAAACGTGTGGACGGGCTGCGGCGCCCCGCCCAGCGCTTCAGTGCGGCACTTTCCCGCCTCCGGCAGATTTCGAACATCAGTGACGTAGGTGACGACCTTCACCACGTCGTTCATCGTCGCGCCGTGGGCCGCCAACAGCCGCTTGATCTTGTCATAGGCATAGCGGCACTGCCCCGCGAAGTCGCCGACATGCCGGATCGCGCCGCGGCCGCCGCTCTCGTCCTCCGCTCCCACTCCGGCGAGAAAGATCATCTTGCCTGGATGGATGACGGTAACCACCTCGGAAAACAGTCCTTTTGTCCACTCGCTGTAATTGTAGTTCTTCTTTTCAAAGCCCGATGAACTTGCGCTTGGCGTTTGCGCCTGCGCGACCAACACCGTGGAAAGGATGAGTGCAGAGCAAGTTGCCGCCAAGCGTCGCACAGGTCACCTCCGGACAGGCCATCTAATGAGAACACTCGAAGCCTAGAACGAGGCAGCGACCGGGTCAAACAAGTACCGCGGTCTTCGATGTCTGGACCAAGCCTCCCATAATCTCAACGTTGGATGATATCGGCTGGATAGGCTCGAAGAGGGCGTCCAGCACAAGCATTGTCGCGAGCCTGCACCGCTTCGCGGTGGTACCCTTCCACCTGGTTCAGCAACGGGACAGAAACGTTGCACGACTCGTGATTGTTATTTGCGTAATTGAGTGTCGCCTGCGCGGCTAAGGAGGCATGATAAAGCGCTCCGCAGCGCTCCGCTGGCGGTACTCTCATCGCCTGTTTCCACGCCTCTGAGGCCGCGTTGCGCAGCCGCACCAATTCCTGGCACGGTGCTTTCGCTTCCGCCTGAACCCCGAGCCCGACTATTGCGATCATTGTAAAGGCGAAGGCCGGGACTCGTCTCACCGTCATAGGACATCCTTGCAAGCGTTGGTGCCACGGGCTACGCGGCAGCACACCCGCATATTGGCCATCAAGTCGGGCAGATATACGACCAGGGCTCACTATGCCGCGCACGCGCGAGCCAATGCGAGGGCATGCTCGCTCGGGTAAGAGCCTGCCGTCGATTCCAGCCGCGTCTGCCGGCCGCCGTCTTCATCGACGAAAGAGAGGACCCAGTATGTCTGCGGCGCCTTGCTCAAAGCAATTCTAACCGTTTGCTGCTCGCGCAAATCGGTCTTCGACAACTGACCCTGCTGGCGAGCGAGGTGCTCATAGGTGCAGGACGCCAGGCGCTGATAGTTGCCGTCGAGATGGTCGACGACGATGGTGTTGTCGAAAAGGACGCCGGCAGGGCCGGCAGCACAGCCGACGAGACTCAGGCAAGCCAGCAACCCTGCAGAGATCCGGCCCTTCATCATCGGGTGCTCCGGATCGTATTTCCGCCGCCAAAGGTCAAAACAACGTTAACGCGGTAAATCGACATTATTCCACACAGCCTGCGCTTTCATTCCTGAGCTATTTGCTTGCTCGCTCCGGCGGATCGGGCTTGAGATAAAGGATCAAGCAACAAATACAAATTCCGAGTCCAGCCAGGGGATATTTCAGCGCGATAACCGCAGCCACCGCGAAGAGGCATAAAGTCGTGAGCGACCGGAAGCGCATGATCCTGCGCAGCCTCGGCGAGATCCCGTCAATCGGCCTCCGGTCAATTAGCTCCCAAATCAGCGATACGTACGTCGCATTGACGAGGAAGAAAACCGCCGCATAGAAGGCAACCGGTTGCGGCGCCAATTTGCTCACGGCCATCCACGCGGTCGAGAACGGAAGCAGCGACATCGAGAACAGGTGCGCGAAATTAAACCACAGGAGACGAGGTGACGCCTCAGTGGCATGGCGCATCAGATAGTGGTGATTGGTCCAGACGATGGCGATAAAAAGGTAACTCACGGCGTAGCTAAGCCACGTCGGCCAGAGCGACAGGGCCGCTTTGAAGGTGGGAAGCTCCGGCGGCCGCAGGTCCAAAACCAGCACGGTTATAAGGACGGCGAATACGCCGTCCGAGAACGCGCTCACTCGCTCCGGGGTCGCTCTGTCCAGCACGGGCATAATTACTTCCTGCGCATGGAAACCGACTCGGTCGGCACAAGCGCACGGCGTTGACAGAGCCAGACCGTTCGTCCCCCTGCCGCCGCATCGTTCGTGGCGTGTTGGATCACATCAAATCCGAAACGCCCGACGAGCGCCTCGTATTCGGTCGGCGAGAGACTTGCGTGATAGAGCGGATCGCCGTTGTAGTCACCCACAGCCTCACCGTGCTGCGGCCCCGTGTTGAACATCAATACCGTGCCGGCGGCAGCATGGTCGGAGAAGATCGGGAACATCCGCCGTTGGTCATCATGACTAAGGTGAAAAAAGCTGTCCCACGCGAGGATGCCGTCGAAGCGGCGGCCCAGCGCCAACTGGCGCATGTCGGCAATGATCCATTCTTCATCGGGCAGACGCTCACGGCAAAACGAAATCATGGTCGGTGAGGAATCGACGCCGGTCACGCGCAACCCCCGTTCGGCCATGTGCTGCGCGACCGGTCGCCCTGAGCCACATCCAAGGTCCAGCACCTTGGCGCCCCCGCCGAGTTTAGCGATGAAGCGATCATGCCAAGTCTTGTCATTCCAGCAGCTGTTTTGACGATCGGCATCCCATGCGAGCGCGTGCTTCTCGTAGTGTCCGACGATCCTGCTGGCGAGGTCACCCATCACTCTGCTGAAAGTGGGTGGCCTTGCTGGGTCTCGCAACGGGTCTACGGTAGCGCGAGGCGTTGCGCGCAAGCGCAGGCGCGCCAGCCGCCACCTGCGAACCTTTCAGGTCTACCTGGCAACCCGGGAAGGCTGCCTCGGCGATGCGTTCCGACCTGCGCAAGGGCGATAAAGTCAGAGCAATCCAACTCAATTCATCTCGGCGCGGATCGCCTTAGATGCCGGCAAGCCGGGGGCAGAACGGACAAGGAGAGACGCATGGCTCAGCGGGAACAATTCGACATCCTCGTCCTCGGCAGCGGGAAAGGCGGCAAGTTGCTGGCGTGGCATCTGGCGCAATCGGGGCGGCGGACCGCCGTGGTCGAGCGTCAGTGGATCGGCGGCTCGTGCCCCAACGTCGCCTGCCTGCCCACCAAGAACGAGATTTGGAGCGCGGAGGTCGGGCATCTGGCGCGCCAAGGCGCGCACTTCGGCGTGGTAACCGGTGAGGTCACGACCGACATGGCGAGGGTTCGCCAGCGCAAGCGCGACATGGTCCAACGCGAA
>VAZM01000213.1 GCA_005883135.1 Alphaproteobacteria bacterium
ATGACGGTGCACCTGCACGGCTATGACATCGAGCAAGAGCTCAAGCCGGGCACGGTCACGCAGATGACCTTTACCGCGCACGCCACCGGACGATTCACGATCGAACCCCACATCGGCAAGACGCCGTCCGGAGGGCACGCGCACGGCGACGTTCTGGCCACTATCGAGGTGTACCCGTAATGCGCTGCGAGCGCGTCGTGTTACACGCGCTCTTGTCTGCCGTCGCCGCCGCGGGGTGGGCGACGCCGGCCAGCGCTCACGGCTTCGGCCAACGCTACGACCTGCCGATCCCGCTCTCGTTCTATCTGGTCGGGGTAGCGGCAGCGGTGGTGGTGTCCTTCGTTGTGGTCGGGCTCTTCGTGCGGGATTCGCCGCGCCTGCGCACCTACCCGCGCGTCGACCTCCTGCGCACGCCGCTCGCTCGCTGGATCGCAAGCCCGTCGCTTGCGCTCGTGCTCCAGCTCCTCGCGCTCGCCGGCTTCATCATCACCATAGTGGCCGGGTTCCGCGGCGACCAAAATCCTTACCGGAACATCGCGCCGACCATGGTGTGGGTCATCGGCTGGGTCGGCCTCGCCTATGTTTCAGCCTTCATCGGCAACATCTGGGTGCTGATCAATCCCTGGAGCACGATCTTCGAGTCGATCGAGGCGCTCAAGCAGGGGATCACCGGCAGAGGCAAATTCAGCCTGCGCCTGCCCTATCCGGAGAGCCTTGGCGTCTGGCCCGCCTTTGTTCTGCTGCTGGCATTCGCCTGGATCGAGCTCGTCTATCCGAATCCAGCCGTGCCACGAACCATCGCATCGCTGGCATGTGTCTATTCCGTTCTCACCTTGACCGGCATGTTCCTGTTCGGCCGCGACCGCTGGCTCGAGCGCGGCGAGGTATTCACGGCGGTGTTCGGCACCTTCGCGCGGTTCGCGCCGATCGAGATACGCAGCGGCGGAGATCGGCACCTGTGGCTGCGGCCATTCGGCGCCGGGCTTCTCGACAGCGGCTCGGTTTCGAGCTCGATGATGGCTTTCGTGCTGTTGCTGCTCGCGAGCGTGCTCTACGACGGCGCGTTGGCGACGCCGGAATGGGGCGAGCTCGAAGCCGCGCTTGCTCGTTACGTTGCGATTTTCGGCGATTTCAAGCTCGTGGCGATCAGAACGGCCGGGCTGATCGCCTTCTGGCTCATCTTCTGCGGCGTCTATGTCGGGGTCAGCGCACTGATGAGCGCGGTTACGGAGCAGCCCGCCTCGCCGCTCCTTATCGCGCGCGCCTTCGCCTACACCTTGGTGCCGATCGCCATCGGCTATCACTTCGCGCACTATTTCACATTCCTGCTGATCCAGGGCCAATACATCATTCCGCTCGTGTCCGACCCCTTCGGCTTCGGCTGGAATCTGTTCGGCACCGCGGGGTACCGCGTGGACATCGCGATCGTCGACGCACGGTTTGCCTGGGTGACCGCGGTGATCGCGATCCTCATCGGCCACATCGCGGCGGTCTATCTCGCACACGTCAAATCCATGCAGATCTTCGACACGCGCCGGCTCGCGTTGCGCTCGCAGGTGCCGCTGACGGCGCTGATGGTCGTCTATACCTGCGTCAGCCTTTCCATCCTGGCCGAGCCGATGGTCGAGCGCCGTGCACCGGCGCAACCCGTTGCAACCGAGGTCGCCGTTCCCGAGGATGCGCTGCTGCCCGAGCCGGGAACCGGCCGACTGAACGCCGTGGGCGCGGGCAAGGCCGCCAAGCAGAAATTGACCTACCGCGTGCTCGGCTCCGCCTTCCATGACGGCACGCGGATGACCGCCGCCGACGTGCTCTACTCCTACGCCTTCGCCTATCGCTGGGGCGCCCGCGTGGGCGGCGAGGACGCGCACTATGATCCCCTGGTCGCGGCCGCAACCGCGGTCATGCGTGCGCAGCTTCTCGGCGTCCGCGTCGTCGGCACCGACACGACGTCGAAATCCTTTCGCTTCGGCGATTTCGAATATGTGCGCGAGCTGCTCGTGGTCGACGTCTACACGTCGACGACGCCGATCGACCCGGAGCAGGACGCGGTCATCGCGCCGCCGTGGAGCACGCTGCCCTGGCATCTCCTGGCGTTGATGGAGCAGGCGGTCGAGCGCGGCTGGGCCGCGTTCTCGCAAGCGGACGCCCGACGTCGTGGCGTCGATTGGCTGGACATCGTGCGCTCCGAGGCCATCCGGGAGCAGCTTGCCGGGCTGATCGAGACGTTCGAGCGCGAGGGATACCGCCCCGATCCACTGACATCACTGGTCAGCGCGCAGGACGCGCGCAAACGTTGGTCGGCGCTCAGGGCGTTCTACAGAGAGCACGGGCACTTGCTGGTGACCAACGGTCCGTATCGGCTCAAGCGCTGGTCGGCCGACAGCGTCACGCTCGAGGCTTTCCGCGATCTGAGCTACCCGTTAGGGGTGGGGTCGTTTGACGCCTATGCCGTCCCGCGCCGGGGGTTCATCACCAAAGTGCAGCGCGAGGGCGATCGGGTCAGATTGTTCGGCGATATCGAGCTTCTGCAAAAGCATCAGCGTAGCTACGACCTCGTGCGCCAGCCGTTGCAATCGATCGCGGTCGATGTGGTCAAGCGTTCGGCTCCCGAATGCCGTTATATCGTGACCGACGCGGAAGGCCGCGTGGTGCTCGCGGGCCAAGTTCCGCCGGGTGACGACGGAATCTTCCTCCTCGATCTGACCGGCAAGTTGACGTCGGGCCGGTTCACCTTGCTGGCGCAAATCGTCGTCAATGCCAACGCCATGAACGCCGAGATTCAGCGCATTCCTATCGAAATTGCATCGAAGTGACGAGGGGCGGGGGCCCTGCCGTCGAGTCCCCGTTCACCGGCTTGGCGGCTTGGCTGCGAACGCGGAGCCGCGCACGCACATGCGGCCGCGCGGGTCCTGCCACAGCTTCTCGGTCGCGTGCAGATGGCCGAGCGCGCGCGCCACCGTGCGGAAGTCGTAGGCACAGAAGCGCTCGGCGATCTCGGTGTAGTAGAGCGGCTCCTTCCCGATCGTATCCAAAATCTTGCTAGCCAGCGCGGCGACCTCGATGGCATCGCCCGCCGACCCCGCCGCATCCGACTTGCCATTTGCATAATCGGCGATTTTCGCCCGATCGGCGTAGGCGTAGGTGATGCGCTCGTAATATTCCCGCGGAATGCCCTCCGGAATTGTGGCGTCGATGCCAACCTTGGCCCCGGTCGGCACCACGCCGTAGCCCTGCGGCAGACTCGGGTCGAGCGGCTTGGCGCGCGCATTGCTCACCACCATCACGTCCTTGTCGCCTTGCACGCGGGTGGCGATCGCCCATTCGACCTCGGTCGGATCGAAGACGTCGATGTCGTCGTCGACGACGACCACGTGCTTGAGGTCCATGACCGACAGCGCGGCGAGCAGCGCGTTCTTCGCTTCGCCCGGCTGCTTCTTGATCGATATCACCGCGTGCCAGAACGCGCAGCCTCCGAGCGTGACGTTGATGTCCTTGACCTGCACGCCGGCGGTGCGCAGCGCCTGGCGGATGGCGGCATAGCGCGTGGGTGCGGCCAGCCAGGTATTCTCCCACGGCATGTGCAGATTGTAGTAGATCGCGTCCTTGCGCATGGCGATCGCCTTGATGCGCACCAGCGGATTCCAGTGCAAACCGCCCATCAGCCGCGTGAACTCGCCGAACCTTCCCTCCGGCCAGGTCCACCCGGTCGGCAGGATCTCCGCCTCGAGCACGATCTCGGCGTCGGCCACGTAGGGCAGGTCGATGGTCTCGCACGGCGCGAGCTCGACCGGCGCGCCGCGCAATCCCCCCGCGATCGCCATCTCGTCGACCCCGAGCGGAGCGCGATAGCCGGAGCCGGTGATCTCGATCGGGTGGGTGCCGATGCTGATCGAGATCGGCAATGCGCGGCCGCTCTCGTAGGCGCGCTGCGCGAACAATCGCATGTTGTTGGGCGTCACGATGTCGATGCCGGTGAGGCTTTTTTCCTTCACGATGAAGCGGTAGATGCCGCTGTTGATGCCGAGCTCAGGGTCGCGCGCGATCACCACGCCGGCGGTGATCATCGGCCCGCCGTCAAAGATCGAGGACATGGGGATCGGCAGCTGGTAGAGATCGACCTCATCGCCGACGACCACTACCTCGCGGGTCGGGGAACTCATGACGTATTTCGGCGGGATCGGGTGGTTGATCGCTTGGGTGAGCTTGTCCTCGATCTCGCGGTAGCTCTCGCAGCCGAGCGCCATCATCGAGCGTTCGCGCGTGCGGATAAGGCCGGAGACCACCGGCATCTCGTAGCCGATCACGTTGTGGAAATAGAGCGCGGTATCGGCCTGATCGACCAGCGTGGCGATATGGCGGATGTCCACGGGCTGATGCAGGTCGACGAGCTCGCCCCTCTGCCGCAGGCGGTCAAGGAATTGGCGGAAATTCTCCTGCATCGCGGCGCTCCGACGGGGCGGTTGTTGGCGGCTGCGGCCTAAGCTACTTAGACCGGCGTCTGACCACAATCCTGGCGTCTATCGGCAAAAGGACGAGACCGTGAGCGGCAAGACAAGCATGAAAGCGCTCCTTCTGCGCAAGCATGGCGCGCTTGAGGAGCTCGCCGTCGTAAGCGACCACCCGCTGCCTGCGGCCGTCCCCGGCCACGCCGTGATCCGCGTGCGGGCGTCCTCATTCAACTATCACGACGTCTTCACGGTGCGCGGCATGCCGGGAATCAAGGTGCCGTTGCCGGTCGTGCTCGGCCTCGACATGGCGGGTGAGATCGCCGAGATCGGGGCGGGCGTGACTGGCTGGACCGCCGGCCAGCGCGTCCTTGTCAATCCGCTCAACAAGACGAAAGGCCTGATGGGGGAAATGCTCGACGGCGGGATGGCGCAGTATTGCCTCGTCGCCGCCGACCAGCTCATCGCCATGCCGGCGGGCGTGAGCTTCGAGGATGCGGCGGCTCTGCCGGTCGCCTACGGCACGGCACATCGCATGCTGATCACCCACGGCACCGTCAAGGCGGGCGATCGCGTGCTCGTTCTCGGCGCCAGCGGCGGCGTCGGCACCGGCTGCATCATTCTCGCCAAGCACCTCGGGGCGCAGGTGATCGCGTGCACCTCGAGCTCGGACAAGATGCGCAAGCTCAAGGAGCTCGGCGCCGACGAAGTGGTGAACGTGAAGGAAGTCGATTTCTCGAAATGGGTGATCGAGAGCTACGGCAAACCGCAGCGGCGCAGCTACGACGGCGGCGTCGACGTGGTGATCAACTTCACCGGCGGCGATACCTGGCAGCCTTCGCTGCGCTGTCTCAAGCGCGGCGGCAAGCTGCTGGTCTGCGGCGCCACCGCCGGCTACGATCCGAAGGAGGACTTGCGATACGTGTGGAGCTTCGAGCTCAAGATCATCGGCTCCAACAGTTTCTACGACGACGATCTGCGCGCGTTGATGCGGCTCATCGCCGATGGAAAGATGCGGCCGGTGGTCGACAAGGTGCTGCCGCTGGATCAAGCCCGCGAGGGACTGCGCCTCATTGCGGACCGCGAGGTGATTGGCAAGGTCGTGGTTACGCCATGAGCGAAGAGCTCACGCTGGAACGGGTGCAGGCGCTGGTTACCCGTGGCCCGTATCACCAATGGCTCGGCCTCAAAGTCATTGCGCTCAACGAGGACGGCATCGAACTAAGAGCGACATGGCGGGAGGAATGGATCGTCAATCCGGACCGGCGCTACACCCACGGCGGCATTCTCGCCACGCTGGTCGACCTCGGCGCCGACTGGGCCATGGTGAGGAAGAACGGCCGCGGGGTACCCACCATCAGCCTGCACGTCGATTATCATGCCGTGGCCATGCCGGGGGACCTGACCATCCGCGGGAAAATCGTGCGCATGGGCGCCCAGTTCTCGACCGCGGAAGCGCACGTGTTCGATGCGCAGGGCAAGCTCATCGCCAGCGGGCGCGGCACCTATCTCACGGCTCCGCCAAAAACGTGATACTCCGCCTGAGGTATGACCCCGTTCACCAACCTCGGCGATCTCATTCCGCGCGATCGCGATTTAGGAAAGATCGCGATCGGAGATCAGCTACGGGCAACTCGATGCCATGGCGAACGGTGTCGCCCGCGCGCTGCGCGCGCGCGGGCTCGAGCGTGGAGATCGCGTTGCCATTCTCTCCGCCAACTGCGCCGAATATCTCGGTGCCTATTACGGCATCATGCGCGCGGGCCTCATCGCCGTACCAGTGAGTTTCAAGTTTCCGCGCGCGACCATTCACTTCATCCTGCGCGACGCCGCGGCAAAGCTCGTCTTCTGCGATCGCGCGCGCGTACCAGACTGCCCGCCGGATATACCCTCGCTGCGCTTCGGCGATGAGGGAGCGAGCGGTTTCGATCGATTCCTCGAGCTTGGAACATTCGACGCGGTCGTGGCGCGTGCGCGCGAGCCCGCGATGTTTCTCTACACGTCAGGCTCGACCGGAGTACCGAAGGGCGTCGTGCTGTCGCACCAGGCCCACATCTGGGTGGTGCAGGCGCGCCTGACGCGGGAGCTT
>VAZM01000262.1 GCA_005883135.1 Alphaproteobacteria bacterium
GTCCGTATCGATGCTGAAAACAGCGTCCATCGACGACGCGACAACAGCCGCTAGAAGTGCATTAGTCTGTTCAATTGGGCGGCTCTCAGTCATGGCCACTTACAACTCATTGGCCAATCAGTCGAACATGTGGTAGTCCCCCGCCAAGGCAAAGCATAGTACACCTCTAACCTCGGCGCCCGTGGAGGCGGCTCGTCAGGCCTCGCCCTCTGCGCATCCGAGGTCAACACGCAAACCTCGCCCGAAAGGGATTAATCCCGGCCTCCGGGAACCGTTCACTCTGGGGTGAATGACCGGGAGGGGGCCCCGCGCTAGCAACGCATCTAGGCGCCAAAAGTTCTGCGGACGCGGCCACTGGACCGGCATACAGATTCTGGTGTGTCACAAAATACTGGAGCATTGCCGTCAAGAGATAACCGATGCCCGTGCATCGAAGCCACGAACAAGGTGATAGCGCGGTCCCAGATGCTTCTGGGGCGGGGAGAGAACAACTGCTCTAATTTATTTGCGACGAGCTTGAATTATCGATCGAACGCAGTATGTCCCGCACGTTCAGCGTGTCAGCACCGCATGTGCCATTCGCTAGCTTAGTCCCGCCTGCCGCGCAGTATTCCAGGCGAAGAAGAAGGTGAGGCGCTTCCGAAGATGAAGGACCGTCATCCGACAACAGATCCCGAACCTGACCTGGTGGACCGGCCCATGCATGCACGCGCTATGGGCGAATCTCGCCCGCTTTCCACTTCGCGAGCGGGAAAATATCGGGAACTTCACCGCTCTTGTGGGTCCAGGGGTCGACCGTCCAGAGCCCATTGCTCTTGCGATCCCTGATCACTGCCGTGTTGTGCGGGGGAAACCGAGCGACAGGCGCCGCAATCGTATGGTGCTGCAGCAATTTGAGCTGATCGAGAACGAGCAGGAGTGAATTTGTGTTCTGGGTCGTGTCGATGCAGTCGAATTGGCCGCGATTGAACGCGCCGGTGGTGAGTGGGCTGGCCCGCGCAACACGCTGCGCCGTGCCAGTGATGGGGCCCGATACGTCGTTCAAACCACGCCTCGGTACGCCCGAGCGCAGCCCTTTCTGCCTCAGCCGAGGCAGCCCCTAAGGCCATAATCGCGGCCATCTGAGCGTGATCAGCGTCTGTAAGGGCGATCTCCGTACGGAAGGCGCATCCGAAGCCGTGGCAGATGACCACGCGCGATGGATCCGGCGAGGCAAGCGACCACTGCCTCAGCATGGCCAAGACGGCAGGATCAACGTCGGCGACGGCGGACGTCCCAACCGTCACCCACGCGACGAGCACCATCGCTAAGTAGCGCACGCCCACCTCCCCGACGGATCCCGTAATGAACCTGCTGGGAAATCAAGGCATGGGAAAGGTGCACGCGGCCGGTGATATCGAGGTGCGTCGCTTTTTGGGGAGGCGTGACTTATTTACTATGCCCCCGTTTCGCGGGGCAGGTTCCCCCTGTTCGGGCACGAAATCGCCGAAACGCTACGAACTTGGCTGCGGCGGCCGATACCGCCTCTCACCTCACATTTCCGCCGCATCCGCCATGCTAATCATGTCCCGTCTCATGGGCCGATCGCGGCTGATGCCATGCGCTCTCTCTTTGTGGTCGGCTTCCTCCTTGTGTTCTTGACCTGGGGTGGACAAGCGGTCCACGCGCAGCCTGCAGCCGGCGCCGGACCCCATATCGAGTGGGAGGTCAAGAACCGATTCCGCTTGTTCCGCAACGAGGTTGACTTCCAGCGCCACGTTGCCGCGATGCGCAGCGGTGGCGTGCTCGCGGCCGAACGGCGCCTGGCCAGAGAGACCGATGGCCACGGCTGGGCGCGCGATATGATCGAACGACTGTGCGTCGACCGCGCGGGCAAGCTCCTGGAATTGTGCGATCGCGACGGCGAACGCGAAAGCTACCTTGCCCCGCACGATCATCGCGTGGGCGTCACGCTTGCCGGGACCTTGCCTGCGAACGAAGGTTGCGCCTGGAGTTTCGACGACGGCGACGGCCACCCCCGGCAAGTAAGCGGCCCTTGCGACGAAGAGGTAAAGGCTCGTCTCGTCAGCAACCGCCCGACCATCGCCAGCGTCGATATCATTTTGACTGACGGCACGGCGCTTCGGCTGGTCAGCGAAATCGTAGTGCGCCATGCGCTCATCGCCGGCATGGGAGATTCGATCGCGGCGGGCGAAGGCAATCCTGACCGGGCGGTGCGGCTGTCAGACCAAGGGTTTTGCTTCAAGCGTTTCGGTGGCGGTGAATATTACCGGCCAGGACGCGCCGGCTTCAGCGGTAATAAATCCTGCGCCACGATGGCGAATGAGGACACGCGGGCCGGCGACTGGGCGCAGCAAAGCGCGCGCTGGCTCAGTGGTCCCTGCCACCGCTCGCTCTATAGTTATCAGATGCGCACCGCGCTCGCGCTCGCCATCGAGAATTCGCATCTCGCCGTCACGTTCATTCCGCTCGGCTGCTCGGGCGCCACCATCAATGCCGGGTTCCTCAACAACCAGCGGGCGCGCGAATGCCCGAGCCCGGGCACCGGCGCCGCCTGTTCGGGGACGGTTCGCGCCCAGATCGCCGAGTTGACGGAGCTCCTGGCGGCGACCCGCCGCCATCAGGCCGACCGCAGCCTCGATCTGGTGCTGCTCACCATCGGAGCCAACGACATCTTTTTCTCCGGGCTCATCGCCAATGTCATGATCGAGCCGGGAAGCGAACGCAGCTTGCTTCATCGCCACGGCATTATTGCCACGGTCGACGATGCGCAAAAGGTGCTCGATCGCGAATTGCCAGGCAATTTTGCCAAGGCGCGCGCGGCGCTCAAGCCGCTGGTCGGCGGAAATTTGTCGCGCGTCGTCTACGTGAGCTACGGCAACCCCGCGCTTGCCGGCCCCAACACACCCTGTGCGGGCGGACGCGATGGCTTCGACGTACATCCGGCCTTCGCCGCCGACGGCGAGCGGTTACGTCAGACGGTGAACTTCGTGTCGCAAAAGTTCCTGCCTGGAATCAGGGCCCTCGCGCGCTGCGAGGACGGCTGCCGCGATCCCTCGGCCGAGCGCATGAGCTTTGTCGACCTCCATCAGGCGGCTTTTGCGTCGCATGGCGCGTGCGCGCGCGGCGCCGACGATCCCGCTTTCGATCGCGAATGCTTTTCGGGCACTGGCGAGACGTTCGAAAGCAGCCTGACGAAGGCCGCGACCGATCCGATGACGTGCGGCTATCCGGCAAGCGAGTTCCGCCCTTATGCGTCGCGCGCGCGTTGGATTCGCACGGCGAATGACAGCTACTTCACCGCCATGACCTATCCGGAAGGCTTGCCCTCCGTGCTACAGCCGAGCGACCTGCACGATGCACTCTGGGGCCTATTCGCGGCGGTCTACGGCGGCGCCGTTCATCCCACCGCCGAAGGTCACGCCGCCATGGCGGACGCGGCGCTGCCGGTCGCGCGCCAGGCGCTGGGCCTGCCCGGCCCGGACACGCTCGTGAGCAGCGAGCCGTTGCCGCTGCCAAATCTGCTTCCTCCGCAGCTGCCGAGCTCCGGGCGCTAGCGAGCCGATGAGGTCACCGACGTGCAAAACAAGTACGCACTCGCCCTCAACCTCAAATGGGGCCGAAGGTGCCTCGTTCAACGGTACTCAGCGCCGAGGAGTACCTGGGACTGGATTGGCCAATAGCTGGCAGGTTGTGCAGAAGCCCTGATACCCGCTGACTGACTATTGGCAATTCGATATCCTACGTTCGGCCCCTAACACAGGAACCGAATGCAATTCGATCTATTAAAATGGCGCGAATTCATCGTCCTGTTCCGTGGCGCGGCTGCTGCATGGCCCCTCGCCTTGCACGCGCAGCGCCGGCAAGGGGTGGTTGCTCGAGCGAATCGTTCGACCGGTGGGCCAATTCGATTGGGATATTATTGACCCAAAGAGAATAGGGGAAACGGTGCTTCGTTGGGTCACGACATGAGCATCATGAGGATCGGAATCCACGGAGCTACGCCTCAATGGGCTCGCATCGGCGCCATTATGGTGGTGTGTGCCGGCCAGGATGCGTTAGCCGCCGATGAACTGCCCTGGCAGATCATCGGGCACTGGTGCCTCACAAGTGAGGCGATGTTGCCGGCTACGTATGCCTATCGGCGCTGCAAAGATAACAACTGGGACATCATCGTGCGTTGGGCCGGTTTCGATGCGCAGGAGACCAGTTGCAACCTCAACAAGATCGAGCGCCGGCGCGCGGCTTGGCTGGCGAATTTTAGCTGCTCAGGTGCCGGGGTAAGCTGGCTAGAGGAGGATGAAATTCGAATAAGCAAGAGCGGCTGGACGCTCGAGGCCAAGATCAAGAACGTAAGGCGCGTTGGCGATCCTATTCGTTACTGCTTGGCCAACAAATGCTAGGGGTACCCGCTGACGTGCAAGGAGAGCCTCACCCTCTATGCTGAGACGCGTGAGACGGCGATAGCTGCCTTCGCAAAAAGCTGGGCGGGAGTAGCGAGAAACTTCTGGCGCGCCCACGCGTTTCCCAAGCGGAGCCCTGCGACCTGAGAGGGACGCGAGGGTTCCCGCGAGACCCCGCCCTTGGCGCCCAGCCGGGCGGGGTCTTCGTATCGGCGTCGGGCGGAGCAGGCAGCGCGGCAGCCAGATGGAGAAATTGTCTTCGGTGGGGAAGTTTCATTCTAACCTCCTCTCGCTTCACATCACTCGATCACCTCGTCGGCGAGCGCGAGCAGCCGATCCGACACTTCGAAGCCGAGCGCCTTTGCGGTCTTGACGCTGATGACGAACTCGAGCTTTGACGGTATGCATCGGAAACGCTGGCCCCGTAGCTCATCAGACCGCGGCAGCGACATAGTTGCGGAAAGCATAGATCGCGGGAATTCTATGTCGGGCCGCCAGCGCGATAATCTGTTCAGTCGACGGGCAAAGACCTGACGCGCGTGCCTTGAGAATCAATCTCTGGTGGACAGCATGAACCTAACGGTAGTCGCTTGGGACTAAAGTGATGGCGAAATGCAATCGACACCAGACGAGGTGCTGATCGGACGGATCGCCAACGGCGACCGGCTCGCAATGCAGGTGCTGTTTGCGCGCTACCACGTGCGGGTGTTTCGGTTCGTTGTTCGTCTCGTTGGTGATGAGACTACCGCGGAGGACGTGATCAGCGAGGTATTTCTGGACGTGTGGCGGCAGGCTGGCCGGTTCGAAGGGCGCTCGACAGTAGCGACATGGTTGCTGGCCATCGCGCGCTTCAAGGCCATTTCCGCGCTCAGGCGTCGACGGGACGAGGAGCTGGACGCCGCAGGCGCGATGGAGGAACCAACAGACGATCCGGGGATGGCGCTAGAGAAGAAGGATAAGAGTGCAATGATCCGAAAGTGCCTGCTGGGCCTTTCGGTGGAACACCGTGAGATCATTGACCTCGTGTACTACCACGAGAAGTCGGTTAAAGAAGTCGCCGAGATCGTCCGTATCCCGGAGAACACGGTCAAGACGCGCATGTTCTACGCGCGCAGGCGGCTGGCGGAGCTGCTCAAGTCGGAGGGA
>VAZM01000263.1 GCA_005883135.1 Alphaproteobacteria bacterium
GTGGCGTCATCGGCGGCAATCACTGCCGCCGGCAGCATCGCCAAACCGTACGCGAGCCGTGCGGCCGATCGCCCGCTGATCACCCATGGCATCCAATCGGGCGACGTTTCGATCGGTTCCGCGATACTGTGGGCGCGCGCCGACCGGCCTTCGCGCATGCGGGTCGAGGTCGCCACCACCGATAGCTTCAGCAACATCCGCGGCGTCACCTTCGCCGACGCCCTGCCGGAGACCGATTTCACGGCCAAGGCGCTGATCGAAGACCTGCCGCCCGGACAGGACGTGTTCTATCGCATCCAGTTCGAGGATCTTTCGTTCCCGATCCTAAGCGAGGCGCAGGTCGGGCACTTTCGCACGGCGCCCAACGAGCGGCGCGACGTCTCCCTCGTGTGGTCGGGCGATACCGCCGGCGGCGGCTGGGGCATCGACGAAGCCCGCGGCGGGATGCGCACCTATGCGACCATGCTGCGGAGCGCGCCGGATTTCTTCATCCATTGCGGCGACCACATCTACGCCGATTGTCCGATCCCGTCGGAGCGGAGGCTTCCGAACGGAGAAGTGTGGAAGAACATCGTCACGGAAGCGAAGTCGAGGGTTGCGCATACGCTCTCCGAGTTTCGCGGCAATTACAAATATAATCTGCTCGACAAAAACGTACGGGCGTTCAATGCCCAGGTGCCGATCTTCGCGCAGTGGGACGATCACGAGGTCAGCAATGATTGGTGTCCGCCCGCGGTGCGGGGCGGCGCAGCCCGCGCCGGCAACAGCGCCTTTCATGAATTCATGCCGTTACGGACGCACGCGATCTATCGCAAGATTTCCTACGGCCCTCTGCTCGACGTTTTCCTGCTGGACATGCGCTCCTACCGCACCGCGCTGCGCAACGATGGTTCGGCGACACCGATTCTCGGGCGGACCCAAGCGTCCTGGCTCAAGCGCGAGCTCGTGAATTCGCGGGCGACCTGGAAGGTCATCGCCGCCGACCTGCCGATCGGCGTCGTGAGCGGCGATGCGGTCGGGCAGGGGGACGGTCCGCCGCGGGGGCGCGAAATCGAGATCGCCGACCTTCTCGCCTTCAGCAAGCACGCCGGCATCCGCAACATGGTCTGGTTGACCGCCGATATGCACTACACGGCCGCCCACTACTACGATCCCAACGCGGCCGTGTTTCAGGATTTCGAACCGTTTTGGGAATTCATCTCCGGCCCGATCCATGCCGGGACTTGGCGCCCGCAACCGCTCGACAACACGTTCGGTCCGCGTGCGGTGTTCCAGAAAGGGTGCAGCGGCGATCAAGCGGACGACCTCGCTCCCTGTTTCGGATTGCAATTCTTCGGCCAGGTCGCGATCGACGGCGCCAGCGAGGTCATGACGGTCACGCTCAAGGACGTCGAGGACCGCGCGCTCTGGTCAACCCGCATCGAGCCGCGGATGGAACGATGGTCGCGCGGCGCCCCGGCCATCCGCAGCTAGTGCCGGTTTTCGAAGTTCGTAATACAGCGCGGCACACTCGAGTACGAACTTCGAAAATCAAAGGGCACTAGCAACTCTATGATTCTAGTGCCGCTTTTCGATTTGAAATTCCTGAGGCGGACTCGCGGCACACGGTGCAGGAATTTCAAATCGGCGGCACTACGCCGAGTCGTCCAGCCTTGTCACACAACTGCAACCGAAACGTCATAAACGCCGAATAGCTCTCATCTCTCTGCTCTTTGGAGGATTTGCGGACATGCACCGATTTTCTGCCGCGGCGGCCGGAATTGCGCTCCTGGCTGCCGGTTCGACAAGCTTTGCGCAGGCGATCTACCCGATCGATCGGGCCGAGATCTTGGCCGGCACAACGTTCGATTTCAAAGTCGAATTTCCCGGCCTCGCCGATCCGGCCAAGGTTTCGATGTCGGTCAATGGCGAGGACCACGCCAAGGCGTTCGGCAAGGCCGCGACTTTCATCGCGCGCGAGGACGGCAAGGATCAATCGGCTTTGATCTTGCGCGAGGTTTCGCTCACGCAGCCAGGTGACTACAAAGTGCGCGTGACGGACGGCGTCGTCTCCCGCGAGATCACCTGGAACGTCTACGCCACGGGTCAGCGCAAGGCCAAGAACGTGATCCTGTTCATCGGCGATGGCATGTCGCCGGCGCATCGGGTCGCGGCGCGGCTGCTGGCGAAGGGCATCGCGGAAGGCAAGGCGCTGGGCAAGCTCGCGATCGATGACATGCCGCATATGGCATTGGTGGCGACCGCCGGGAGCGATTCGATCATCACGGATTCCGCAAACTCGGCCAGTGCCTATGCCACCGGTCACAAAACGGCGGTCAATGCCATGGGTGGCTATGCCGACCGCACGCTCGATCCGCTGGATGATCCGAGAGTCGAGACCATCACCCGCTTAGTCAAGCGGCGGCTCGGAATGGCGGTCGGCATCGTCACCAATACCGAGATCGAGGATGCCACCCCAGCCGCCATGCTCGCGCATGTGCGCCGGCGCAGCGAATACGACCGCATCGTCGAGCAGTATTTCGCGGGCAAGCCCGACGTGCTCATGGGCGGCGGCAAAGCCAATTTCCTGCCGAAAGGGGCGGACGGCTCCAAGCGCAAGGATGAACTCGACTTCGTGACGGGCTTCCGCGAAGCCGGCTATTCCGTCGCGCTCACCGGTCCGGAAATGGCTGCTGCGGCCGCCGATCCCGGCACGCGCAAGCTGCTCGGGCTATTTGCGCTCGGCAACATGGACGGCGTGCTCGATCGCAAGTTTCTCAAGGGCGGAACGGTACGGAAGTTTCCCGAGCAGCCGGACTTGACGGAGCAGGTAAGCGCCGCGCTGGCTGTTCTCTCCCGAAACGAGTCCGGCTTCTTCCTGATGGTGGAATCAGGACTGATCGACAAGTACACGCACCTTCTCGATATGGAGCGGGCGGTCTACGACACGATCATGCTGGACAACGCCGTCAGGCTCGCGCGGGATTGGGCGAGCGCGCGCGGCGACGACACGCTCATTCTCGTCGTCGCCGACCACAATCACCCGATCGGGCTCGTCGGAACGATCGATGACGACATGTCGAAGGAGGCGCCCGCCGCCATGCGCGAGCGCGTGCGCGTCTACGAGCGGGCAGGGTTTCCGAATTACGGAACGCCCGATGCCGAGGGCTACCCCTCGCGCGTCGACGTGAGCCGTCGCCTGGCGTTGTTCTCGGCAAGCTTGCCCGATCATTACGAGACCTACCGGCCGAAACTCGATAATCCGAACGATCCTACCGTCGCCGGCAGCGCGCCCGGCACTTACGTCGCGAACGATCGCTACAAAAGTATTCCCGGCGCGGTGTTTCGGTTCGGCAATCTACCGGCCATGATCAATGCCGACGTGCATTCGGGCGAAGACGTCATTCTGACCGCGACTGGCCCCGGCAGCGAGCGCGTACGCGGGCAGATGGACAACACGGACGTGTTTCGTGTCATGGTGGAAGCGCTGGGGCTCGGCGCGGGAGTGGCAACCGATGCGCGGCAAACGCCAGCCGTTCCGGCGAGCCGGTGATTCCCGGGTGGAGGCGACCTCGATCCGCCTCTGCAGCTTCAGTGCGCGGTCCTGATTGGCCCACGCGGCGAGCGGCGGGCCGTCTTAGGATGCCTCGACACGTCGCGTTGGCCGCGGCGATATGGCTATGGGGAGCGCAGGCGATGGCGGCAGACGGATTGATAACGATGCGCAGCAGCCACGGACCGAAGGACACAGTGAACCGCCTCGAAGCCCAGGTGAGCGCGAAGGGGATGACGGTGTTCGCGCGCATCGATCATGCGGCGGGAGCCACCGAAGCCGGATTGCCGCTGCGACCGACCGATCTCCTGATCTTTGGCAACGCCAAGGCCGGCACGCCGCTGATGCAGGCCGAGCAGGCAATCGGCATCGATCTGCCGTTGAAGATGCTGGTTTGGCAGGATGCATCGGGCGCCACCTGGCTCTCCTACAATGATCCGACTTGGCTCGCGAAGCGGCACGGACTCGCCGGCGGAAGCGAAGCCGCGGCGAAAGCCATGGCGGCGGCGCTGGATGGAATAGCGCGCGCGGCCGCCGGATCTGCTTGAGTGGCGGGCGGCGTCACCGCGTCACGATTTGATAGCCCGTTATGACGATTTCGAACAGGATCAATAGAACGATCATGATCTCCAGGCGCAACGAGCGCTGCGTGTCGATCATGTCGGTCAGCATCTCGGCCGTGTCGGAAATGAGCGTGAGCTTCCGCGACAGCGCCTCGGCGCGCTCCTTGAGCTCGTACTCGTCCTGCAGCCGCGCAGAGAGGCGCTCGAGATCCGGGCGATCCCATACCACGTCGGGCTTTTCCGCAACCGCCACGCGGCCGGAGACGCGATTTTGCACTAGCATCGACTTGCCGATGTGTTTGAGGATCGCGCGCCGCCCTCCGGGCGTGCGTCCTTTCTCCGCGAGCTCACGGGCGAACGGCTCGATCACCTCAACGACTGACGATACCTCACGCTCGTCGCGCGCGAGAACGACGCTTTTGGCAAGCGCGTCTGCGATCACGATCATATGCTCCGGGGTGATCGCCCGGAGCTGAATCGGACCGCCGGGCAAGATCTGCTCGTCCTTGTCCGGTGCGATCTGGATGATCGCGGTCTCGTCCTCACGCGGCTCGATCGGACTGATGATCCGCGGCTGCAATCCGCGGATGACCTCGTCCTCCTCCAGCACCGAAAGGTCGAACAGCACCGCGACGCCATAGCGAAAGAGCGTGACGACGCCGTCTTTCCCCGCTCGGAACGCGAGCGGAGCGGTTGACAAGACGTCGGTCTGCTCGAGCCCGGACGTGTCGATGCGATCGCCGAGGAAGATCGCGCGCGCCTTTCGACGTATTCCGAATGGGGTCGTTTCGTTGGTCATGGGCTTCGGCGCTTCAATAGCACGAGCCATGCGCCGCGCCCGACGCGTGTGACGGTCAAGCGCCGTTAATGTGCGGAACGGCAATGACGACGCCAAAGGCACTCGAGATCAAGCTCGAGATTGCGCCTAAAAGCCTGGGAATCCTTGAGAAACCCCACTTATCCACAGCCTTCGGGCGGCACCCAAGCGCGCCACCGACGTCTCCGTTTGTTTCGATATTCCGAAACGCAACCTTCACAAGAAACGATTGCTGCTGCGCGTGCGCCGCATGGGCCATCGCTACAGCGCCGAGACGGAAAGCCGCCGGGTGCAACACCCGGCGGCTCCCGTTCCGTCGGCGATCGTGTGGGGGGTCGGGGTGCGACCGCCGGCGCGAATTCGGCGATTTGCTATCGCCGGGGAGAGCTCACGCCGCGGCGGCGGTTGGCATGGCGCATTGCGCGAGCGTCTTTTGCCATGCCGGCAAGGCCCGTAGTGATCCATACCAGCGCTTGATCTCGCCGTAGGGCTCGAGCGGAAAGCGCGCCATGTCGGCAAGGTTGAGCGGCGCGCCGAGCGAGAAGTCGGCGACCGTCAGCGTGTCGCCGGTCACGAATGTCTTTCCTTTGAGCTGCCCGTCGAGCACCTGCGCAACGCGATGGAAGGACTCGGTACCTTTGGCGATCGCCGCCGGATCGGGCTCGCCGCTCTTGAGCACGACGGATTTGACCACGTTCTCGAAAATGAGGACCGCGCAAGCAGGATCCCAATGCGCGAGATCCCAGAACTGCCAGCGCGTGACGTCGAGCCGCCCTTTCTCGTCGGTGGGGAGCAGACGGCTCTCCGGGCGCTTGGCGGCGAGGTATTGCATGATGGCGTTCGACTCCCACAGCACATAATCCCCGTCGCGCAGCGTCGGCATCCGCATGTTGGGGTTGAGCGCAGCGTATTGCGGCGACTTCTGCTCGCCTTTGATCAGGTCGAGCACGTGCAAGGTGGGCTCGATCCCCAGATGGTTGGCGATCGCCATCACTTTGAAAGCGCGCGGGCTAGGGGGAAACACGTAAAGCTCGGTCATGGAGCACTCCTATTGTAGTGACATTGGGTTTGCATGAAGTAGCGGAAGTCCCACCTCGCGAGATCGATCACGCGCCTTCGGCGTGTTGCTTGAAGTGTTCGAGCAAACCGGGCCAGCCGCCGTCGACATCCTTGCGCATCTTCTCGCCCGCTTCCGCGCCCATCTGCTCGAATTTGCGATGCTCGAGCTCGACGCGCGTCGCGTTCGCGCCCTCGGGAACGAACCTCACCTCCACCTCGGAGCTCACCGTCGTATCGGGCTGCCAGCGGCTATTGATATCCCAGCTCATGACAAAGCGTTTGGGCGGCTCCCAAACGATGATTTTTCCGATATCCGTGCGCGAGCCGTCTTGCGCCAGCTCGTACCAACAGCCGCCGAGACGAGTTTCCATGACCATCGCCTTCCTCGGCGTCTTGCCGATCCCATGGTCGAGTGGCCACCAGCGTCCGAGACCCGAGGTGAAGACGTCGAATGCATGCGCCGGGCTCGCGCTGACGCGAA
>VAZM01000264.1:0-5424 GCA_005883135.1 Alphaproteobacteria bacterium
GTTGCCGCAGGCGAGCGCGGGCGCGAACTTCCACATCGGAATCATGGCCGGGAAGTTGAACGGCGTGATGCCGGCAACGACCCCGAGCGGCTGGCGCAGCGAGTAGAGATCGATGCCGGGTCCGGCGCTCTCGCTGAATTCGCCTTTGAGCAGGTGCGGGATGCCGCAGGCGAATTCGACCACTTCCAGTCCGCGTTGGATGTCGCCCTTGGAGTCGGCGATGGTCTTGCCGTGCTCCGAGGAGAGCAGCTTGGCGAGATTGTCGAATTCCCGCTGCACCAGCTCGAGGAACCTGAACAGCACCCGCGCGCGGCGCTGCGGGTTGACTGCGGCCCACGCGGGCTGCGCCGCCTCGGCGTTGGCGATCGCCGCTTCCACTTCCGACTTGTCGGCGAAGCTGACCTTCGCCTGAACCTCGCCGGTATTGGGGTTGAACAGGTCGCCGCTGCGGCCGGATGTGCCCCCCACTAGTTTACCACCGATGAAATGACCGATTTCGTGCATCAGGGCCTCCTCCGATGTCTGGCTCGCATTGCGGAGCCGTTATCTCCCGCCTGGGATAGCGCAGCCGGCGCGGCGCGGGAAGCGGCGAACCTGACGACCAACGGAGCGGCCACTCGCGGCGGCGAGCGACCGTGCTGGCCGGTTCTGTTAATCGGCCGCTTTGCTGGCCGCGCCTGAGTAGGCGCGGTCCTCAGCCAAAAAGGCGCATATCTCGTCTGCACTGCGCCCCCATGTCGGCTCGTGCGACAGGATGACATTGTTGCGGCTTTCGAGCGCAACGAACCTGGCGTTGGGAATTCCGCGCGCAAGCATCAGCCCCTGCTCGAACGGGCAGGGGGAGTCGCCGCGGCTATGCAGCACAAGCGTCGGCGCGGTGACCCGCGGCAAAAATTGGGTGACATCGATATCGCCGAACACCTGCAGCAGACGCGCCGCATTCTTGGGCGAGGTGGACACGCGCTGCAGGTCATTCACCCACTGCGCCTGTTCGAGCGTTCCGCCCGGGATCATGAGCGAGGTGAAGACCTGCCTGAAGGCGGGATTGTCCTGCCCCCAGCCAACCTCGATGAGCTTGAGCAACGCCTTGCGCCCCTCGATTTCCGCCGGGTTTCCCCGCGCGCGCCAGCCTTGCGCGTAGCCTCCGGAGAGGACGAGCCGCGACACGCGTTCGGGATGGCGCACGGCATAGACGATCGCGACCGCCGCGCCCTGGGCGTTGCCGAAAAGCGCGAAACGATCGAGACGAAGCGCGTCGACCACGGTCTCGAGATCGCGCACGAAGGTCTCGAACGAGATGTCCGCAACGTCCCAATCGGAAAGGCCGGTTCCGCGCTCGTCGTAGCGGATCAAGCGGAATTGCTCGGCCAGGCGGCGCAGCAGGGGCGACCACACCGGACTTTGCCAATCGAACTCGACGTGGTTCATCCAGTTCGCGGTCTTGACCACCGGCAGGCCGTGTCCGCACACCGCGACCGCGAGATTGATGCCTTCCGCCGTGCGGCAAAAGCTCACCTCCTGAGCAGGCGCATGATCCGGCTTTGCGGCTGGCACCGCAGGAGGCTGCTCGCGCACCTCGCCGACGAACCGGAAGCCGCGGCGGGAGACCGTGCGTATGAAGCGCTGCTGTTCGCCGCTGTCGCCGATCGCATGCCGCGCGGCGGTGATCCGGCTGGTCAAGGTGGATTCGGAGACGATGCGCCCGTGCCAGACCGCCGCCAGCAGGTCATCCTTGCTGGCGACGCGATCCCGGTCGCGACGAGATAGGCGAGCAGATCGAATACCTGGGGTTCGACCTGGACCAGGTCGCCGCCGCGGCGCAGCTCGCGCCGCTCCAGGTCGAGAACGTAGTCACCGAAGAGAAAACGCATCCCGGGCTCCCAACCCAGGACACATTATCATACCGCAGCCGAAGACCCGCACACTGCGGCCCAAATCCGCGCGCTCCCCAGGCGAAAATCGCGACTTTCTCAGGGACAAATCAGGGAACCGTCAAGGCCGGCGGCTGCGCGAGTCTGTCATGTTGGGGCTCAGTCAACGCTCGGGATTTGCGCCGAGACCGCGTTCGCACTCCCGAGACGACGCAGGAGCATCGGCCATGACTTTGGGACTGAACCATCTCGCGCCGGATTTCGAAGCCGATACGACCCAGGGCCGCATTCGCTTTCATGAGTGGGTGGGCGGCTCCTGGTGCGTGCTGTTCTCGCATCCGAAGGACTTCACCCCGGTTTGCACGACCGAACTCGGCTACATGGCCAAGATCAAGCCGGAATTCGACAAGCGCAACGTCAAGATCATCGGCCTTTCCGTCGACCCGGTCGACAAGCACGCCGGATGGGCCAACGACATCGAGGAGACACAGGGCCACGCGCCGAACTATCCGATCATCGGCGATTCCGATCTCAAGGTCGCGAAGCTCTACGACATGCTTCCGACGTCCGCGGCCGGCGACGCATCGAACCGCACCGCAACCGATAATCAGACCGTGCGCAACGTTTTCGTCATCGGACCCGACAAGAAGATCAGGCTCATCCTGGTCTATCCGATGACCACCGGCCGCAACTTCGACGAGCTTCTGCGCGTGATCGATTCGCTGCAGCTCACCGCCAAACACAAAGTGGCGACGCCGGTGAATTGGAAACAGGGCGAGGATGTCATCATCGCCGGCTCGGTCAGCGACGACGAAGCCAAGAAGCAATACCCACAAGGCTGGAAGGCGCCGAGGCCCTACATCCGCATCGTCCCGCAGCCGCTCTAAGGCCCGACCCGGAGCCAGCGCCGCGGACCTCCCATCCTTGAGTTACTCGAGCAACGCCCGCGTCTTGGTAGCGCACTGCTCGCGAGATGCAGCCTTGGACGAGCGAGTTTGATCGCGGCTCAGTGTCCCGATCGACGCTCTCTGCAGGGAGATGAACACAGAGGAGCTCAGATCGATGCCGGTCAATACCTACACCACCCTCGACGACCCCTTGGCCACCAACGGCACCTTTGCGTGGGGCATCAACGCAAGTGGTCAGATTGTCGGCTCTTACGGCGACGCCAGCATCTTCTACCACGGCTTTCTTTACAGCGGCGGCAGTTACACCACCCTCGACGGCCCCCTGTCCAGCGGCGCGGTTGCATACGGCATCAACGATATGGGTCAGGTCGTAGGGGCTTACGACCGCCACGGCTTTCTTTACAGCGGCGGCAGTTACACCACCCTCGACGATCCTTCGGCGGGCTCCGGCGGCACCGTTGCACAGGGCATCAACGCCGCGGGCCAGATCGTCGGTTATTACCTCGACGCTAGCTTCAAAAGTCACGGTTTTCTCTATAGCGGCGGTACCTACACCACCCTCGACGATCCCTTGGCCCGCTACGGCGCGGTTGCAACCGGCATCAACAACGCCGGCCAGGTGGTCGGGTGGTACAAGGACGCGAGCCTCCGATACCACGGCTTCCTCTACAGCGGCGGCACCTACACCACTCTCGACGATCCATTGGCCGGGGCCAACGGCACTGTTCTGGCGGGCATCAACAACGCGGGCCAGATGGTCGGGTGGTACTGGGACGCCAGCGTCAAGATCCATGGCTTCCTTTACAGCGGCGGCACCTACACCACTCTCGACGATCCCTCGGCCACCGGCGACACGATTGCACTCGGCATCAACGCCGCGGGCCAGATCGTCGGGTATTACGAGGACGCCAGCGGCCATCACGGCTTCCTTGAAATCGCCGTGCCGAACCCGCCGCCGCCCAATAACACCACCGCCGCTATGATTCTGCGTGGCTCGGACAGTTCGCCCTCGGCTGGCCAGTATGAAATCTACGACATCGGCAATAATTCGATCTTGGCAGCGTACTCCTTGGGCCAGGTCGGAACCGATTGGCAGTTCGCCGGCCTCGGCCGCTTCTTCGGCAGCGACACCACCGACATGATATTGCGCAGCGCTTCGACCGGCGCGTTCGAGGTCTACGACATCAGCGACAACAACATCACCAACGCTGCGAGCCTGGGGGCCGTGGGATTGAGTTGGCAGCTCGCCGGCTTCGGCGACTTCGACCACGATGGCTCGACCGACATGGTGTTGCGCAATTCCAGCACCGGCGCATTCCAGGTCTACGACATCCTCAACAACGCGATTACCTCGTCGTCCAGCCTGGGAGCGGTCGGATTGACGTGGCAGGTCGGAGGCTTCGGCGACTTCGACGGCGACGGCTCGACCGACATGGTGCTGCGCAATTCCAGCACCGGCGCGTTCGAGGTCTACGACATTGCCAACAACAGCATTACTTCGGCCGCCAATTTGGGAACGGTCGGTTTGGATTGGCAGGTCGCCGGCTTCGGCGATTTCAACGGCGACGCCACGACCGACATGATGTTGCGCAATTCCAGCACCGGCGCCTTCGAGGTCTACGGCATCGCCAACAACAGCATTATCTCGGCCGCCAATTTGGGCGCAGTCGGTTTGGATTGGCAGGTGGCGGGCTTCGGACCGATGCACGGAGCAGGTACCTCCGACATGGTGTTGCGCAACGTCAGCACCGGCGAGTTCGAGGTCTACGACATCGCCAACAACATGATCACGTCGGCCGCCAGCTTGGGTGCGGTCGGCTTGGATTGGCAGCTCGGCGGGTTTGCCGTCGATCCTCCGACCGCATCGAGCGCATCCATGGGTGACGCAAGTGAGGTCGCCCAACTCGCGCAAGCGATGGCGGGCTTTGGCGGTGGCGCAGCCGACACCTCGAATGCGGTCGTCCTCGATGCCGACACGTCACAGCAGTCGTTGCTGACGACGCCGCAGCCCGCATGACGGCGGCCGACGGCACCACCGTTGTCCAATGGCAGACAGTCGCGACCCTAAAAGAGACGATCACAGAGGAGCCGTGTCATGCCGATCTACACCTACACCACCCTCGACGATCCCCTGGCCACCCGTGTTGGCACCATTGCACAGGGCATCAACGCCACGGGCCAGATCGTCGGCTATTACGCCGCCAGCGTCAACTTCCATGGCTTCCTCTTAAGCGGCGGCACTTACACCACCCTCGACGATCCCCTGACCACCAGTTTCACCGAGGCCTTCGGCATCAACGCTTCCGGCCAGATCGTCGGGTATTACCGCGACAGCATGGGCGGCGGCCACGGCTTCCTCTTAAGCGGCAGCAGTTACACCACCCTCAACGATCCCTTGGCCCCCAACGACACCTATGCACAGGGCATCAACGCCGCGGGCCAGATCGTCGGGCTATATCAGGACGCCACCGGCGTCCACGGTTTCCTCTTAAGCGGCGGGAGTTACACCACCCTCGGCGATCCCTTGGCCCCCAACTACACCGTTGCACAGGGCATCAACGCCTCGGGGCAGATCGTCGGGTATTACCAGGCCGGCGACACCCACGGCTTCCTCTTAAGCGGCGGCACTTACACCACGCTCCACG
>VAZM01000264.1:5452-5845 GCA_005883135.1 Alphaproteobacteria bacterium
CGGCATCAACGCTACGGGCCAGATCGTAGGGTTTTATGACAACGATAGCGGCCGCCACGGCTTCCTCTATAGCGGCGGCACTTACACTACCATCGACGATCCCCTAGGCGCCAGCGACACCCGGGCCTTTGGCATCAACGCGGCCGGCCAGATCGTCGGGCAGTACACCGACGCGAGTGACCCCCTGCGCCTGCACGGCTTCCTCCTCACAATCACGCCGAATACGCCTCCGCCGGCTGGCACCACCGCCGACATGATCTTGCGCGGCTCGAACGCTTCGCCCGCCGTGATGGGCCAGTACGAGATCTACGACATCGGCAATAATTCGATCTTGGCGGCGTACTCCTTAGGCCAGGTCGGAACCGATTGGCAATTTGCCGGCCTCGGGCGCTT
>VAZM01000096.1 GCA_005883135.1 Alphaproteobacteria bacterium
GCTGCGAGACATCGGTCGAGCGCATGCGGGCGAACACCGTGCGCAGATTATCCTCGGGCCGCACCACGACCGCGGTGCCCTCGCTGTAGCGGCTGACGACGACGTCGCGCACAGTGCCGTGCCGATCGGGATGGCTCCAGCCTTCCTGCGCCAGGAAGATAGGATTGAACACCTTGGACAGATACTTCGCGCCAGAGTCGCAAACGAGGCTCACGACGCGCTGGGGCGCCGCTTGCGCGCGGCAATAGCGCAGCGCCGCCGCCAGCAGCGTGCCCGAGGAGGAGCCGGCGAGAACGCCTTCGGCGCGCAAGAGCTCACGCGCACTGGCAAAACTTTCGGCATCGGGGATGGCGTAGGCCTGCGACACGAGCGCGAGATCGGCGTTCGGCGGCACGAAATCCTCGCCGATACCTTCGACCGCCCAGCTTCCCGCCTGCACCATGCGCCCGCTCTCGACGTAGGGCGCGAGCACCGAGCCCTCGGGATCGGCAAGCACCATCGTGGTCTTGGGCGACGCGTGGCGCATGAACCGGCCGATGCCGGTGAGCGTGCCGCCGGAGCCGACGCCGACCACGATGGCGTCGACGTCGCCGTCCATCTGGCGCAGGATTTCCGGGCCGGTCGCCGTCTCATGCGCCTGCGGATTGGCCGGGTTGGCGAACTGGTTGACGAAGAAGGCGCCCGCCGTGCGCCGGGTGATCGCTTCGGCGAGGTCCTGATAATAATCGGGATGCCCCTTGCCCACGTCCGAGCGCGTGATGACGACCTCGGCGCCCATGGCCTTGGCGTGCAGCACCTTCTCGCGCGCCATCTTGTCGGGAACGACGAGCAGCGTGCGGTAGCCCTTGCGGCCGCCCACCAGCGCCAGGCCGAGCCCGGTATTCCCGGCGGTGGCTTCGACGATGGTGCCGCCGGGCTTGAGCCGTCCGTCCGCTTCCGCCGCCTCGATCATGGCGCGCGCCGGACGGTCCTTGAGCGAGCCCGAGGGGTTCGCGCTCTCGAGCTTGAGAAAAAGCCGACAGGGGCCACGGTCGATGCGCGTCACCTCGATGAGAGGCGTGTCGCCGATGAGATCAAGGACCGATGCCATGGTGGTCTATAGCACTGCGCGGGCACGAGACCACCGGCCCTGCGCTCATAAACGCGATCGCGCCAGCGATCCCATCGATGTCTGCTTTGGCCCGCTTTGCGGACTCAGGTCTGACATCTCGCGAGGTCCGAGAAGTGCCAACCGCGTCTTAACGCCGTGCCGCAAGTTCGCGCAGCTACTCGATCACGTCGTCTGCTTGGCAGCGCAACTCCGCGAGGGCAAAGCGCGGCGGCGCGGCGGCGAGGATCGCGCCGCAATCGCATCCATGCTCGAATCGCGCGCATCGTCGGCCATCTCCACCGGCCCGAATCGCTACAGCGCCAGGATCTGCTCGGCGTAACCCGCGCCGAGCATTGAGCCCCTGGACGCGGACGACGGGCAGCGGTTCGGCCATCACGAAGTCCCTGGAAAGGGGAAAAAATTAAGCCATAATTCAACTTATTGCACTGCAGCAGGATTGACTTCGAGACCTGAATGACTATGTTCCGCGCAACGGTTCGACCGTAGTACGCGACCGTCCGCCTCCGCGCACCTTCAGTCGTTGTTCCGTCATCCGGCGCGGCTAGGCTCCGGGCGGTCCCAATTCGAGGTTTCATGTCGTTTTCACAGCTCGGCTTGTCCGACAAAGTTCTCGCCGCTGTTCAAGCGGCCGGCTACACCACCCCCACGCCCATCCAGCAACAAGCCATACCGCACGTGCTCGCGCGCCGCGACGTGCTCGGCATCGCGCAGACAGGGACCGGCAAGACCGCCGCCTTCACGCTGCCGATGCTCACGCGGCTCGAGCACGGCCGCGCGCGCGCGCGAATGCCGCGCACGCTCATCCTCGAGCCGACGCGCGAGCTTGCCGCGCAGGTTCAGGAAAGCTTCGAGAAATACGGTGCCGGGCAAAAGCTCAACGTCGCGCTGGTGATCGGCGGAGTCTCATTCGACGATCAGGATTCGAAACTCACCCGCGGCGTCGATGTCCTCATCGCTACGCCCGGCCGCCTGCTCGACCATTTCGAGCGTGGGCGGCTGCTGCTCACCGGAGTCGAGCTGTTGGTGATCGACGAGGCCGACCGCATGCTCGACATGGGTTTCATCCCCGACATCGAGCGCATCTGCAAGCTCGTTCCGTTCACCCGCCAAACGCTGTTCTTCACCGCCACCATGCCGCCGGAGATCCGGCGCATCACCGAGCAGTTCCTGCACAACCCGGTGAAGGTCGAGGTTGCGCGTCCGGCCACCACGGTCGCCACCACCACGCAATGGCTCGTCAAGACCGGCCGCGAGCCGCACGAGAAGCGTGACACGCTGCGCCGCCTCATCCGTTCGGCCGAAGCGCTGACCAACGCGATCATCTTCTGCAACCGCAAGCGGGAGGTCGCGGCGCTGCATCGCTCGCTTCTGCGCCACCGCTTTTCCGTGATCGCGCTGCACGGCGACATGGACCAGCCGGCGCGCACGGCGGCGCTCGATCAATTCCGCAAGAACGAAGTCACCTTGCTGGTCGCCTCCGACGTGGCGGCGCGCGGCCTCGACATTCCCGCGGTCAGTCACATCTTCAATTTCGACGTCCCGCACCATCCCGACGATTACGTCCATCGCATCGGCCGTACCGGCCGCGCCGGACGCAGCGGTACCGCAATCACCATCGTTGCGCCCACCGAGCGCAAGAGCGTCGCGGCGATCGAGAAGCTGATTGGGCAGAGCATTCCTTGGATGGGCCACGCGCCGCAAACATCCGAGCACAGCGAACCCGGCGAGCCTCACGAAGGCGAGCAGCACAAAGGCGAGCAGCACAAAGGCGAGCAACGCGGCGGCCGCCGTGGGCATCGCCGCGAGCATCCCGCGCGGGGCGAGCGCACCAGCGCGCCGGTGACCCGCCTCGACGAGGCGCGGCCGCGGCGGTCTGAAAAACCCGCGCCCCGCCCGGCGCAGGCCGACGACGGCGGGCATCTGCCGGCCTTTCTGCTGCGACCGGTCCGCGCCAAGGCGTGAACGCCTTTGCCGCGTGTGGCAAAATGACAAGACGTGGATGCCCCGCACAAGGCGGGGCATGACGGGTCAGCAATTAAGAGCCTTGATTATCAGTTCGCCTGCGCCGCGGGCTTGAGCTTGACCGACTCGCCGCAGCCGCAAGCGGAGGTCTGATTCGGATTGTTGAAGACGAATTGCGCGGAGAGTTTGTCGGTCTTGTAGTCCATCTCGGTGCCGATCAGGAACAGCACCGCCTTGGGATCGATCAGCACGCGCACGCCCTTGTCCTCGACCACCTCGTCCGCCGCGTCGATGCGCTCGGCATATTCCATGGTGTAGGCCATTCCGGCGCAGCCGCCGTTCTTGACGCCAACGCGCACGCCGACGATCGGCTGCTCGGCGTTGGCCATGACATATTTGATGCGGTCGGCGGCGGCATCGGTGAGCCGGATCGCCTGAAGTTTCGCTCGGGGTGTGGCCATTTCAGCTCTCTCCTTCCACCGGGTTCAAAGCCCGGCGTCGGAATCGATCATAGGCTAAAATAACAACGAATTGGTGCTTGTGAAGGCCGCGCCGGCGTGCGCGGAGGCTCATTGGAAGGCTTCCAGAGGCGGCCACAATCGGCCGCTTGCCGCGCCAGATGCGCCGCGCCGCCCGCGCCTGGCGCGGTGGGCAACGCCTTCGGCCGCTGCTAGCGCACCTTGTAAAGCGCATGCCGCCGGTTGTGGGTGAACGGCCGCACCTCGCCCGGCCAGCGGCCATCTTCAACCGCCTTGGCCCATGCGGGGCTGGTAAGCACCTGCGGGCCATCGATCTCGTAAACCGCGCTATAGCGCGGGCCGTCGTGGGCGACCTTCTTCTCGGCGCCGCCGATGCTCACCGCAAACGGCTCACCCGCCATGCGGGTCACCGCGCGCACGCCAGGCACCTTGAGCAGATTGGGGATGTGCTCGGTGTCGTAGACCTCGTTGAAGAGCGCCTCCTTGCCGGGATCGACATCCATGCTCACGACAAAGAGGTACTTTGCGCTAATCGGCATGATCGCTGCCCTCGCTTATGTTGCGCCTGCGCCGCCCCGGCTTTGGCTATCGTAGGTGACGGGCGCGTGCGATGCCACCGTCCCGAGGAGAAGGCCCTCCGTGCCGATGACAGCGCGGAACCATGTGCTACTATCTCCCGCGTTGTCACGCCGTTGGTTCCATCACAGATGGAGGGACCCAATGTGTTGGGAAATCGATTACAAATTCTTCGCCGAGCAGAAGAAGGCGCACGAGGCGCGGACCAAGCAAGAGCAACGTGCAGGCGTCATCGATCGGCTCCTGAACGAAGCCCATCAGCAAGGCGATACGCCCCAAGTTGAAGACCCGCAGGTCAAAGCGATTGCACCTGCAAAATAGCCCGCGCGCAGAGCCGCGCCAGGTCGACCGCGCCATCGACCGCGCCGTTGTGAGCTGAGCGGCAGAGCATCGAAGCGCTACGGCCACGCCGGGGAATGGGTGCCGAGCGGAACGGTCTGCCGCGCCCAATGCGGCGGCGTTTCCGTCATGACTGCGGCGTGCCGCACGGCGGTCAGTTGGCCAAAGCCGGACGGCGCGTCTTCCAAGCGATCACCCACCTCCGCGAAGCCGGGATCGCGGCACGTGCGGCCATCGAGGCGTCCGAGCCGCCGAAACCAATGGCCGGTCTGCGCCAGCGAGGCGCGCACGTGCCAACTGCCGCCGCGCGCGTGCCGCCGCGCCAGCGCCGACATGGCCGCGAACGCCATCAGCTGACCGGTCGCGTGATCGAGCACCTGCGCCGGCAGCGGCCTCGGCTCGCTCGAGTCGAACCCGCGCCGGCCTGCCCACGGGCCTTCGTGGCCATACGCGCAAAGCGAGACATAGATGATCCCGGGCCGGATGCGTGCAACGTCCTGCGGTCCGAAGCCGAACGAAGCGATGGCGCCCGGTCGGTAGCCTTGCACAAACACGTCGGCGTCCCGCAGCAGCGCCGCCAGCGCCTCGCGTCCGCTGGCCTGACGCAGGTCGAGGGACGCCGACAACTTTCCCCGCCCGGTATCGATGACGAGCGGCTCGAGCGAGGGCAGATGCGACGCCGTGATCAGCAACACGTCGGCCCCGTGCGCGGCAAGCGTGCGGCCGCAGACGGGGCCGGCAATGATGCGCGTCAGGTCGAGCACCTTGACCCCCGCAAGCGGCCGCTCGGCGGCCGGCAACGCCCGCGCCGGCGCCTCGCCGATCTGATCGACGGTGAAGAGCGGAAGGCCGGCGACAGCGCGGCCCTGCGGAAGCTCGTCCCACTCGGCGAAGGTCCGGCACGCGGTCACGACAAGACCGGCCTCGGCGGCGGCGGTCTCCAGCGCCTCGGCGCGCCATCCATCGAGCGCGCGCTCGACCGCCGCGCGCTCGTGCCGGCAGCCGAGCAGGGCAAGGGCTCCGTCGCGGTGATGGGGCAAATTGGTATGCAGCCGCACCCAGCGGCCATCGCCGCAGCGGTACAAGCCGGCGATCTCGTCATGATGCTCGCGCGGCGGCTTTCCATCCACGCGCAAGTACCGTTCGCTGCGAAACTCGATCGCGGCGCTGCGCATGTCGACGCTGATGCGCTGATGACGACCCGTGCGCAGTCGCCACAGTTCGCCCGCCGCCAAGGCTGCGGCGGCGATGGTCGCCTGCGCGGCGCTGCCGACCGGAAATGACGACGGCAGCACCGGCTCGGCGCCGGTGAGATCGATCGCCTCGAACGCGGCTTCGGACTGTCCTCCCGCGCGCCATATCTCGGCAAGCGCACGTCTTGCAATTGGTTCACTCATGTCCAGCTCGATGCGCTGACACGGCGGAGGATTTGGTCGCACCGCGGAGCGACCGGGCCACATGCCTGCTCATTCGGACTTGACCGCCGCCGCTTTGATGATCGGAGTCCAGCGCGCAATCTCGTCCTTTACCAGCGCGGCGAGCTGCTGCTGACCGCGCCGCGTCTTGTCGGGAATTTCGCTGCCGAGCTGGAGCAAGCGTTTCTGCGTCCTCTCGTCATCCATCGCCTCCTCGAGCGCCTCGCTGAGCTTGTCGAGAATGGGCTGCGGCGTGCCCTTGGGCGCAAACAAGGCGTTCCAGGCCGAGGCCTGGAATTGCGCGAGGCCGGCCTCCGCCGAGGTGGGTACCTCCGGCAGCGCCGCGCTGCGCTTGGAGGTTCCGATTGCATAGGCTTTGAAAGCGCCGCTGTGGATCGGCTGCACGACGTCGGGGGTGACGTTGCACATGTAATCGACTTGGCCGGCGATCAACGCAGTGATGGCGGGCGCGGCGCCGTTGAACGGGACCAGCGTCGGCTTGACGCCGAGTATGGAATTGAGCAGCAGGCAGGTGAAATGCGTGATCGAGCCGACGCCGGCATGCGCCATGTTCAAGGTCTCGGCGTTCGCCCGCACATAGCTTGCGAATTCCTTCAGGTCCTTGGGGGGAAGGTCCTTTTTTCCGACGATCACCACCGGAAGCCCGGCGACCATGCCGATCGGCGCGAAATCGATTTCCGGGTTGTAGGCGAGGCTGGGATAGAGCGCGACCGCAGCCGCATGCGTTCCCATGTTGGCCAATTCAATCGTGTAGCCATCGGGATTTGCGCGCATCGCACGGATCGAGCCGGTGGTGCCGCCCGCCCCCACCACGTTCTCGACGATGAACTGCTGGCCGAGCGTGCGCGACATGTGCTCGCCGAGAATGCGAGCAATGACGTCGGTGGTCCCGCCCGCGGCGAACGGCACGATGATGGTGATAGGCCGCGATGGATAAGCCTGCGCCGTTGCCGGGCTCGCGCCGGTTATTGCCAAGGCGAGCGCGCCGATCGCGGAAGCAATGGCCTGTCCTATCATCATGGACTTTTCCTCCCTGCGTCCTTCCGAGCCGTATTGTTATTGCCAAGGCTAAGTCGGGACAGCTCGGAACCCCCTTGGGTTAGGGGCAAACCGGAAAATATACGCTCAGCCGCAGGCCTAGCCCTGCTAATCTCAGCTTTGGGAACACAGATTTGTCAGGCTCTTGGTAGCGTATGAACATCAAAAATAAAACCGTACTAGTTACTGGATCGACGGACGGCGTGGGTCGGCTTGTGGCGCGCCGACTGGCGGATCAGGGCTCGCGCGTCCTAATCCATGGGCGCGACCGCACGCGAGGGGAGCAATTGCTCAAGGAGATTCGGGCCGCCGACCGCGGCTCCGCAGCCTTTTTGCCCGCAGATTTTTCCTCACTCGCGGAGGTGCGTCGCCTCGCCGACACCGTCCGCCAGGAATGCGACCGGCTCGACGTTCTCATCAACAATGCTGGCATCGGCTCGGGCGGCTCTGCCGGCAAACGAGAGGCCAGCCAGGACGGCTACGAGCTACGCTTTGCGGTCAACTACCTCGCCGGATTCCTCCTCACCAGGATTCTGATGCCCACCGTGATGCTTGGCAAGCCGGCTCGCATCGTGAACGTCTCTTCGCTCGGCCAACACCCGATCGACTTCGACGAGGTCATGCTGACGCGCGATTACAGCGGCTCGCGCGCCTATGCCCAAAGCAAGCTCGCCCAGATCATGTTTACGTTCGATCTCGCGCGCGAGATGGATCCCGAGATAGTGACGGCGAACTGCCTGCATCCTGCTACCTACATGGCGACGACCATGGTGCGGCAGAGCGGGGTCACGCCTATCAGTACGGTCGAGGAGGGAGCGGACGCGATTCTGAACCTCGCGGTGGCAGACGAGCTCGACGGAACCTCCGGGCACTTTTACAACGGACTGCAGCGGTCGAAGGCAAATCCGCAAGCCTATGACGACACGGCGCGCGAGCGGCTGCGGATGCTTAGCTTGCAACTAACCGGGTTGACATAACCAGACCCGAAAGATTGCTGCACGGGGTGATTTTTCCAGACCGCGCCCGCAGGTAAACACGCCTGACCGCCCTAAGAGGCAGTGTCGCAACCCTCACTCTCACCGGCAACGTTCGACGTGCGGAGTGCGCTACCGTTCGCGCCCCATTCGATATGGCTTTAAGATCGCGTAGACCGCTTCCTGGCCAGGCGTTGGGATACCGTATTTGCGTCCCAGAGCGACAACCTTACCGGCAAGCCAGTCCAGTTCGAGGCGGTTACCCGCGTGAAGGTCGTTTGCCATCGAGGCCTTCATCATCGGCGCAAAACCCGCCACCGAACGCTCCAGCTCTGTCTGAAAGTACGGCGGAAAAGGGACGCCGGCCGCACGACCAACGGTCATCGTCTCGTGCATCAGCCTGAAGAAGAAAGTACGCATGTCTGCGTCGTCGCGGATAACACCGAGCGGCTGGCGCGTGCTCGCCGTGATCCCCGAGGTGCCCGAGAGCAAAACAAATTTCTTCCAGATTTCGAGAAGCATCTCCCCCGTCGCCATTATATCGATGCCAGCAGCCTTCATTTGCTGCGCATAACCTTCGAGCACAGCATCGGGACGACCGTCGAGACGGCCGCAGTGGATTTTGGCCAATGTGCCGGTGTGGCGGATCACACCAGGCCCCGCGATGTTCGTGACCACGTAGGTCGTTCCAGCAATCGTGGCCTCATCTCCAAGAAACGGGGAGAGCCGTTCAACGCTGTCAACGCCGTTCTGAAGGGTGATGACACGGGTGTTGGGGCCGACCAACGCGCGGGTCTGCTCACCCGCCGTCTCGGTATCCCAAAGCTTTACGGCAAATAGCACGACGTCGACTGGTCCGACCCGCTTCGGATCATCGGTGACGTTGACCTTCTTTAGATGAAGGTCGCCGAGAGCGCTTTCAATCTTGAGGCCGTCCCGGCGAAGTGCATCCCCATGTGCGCCGCGTGCAATGAACACCACATCGTGTCCAGCGGCCGCCACCCGTCCGCCGAAATAACCTCCCACGGCACCCGCCGCCATGACCGCCATCCGCATGTCACACCCTCCGCGAGCAAGACGTTTGTTTGGGGCTGGACTGCTGGACGGTCAAAGAGTGCACGCCTTAGTAGATCGCCCATAGCCCCGGCGTTGCCAGCTCCAGCAGGTGCCCGTCCGGATCGCGGAAGTAGATGCTGCGCCCGCCGCGCGACCAACTGGTGCGGCCTTCGACAGCCACCCCTTCCTCGGCGAGCCGTTGCTCCCATTGTGGCAATGCGTCAGCGGCAACGGCAAATGCCATGTGCAGCGGTCCATGGCCGTCGTGCGGCGGGATCGTGCCGCCCGGCATGCGCACGGTTTCGAGCGTCGAGCCGCGGTGAAACAGCAGCAACACGCTTTGACCGCCGACATCATAGGCGCGAAAGCGCGCGTCGCTGGTCAGTGCAGCAAGCCCCAGCACCTGCTCGTAGAAACGCGCCGCGCGGTCGAGATCATCGACGTAGAGGCAGGTCTCGATCACGCGCTCGAGCCGCAACTCTTTCACCACATATTGAGCACGGCCCGCGCTTCGTCCGACATGCGGCTCGGATCCCAGGGCGGATCCCATACGATGTTGACCTTGACCTCGCCCACCCCGGGGACGCTCGCGACCGCGTTCTCCACCATGATCGGCAGTTCCTGCGCCGAGGGACAGTTGGGCGTGGTGAGCGTCATCTCAACGGTGACCGCGCGGTCGTCGGCGATGTCGATCTTGTAGACGAGACCCAGCTCGTAAATGTCGGAGGGAATTTCCGGATCATAGACGGTCTTCAGCGCGGCAATGACGTCGTCCGTGAGCCGCGCCAATTCGCCCTCCGGCAGCGCCGAGGGCGCCGCGGCAGGCGCGCCGGGCGCAAGCGGCGTCGCGGCCGAGGGCTCGGCAGGCGCCGCGGGGAGCTTTTGCGGATCGTCGCTCATGCGAAGAAACCCTGCGCCTTGATCAAGGCTTGCGCAAGCCCGTCGACCTCGGCGCGCGTATTGTAAAGCCCGAAAGACGCCCGGCAGGTGGCGCTCACCCCGAAACGGGCGAGCAGCGGCATCACGCAATGGGTGCCGGCGCGCACGGCCACGCCGGCGCGATCGATGATGGTTGCGATATCGTGCGGATGCGCGCCCTTGAGGTCGAAGGACACGATCGGGCCCTTGTCTTTCGCCGTCCCGAAGATGCGCAGCGAGTTGATCTCGCGCAGCCGTTCGTGGGCGTAGCCGACCAGCGAGGCCTCGTGGGCGCGGATGCGCGGTTTACCGATCGAGTCGATATAGTCGATGGCGGCGCCAAGCGCGATCGCCTGCACGATCGGCGGCGTGCCGGCCTCGAATTTGTGCGGCGGCTCACCGTAGGTGACGCGGTCCTCGAACACCTCGCGGATCATCTCGCCCCCGCCGTTGAACGGCGGCATGGCCTCGAGATGCTCGTGCTTGCCGTAGAGCACGCCGATGCCGGTCGGCCCGTAGAGCTTGTGCCCGGTCACCGCGTAGAAATCACAGCCGATGTCCTGCACGTCGACCTCGAGGTGAACGGCCGCCTGCGCGCCGTCGAGCAGAACCGGAATGCCGCGCGCGTGCGCGCGGCGCACGACCTCCTTCACCGGCACCAGCGTGCCGAGCATGTTGGACATGTGGGTGATCGCCACCAGCTTGGTGCGCGGCGAAAGCAGCTTCTCGAATTCCTCGACGAGGAAATTGCCCTCCTCATCGACCGGCGCCCACTTGATCACCGCGCCCTGGCGCTCGCGCAAGAAATGCCACGGCACCACGTTGGAATGGTGCTCCATGATCGAGAGCACGATCTCATCGCCGGCCTTGATGCGTTCGCGGCCGAAGGTATAGGCGACGAGATTGATGGCCTCGGTGGCGTTGCGGGTGAAGATGATTTCTTCCTTGCGGGCGGCGTTGAGAAAAGCGCGCACCTTCTCGCGCGCGTCCTCGTACGCCTCGGTCGCGGCATTGGCGAGGTAATGCAATCCGCGATGCACATTGGCGTATTCGGCGGTGTAGGCGTGCGCGATGCGCTCCAGCACCGCGCTTGGCTTCTGCGCCGAGGCGGCGTTGTCGAGATAGACGAGCGGCTTGCCGTAGACCTGCATGGCGAGGATGGGAAAATCCTCGCGAATGCGCTCGACGTCGTAGGCCCCGTTCTTGACCGCAGGATGCATGTGCTCAGCTCGCGATTCTTTCCTCTTCGTCATGCGCGGACTTGACCCGCGCATCCATCCTTTTCGTAAGAAGATGGATCGCCGGGTCATAAGCGCGTTTACGCGCGTCTTCAACGCGCTATGCCCAGCGATGACGTCGCAAAACTACTCCCGCGCCTTGAGCCAGGCCACGACACGGTCGATCAGCGCGTCGCGCAAGCCGGCGTGCTCGATCCCCTCCACCGCCTCGCCGACGAAGGCCTGGATGAGCAGCGCCTCGGCCTCTTTGGCCGGAATGCCGCGCGCCTTGAGGTAGAACAACAGCTCTTGCTCGAGAGCGCCCGAGGTCGCGCCGTGACCGCACTGGACGTCGTCGGCGAAGATTTCGAGCTCGGGCTTGTTGTCGGCCTCCGCCGTCTCCGAGAGCAGCAGCGCGTGGGTCGCCATCTTGGCGTCGGTCTTCTGCGCGTGCGGGCGCACGATGATCTTGCCTTGGAACACGCTGCGGCCATGCTCGTCGAGCACCGATTTGAACACCTCACGGCTGGTGCATTCGGCTGCGGCGTGCTCGGCCACCAAGGTGGTGTCGGCGTGCTGATGGCCTTGGAGCAAGGTCGCGCCGCGGATACCGGCGACCGTGCCCTCGCCGCCGAAGCACACGAAAACCTGGTTGCGCACGACGCCGCCGCCGGTCGTGAACAGAAACTCGTTGAAGCGGGCATGCGCGCCGATGGCGGCCATCAGCGAAGAGACATGCAGCGCGCCCGCGCCCTCGCCGGTGATCTTGATGTGATCGACGTGAGCGGCATCGCCGACCTTGAGCTCGAGCACCGCGTTGACTTGATGGTCGCTCGCGTCCGAACAACCGACGTGGCTTTCGAGCAGCATCGCGCGCGCGCCATCTTCGATCACGACGAGGGAGCGGGCGAATACCGAGGCGGCCTCGCTGCCGGCGTTCACGAACACGAGGTGGATCGGCTGCGCGAGCGCGACGCCCGGCGCGACATGGATCAGCGCGCCGTCGCCCATGAACGCGGTGTTGAGCGCGACCGCGACGTCGTCCGTGGGCACGAGCCGGCCGAGATGGGCGAGAAGGTCGCCGTCACCGGCCGCCAATGCCTGCGCCATGGAGCGGATGGTGAGGCCCGCCTCGAGTCCATCGAGATCCGAGAGTTCGGGCACGAGGGCACCGTCGACAAACACGATGCTGCGCGCGTCGACGGCGGCGAGCGTGGCGAGCGCAGCCTTGGCACGGGCCTTTGCCGCCGCGTCGGGCACGCCGGCGAGCGGCTTTGCCTCGCGCATGAGCGCGCGCAGGTCGGTATATTTCCACTCCTCCACGCGCCGATGCGGCAGGCCTTCGGTTTCGAAACGGCGGAACGCGTCCTCGCGCAGCACGCCGACCGTCGCCGGACCGGGAAGCGCGCGCTTGACCGCGGCGAAGCTCGTCGCGAGCGCCGTCTCGGCCGCAGTCTTGATCGGGCGCACTTCCGCGTTCATCGCAAGCTCACGCCATCTCTTCTTGGTATTGCACGTAGCCGGTCGCCTCGAGATCGAGCGCCAGCTCCTTGTTGCCGGTCTTCACGATGCGGCCGCGCGAGAGCACGTGGACCACGTCCGGCACGATGTAGTTGAGCAGCCGCTGATAGTGAGTGATCATGATGAAGCCGCGCGCGGGCGAGCGTAGCGCATTGACCCCGTCGGCAACGGTCTTGAGCGCGTCGATGTCGAGGCCGGAATCGGTCTCGTCGAGCACGCACAGCCGCGGCTGCAACAGCGCCATCTGCAGGATCTCGTTACGCTTCTTCTCGCCGCCGGAGAAGCCGACATTGACCCCGCGCCGCAGCATCTCCTGCTCGATGCCGAGCTTGCCCGCGACCTCGCGCACGCGCTTGAGGAACTCGGGCGTGGAAAGTTCGGCCTCGCCGCGCTGCTTGCGCTGGGCATTGAGCGCGGTGCGAAGGAACGTCATGGTGGCGACGCCGGGAATTTCCAACGGGTATTGGAAGGCGAGGAACAGGCCCTTGGCGGCGCGTTCCTCGGGCGCGAGCGCGAGAATATCCTCGCCGTCGAGCAGCACCTCCCCTTGCGTGACGACATAGTCGGCCTTGCCGGCAAGCACGTGCGCAAGCGTCGATTTGCCCGAGCCGTTCGGTCCCATGAGCGCATGCACGCTGCCGGCGCCGACGGAAAGCTCGAGGCCGTTGAGGATTTTCTTGCCGTCGACCTCGACGTGCAGGTTCTTTATTTCCAACAGATGCATCTTTACCCCACGCTGCCTTCCAGGCTGATCGAGATCAGCTTCTGCGCCTCGACCGCAAACTCCATCGGCAGTTGCTGCAATACGTCCTTGACGAAGCCGTTGACCACCAACGCCACGGCGTCCTCGGCCGACAGCCCGCGCTGGCGGCAATAGAACAGCGTGTCCTCCGAGATTTTCGAGGTGGTCGCCTCGTGCTCGAACACGGCGGAAGAATTCTTCGCCTCGATGTAGGGCACGGTATGGGCGCCGCACTTGTCGCCGATGAGGAGCGAGTCGCAGTTGGTGAAATTGCGCGCGCCCTTCGCCCGCGGATGCGCCATCACCAGCCCACGATAGGTGTTGTTGGAGCGGCCGGCGGCGATGCCCTTGGAGATGATCCGGCTGGTGGTGTTCTTGCCGAGATGCAGCATCTTTGTGCCCGAATCGACCTGCTGATGGCCGTTGGAAATCGCGATCGAATAGAATTCACCGCGCGCATTGTCGCCGCGCAGGATGCAACTCGGATATTTCCAGGTGATGGCCGAGCCGGTCTCGAGCTGGGTCCAGGAAATCTTCGAGTTCTTGCCGCGGCAGTCGCCGCGCTTGGTCACGAAATTGTAGACGCCGCCGCGCCCAGTGGCGTCGCCCGGATACCAGTTCTGGATGGTCGAATATTTGATCTCGGCGTCCTCGAGGGCGATGAGCTCGACCACCGCGGCATGCAGCTGGTTCTCGTCCCGCATCGGCGCGGTGCAGCCTTCGAGATAGCTCACGTAAGAACCTTTGTCGGCGATGATCAGGGTGCGCTCGAACTGGCCGGTGTCGCGCTCGTTGATGCGGAAGTAGGTGGACAGCTCCATCGGGCAGCGCACGCCCCGTGGCACATAGACGAACGATCCGTCGGAGAACACCGCGGAATTGAGCGTGGCGTAGAAATTGTCGGAGATCGGCACCACCGTGCCGATGTACTTCTTCACCATCTCGGGGTGCGTCTGCAGCGCCTCGGAAATCGGCATGAACAGGACGCCGGCCTTGGCCAGCTCCTGCTTGAAGGTCGTCGCCACCGACACCGAATCGAACACCGCATCGACCGCTACGCGCCCGTAGCCGTTTCCCTCCTGCTCGCTTTCTCCCTCGGGCGGCGTCACGCGCTCCAGCACCGCCACCTCGCGCAGCGGAATGCCGAGCTTTTCGTAGGTCTTGAGGATCTCGGGATCGATCTCCTCGAGCGACTTCGGCCCGTCCTTCTTCTTGGGCGCGGCGTAGTAATAGATGTTCTGGTAATCGATCGGACTATGGCTCACCCGCGCCCAGCGCGGCTCGCGCATGGTGAGCCAGCGGCGATAGGCGTCGAGCCGCCAAGCGAGCATCCACTCGGGCTCGTTCTTCTTTGCCGAAATGAAGCGGACGATGTCTTCGGAAAGCCCCTTGGGGGCCTTGTCGGATTCGATGTCCGTGACGAATCCGTATTTATACTGGTCGACGTCGATACGGCGGACCTGATCGACGGTCTGTGGTACGGCCGGCATTCTTCCCTCCGCTGCGGTTTCAAGGACCGCGGGTTGGATCGGTCGGTTATGGTCGTTCTATCCTGGCTTGGCGTGAGCCTCGCGGTTCGCTTCAGGCGGCGATGCCTTGTGACTGTGTAAGTAATGATCCCGACAGCTTAATCCAAGCTGCGATAAAGCCCTCTACGTCCGATTCCGTGGTCGTCGGCCCGAGGCTGACGCGCACGGCGGCGCGCGCGAGCTGCGGTGGAACTCCCATGGCCGCAAGCACGTGCGAGGCCTGAACCTTGCCGGAGGAGCAGGCCGCACCCGCGGACACAGCGACCCCTTCGAGGTCGAAAGCGATGACGGCGGTTTCCGCCTTCATGCCTGGAACCGCGAACAGCGTCGTATTGGGCAGCCGCTCGGCCTCGATGCCGAAAACCACAACCTGCGGCGAAGCCGCCTTGAGGCCGGTCTCGAGCCGCTCGCGCAGCGCCCCCGTGCGCGCGGCCTCGGCAGCAAGAGAGGCGCAAGCGGCCGCCGCCGCGGCGCCGAACCCCGCGATCCCCGCCACGTTCTCGGTGCCGGCGCGCGCGCCGCGCTCCTGCCCGCCGCCGGTTATGAGCGGCTTGAAAGCATCGAGCCCGGTGCGCCCGATCAGCGCGCCCACCCCCTTGAGACCCCCGACCTTATGCGCGGACAGGGTGACGAGATCGGCACCCATGGCGTTGATATCCCAACCAATTCGACCCGCGGCCTGGACCGCGTCGACGTGCAGGAGGCCGCCCGCGGAGTGGACGAGGCGCGCTACCTGCGCGACGGGCTGGATGACGCCGGTTTCGTTGTTGGCGGCCATGATCGACACGAGCGCTCGGTCCCGGAGCGCAGCCAGGCGCTGTTCGAGCGCCGCAAGGTCGATTTGGCCATCCCCGGTCACCGGCAAGCGGTCGACGTTCCCGGCCGGGAACCGACCGCCCGCAAGCACCGAGGGATGCTCGATTGCGGAGGTTAGAAGTCGCTCGCGCGCCGCCAGGGGCACGAGCGCCAACATGTTGGCCTCGGTCCCGCCCGAGGTGAACACCACGTTACGAGGCTCGGCTCCCACGAGCGCCGCCACCTGTTCGCGCGCTTGCTCGATCAGCCTGCGCGCCGCGCGGCCCTCCCCGTGCACCGAGGACGGATTGCCAATGACGTCGAGCGCGGCAAGCGCAGCGGCGCGCGCTTCGCTGCGCAGCGGCGCGGTCGCGTTCCAATCGAGATAGATGCGCTCGGTCATGGCCGTGGATTAATGCGGATCGTGGCGCTGGCGCAACGACTATGGCGCGTCCAACACCCTCCGAAACCCTTGCTTTTTGCCCCCGCACCCATGCTAGAAAGCGCCCGCCGCGACCGCCGCCCGGCGCCGGCGACGCCGCTTGCCAAAATCTGGAATGGTTCTAAATACTTACGTGGGCTCGCCGTAGCCGTCAAGCGCGCTCAAGAGGACGCGCCCGCGAGTCGCCCTCAAGTTCCAATCGAGGTTGCAATGCCCGAGGTCATCTTCACCGGCGCCGCGGGGCGCATCGAGGGCCGTTATCACCCTGCGCGCCAGCGCAACGCCCCGATCGGCATCGTGCTCCACCCCCATCCCCAGTTCGGCGGCACGATGAACCATCAAATCATCTACCAGCTCTATTATGCCTTCGCGCACCGGAACTTTTCCGTGCTGCGCTTCAATTTCCGGGGCGTTGGGCGCAGCCAGGGCTCCTTCGATCACGGCCAGGGCGAGCTCTCGGATGCGGCTTCGGCGCTCGACTGGGCGCAGTCTATCAATCCGGAGGCGAGAAGCTGCTGGATCGCCGGCTTTTCCTTCGGCGCCTGGATCGGCATGCAGCTGCTCATGCGCCGGCCCGAGATTGAGGGATTCATCTCCATTGCCCCGCCCGCCAACCTCTACGATTTTTCCTTCCTCGCGCCGTGTCCCTCCTCGGGCATGATCGTTCACGGCGACAAGGATGCCGTGGTGCCGCACAAGGACGTCTGCGGGCTGGTGGAGAAGCTCAAAACCCAGAAGGGCATCGTGATCGAGCAGAAGGTGATCCCCGGCGCCAATCATTTCTTCGACGGCAAGGTCGACGCGTTGATGCAGTCGATCGGCGCCTATCTCGACAAGCGCCTGAAAACGGAGCGCAAGCCGAGCGCGGCTTGAGCTTGTTCTATCCGCGCAACCGCTCGCCCCGAGAAGGCGATGGCGCGACGGATGTCATTGTTCATCATTGTGCTCCTTCTCGCCCTCGCAGCCGCCGGCTACGGGGCGTTGCATTACATGACAGCGGTGCCCGGCAAGCCGCATCGCGGCCCGCTGCCGCCACTCACGCCCGATGAAGCGGCGTTGGCGCAAGCGCTCGCGCGCCACATCGCGACCATTGCCGCGCGCGAGCACAACGTCGCCCATTACGAGGAACTCGAGAAGGTCGCGCGCTACATCGAAACGACGCTCGCATCCTTCGGCTATGTTGTCGGCCGCCAGGAATTTTTGACCGACGGCAAACCGGTGCGCAACATCGAGGTCGCCGTCGAGCCGGCAGGAGCAGGCGCCGATCCCGAGGTAATCGTCGTCGGGGCGCATTACGACAGCGTGTTCGGCTCACCCGGCGCCAACGACAATGCCAGCGGCGCCGCCGCGGTCATCGAGCTAGCGCGCCTGTTGCGCGACCTCGACGCGGTCGGCAGCAAGCGCGTCCGCTTCGTGCTCTTCGTCAATGAAGAGCCGCCCTATTTCAGGACCGAAGCGATGGGCAGCCTCAACTATGCGCGCGCGCTCGCTCGGCGCAACGAGCGCGTAGCGGCGATGTATTCGCTCGAGACCATCGGCTTTTACTCGAGCGAACCAGGAAGCCAGGTCTATCCGGCGCCGTTCGGCCTCATCTTTCCCGATCGCGGCGACTTTGTTGCGTTCGTCGGCATGCTGGGCTCGCGCGCGCTCGTGTGGAAGACGGTGCGATCATTCCGCTCGCATACGGCCTTCCCGAGCATCGGCGGAGTGGCGCCAGGCTTCATTCCGGGCATCGGTTGGTCGGATCATTGGGCTTTTGCCGAGCAGGGCTTTCAAGCCGTGATGGTCACGGATACGGCGCCGTTTCGCTATCCGCACTACCACCGCGCAAGCGACACCGCGGACAAGGTCGACGCGGAGAAGGTGGCACGCGTGGTGAAGGGCATCGAGCGTGTGATCCGCGATCTCAGCAGGTAGAAGTTCTGCGCATCGCGTCAGCGTATCGTGCGCGGGAGACGGGCGCGCGTGCTTCGCTACGGCCGCGCCAGGATCCCGCCGGTCAGCGGCCGCGGCACACCGGTCGTGCTGGGAAAGGTGAGCGGCAAGCCCTTGAGCGCGCGTACGGCAAGATAGGCAAAGGCCTGCGCCTCGAGCGCATCGGCCGACCAGCCGACGGCGCCAGCCGTCTCGATCGGCGCCGGGGCGAGGCGCTGCGCCAGCATGCGCATCAGCGTCGGATTGCGCGTGCCGCCGCCGGCGACGATCCAGCCCGCCGGGGGGTGCGGCAGCGCGGCAGCGGCGCGCGCCACCGCCGCGGCGGTGACGGCCGTGAGCGTCGCGGCGCCGTCCGGCGTGCTCTTGCTGGCAAGCCGGCCTTCCTCCGCCACCCAGTGACGGAACGCATTGCGATCGAGCGATTTGGGCGGCGGCTGGGAAAAAAACGGATGCGCCAGCACGCGCGCCACCGCCGCCTCGTCGACATTGCCCGCGGCGGCAACGCGTCCGCCGTCATCCTGTGGCTGTCCGGTGCGCAGGCGAACAAAGTCGTCGATCAGCGCGTTGCCGGGTCCGGTGTCGCAAGCAACGAGCTCGCCGTTGCCGTCGATGAAGGTGACATTGGCGACGCCGCCGAGATTGAGCACGCCGACGGGGTGCGCGCGCTTGAGCAGGCGCAGCATCGCGCGATGAAATACCGGCACCATCGGCGCGCCGTGCCCGCCAGCGGCAACATCGGCGGCGCGAAAGTCGTAGACCACGGGAATGCCGAGCCTGCCGGCGAGCGCCGCGCCGTTGCCGAGCTGAATGGTGAGGCCGCGGTCGGGACGATGCAGCACGGTCTGCCCGTGGAAGCCGACCACCGCGACGTCGCCCGCCGGCATCCCGTTCGCCGCCAGGAACGCCTCGACTGCCTCGGCGTGCATGTCGGTGACCATCTCCTCGGCCTTGGCGAGCATGGCGGGCCGTGCGCTGCGCTCGGTGAGATTGGCGGCAGCCGCGATCGCGCGGCGCACGACGTCGCGCTCGGGGTCGCTGTAGGGGCGGTAGCCGGTCGGCCCGAGGCGGCCAATGCCTTCGCCGTCGGTCTCGACGAGCGCCACATCCACCCCGTCATAGGAGGTGCCGCTCATCAGGCCGATCGCTACCGCACGCGCCATGCCGGCGTCCTCGAGTTGAATCCCGCGCTGGACCTGTTACACCACCGATGCAAAAGAGGCGATAAAAAGAGGCGACAGGCATGAGCGCCTACAAGTCCGATTTCCTGCGCATTCTCGCGGAACGAGGATTCATCCATCAGGTTTCGGACGCCGAGGACCTCGATGCCAAGGCGACGGACGGGCCGATCACCGCCTATGTCGGCTTCGATGCCACCGCGCCCAGCCTCCATATCGGCAATCTGCTCACGATCATGATGTTGCGGTGGCTGCAAAAGAGCGGCCATCGCCCGATCGCGCTGATGGGCGGCGGCACCAGCAAGATCGGCGACCCGTCGGGCAAGGACACAACCCGCTCGCTGCTCAGCGACGCGCAGATCGAGAGCAATATCGCCTCGATCCGCAACGTCTTCTCCCGCTTCCTCGATTTCGGCGCCGGCACCGGTGCCGTCATGGCGAACAACGCCGAGTGGCTCGATCAGCTGCATTACATTCCTTTCCTGCGCGACGTCGGGCGGCATTTCACCATCAACAAGATGCTGACGTTCGACTCGGTGAAGCTTCGCCTTGAGCGCGAGCAGCCGCTGACGTTTCTCGAGTTCAACTACATGATCCTGCAGGCGTACGACTTCGTGGAACTCCACAAGCGCCACGGCTGTGTTCTGCAGATGGGCGGATCCGACCAGTGGGGAAACATCGTCAACGGCATCGACCTCGGCCGCCGGCTGCTCAACGTTCAGCTGTTCGCCCTGACCACGCCGCTGTTGACGACCTCCTCCGGCAGCAAGATGGGCAAGACCGAGACAGGCGCGGTGTGGCTCAACGCCGAAATGATGAGCCCCTACGATTATTGGCAGTTCTGGCGCAACTGCGAGGACGGCGACGTCGGCCGTCTGCTCAAGCTGTTCACCGAACTGCCGCTCGAGGAGATCGCGCGTCTTGGCCGGCTCAAGGGGCAAGAGCTGAACGAGGCGAAAAAGATCCTGGCGACCGAGACGACCGCGTTGTTGCATGGCCGCGCCGCCGCCGAGCAGGCGGCCGAAACCGCGCGGCGCACCTTCGAGGAAGGCGCGCTCGCCGAGACGCTGCCGACCGTCGAAATTGCCAGCGGCAAGCTCGAGGCGGTTCTCAGCGTGCTCGACGCCGCCGTTCACGTCGGATTGGTATCGTCCAAGGGCGAGGCGCGCCGGCAGATCAAGGGTGGTGGCCTCAGGGTCAATGACGTCACGGTCGCCGACGAGAAGATGATGCTCACGCCGCGCGATCTCAGTGCGGAAGGCGTCATCAAGCTGTCGCTGGGCAGAAAACGGCACGTATTGTTGCGGCCGGTGTAACCGGGCGGCGGTTTGCCATTACGCGCGTCTTCGACGCGCTTCTGCCCGCGCATGACGAATCGAGGACGCTGCGGCCGGTGTAATCACAGCGGGTGGAGCGAAGACGGCCTCGGCACTAGTAGCGGCCCGGCTCGGCGTAGCTCTGCGCCGGCAGCGGGACGTTGCCGCCGGGGAACTCGAAGAACTCGCGCAACAAGCCCGGCGCCACCGCAGAAATCGGATTGACGCGCAGCACCGGCGTGCTCGGCGGCCCGACCACTTCATAGGTCACCCCGAGCAGGCCTTCGTTGCTGCCGCCGAGGAACGGCCCGACGATCGGCAGCTGGCCGAACATGTTGTTGAGCCCGTAGAGCGGAACGAAGGTGCCGCGCATGCGCACCTCGTCGCGATGGTAGTCGATGTATCCATCGACGGTGCCGCCGATCGCCGGGCCTTTGAGCAGGCCGTCGCGGATGGTGAAGCGGCCGGTCGACCGGGTGAACTGGACCCACAGACGCGAGAACTCGACGCCCGGCGATTGGCCGCCGGCTTGTTGCGGCGCGGCGGCGACGCGCTCGAGCGCGGTCTCTCCGCGCACCACGAAGTCGCGAATGTTGAGCGTGCCTTCCTGCGGCGAAAGCTCCGCGCTCTGCGGATCGAGCGACACCCACATCTCGCCGCCGGTAAGCTTCGGGTAGATGTCGTTGAAGCGGAAGAAAGCGCCGGCGTCGTTGGACTCAAGCACGATGACCTGGCGGCCGCGCCCGCGCAGCTCGCCGGTGAGCGGCGCATCGCGCCCGAGCTTGCCGTTCAACGCCAGACTGGTGATAACGCCGCTACGGCGCGAGGCGCGCAGATCGAGCCCGCGCAAGGTCTCGCCGTTGAAGCCGATCACCGTGGCGATCTTCACGTCAACATCGATATCCTTGTCCTGCTTCTGCTTGTTGCTGCTGCTGCCGGGACCGGTCAGCGTCGATTTGACGAAGCCGCGTGCGTCAAAGACGTCGCCGCGCATGCTCACCCGCAGGGCACCGTCGCTGCCCCGCTCCGCCTTGAGCGTCGCCTTGTCACCGTCGGCAAGCGCAAACGCGGGGAAATTCGCCGAGACCACGTCGCCCGAGGCATCGACCTCGACGGCACCTTTGACCGAAGCGCCGGCCCCTTCCACCACCAAATCTTCGATCCGCGTCGAGCCCGGCTTGTTGATCAGCGTGAAGCTCGCGCGTGCCGGGCGGCCGGGAGGCTTCAGCCAGCCGGGCAGCAGGTTGTCGATCTTGGCCTGGCTGAGATCCGCCTCCATGGCAAAGCGGCTGTCGCCGTCGTTTGCCGCAACGCGTCCGCTGAGTTTGATCGGCACCGGCCCAGTCAGGAGCCCACCGAGATCGAAGCCGAATTTGCTGCGCGCGGTCTCGTCGAGCGTGGCCTGCACGCGCACGTCGGCGTCGCCGTCGCGCGGTTTGCGGTAGTCGAGCACGGAAGGAATGCCGTTGATCTTGACGTCACCCCTGATCCAGTGGCCGACATTGTTGGCGGTCACCTTGAGCAGCTGCGCCTCGACCTTCTGCCCCATCACCATGCGTTCGGCGGCAAAGTTCGCCACGTCCATATTGATCGTGTAGAGCGTGGATCCGGGCGGCAGATCCTCTTTGAGCGGCATCGCGAGCGTCACCTGGGCGGTGAGCGTGCCGCGGCTGGTCGCGGACTCGACCGGCGCGCTCGAATAGTCGCGCAGCCGTTGCATGTTCAGAAGCTCGACCGCCGCCGGCACCGAGCCGTCGAGGCGGAAGCGCACCTTCGCCGGCGGCGCCTTGGGGAACGTGTCGGGCACTTCGAAGGAACCGTTGGTGATGGAGAGCTTGCGCCCGGGCGCTATGTCCACGTTGCCGCGGCCGACATTGATCACGGCGGTGCGGCCGGAAATGTGCATGTTGACGTCAGCGTCGCGGATCGCCGGCAAACCTTCGACCGGCCGGACCTCGGCGCCGTTGCCTGTGATCTGGATCAACAAACCGTCGTCCGGCAGCGGCGGGCCGCTCGACTTGAGCGTGGACCACAGCGCATTGGTCGAGATGTCCAGCCGCTCGACGGTGCCGGCTTGCACGTGGTCGAGCACCCAGGCGCGCACCTTCGTTGCCACGGTGAGCGGCCACAGCCGCTTGAGCGCCGCAACCGACATGCGCGTGCCGGCAATCCCGAGCGTCAGCCGCGGATCGTCGCCGGAAAAATCGAGGCTGCCGTTGAGCGCCACGCCGAGGTCGGTGTTGCCGATTTCGCTCGGCTCGAGATCGACGCGTTGCTTGTTGGCATCGATGCGCAACCGCAGCTGGACGCGATTGAGGATCAGCGCATTCGGGTCGATCGGCGCGGCCGCGAGCACCGCGCTGCCGCCGGAGATTTGCAGCCCCCAAATACCGCTGCCGTCGTTTGGCGCATCGAACTGCGCGAGCAGCGTGACGCGGTTGCCGCCGGAGACGATCTGAAACGGCGCCGTCAGCGCCCGCCGACTCTTGTCCCAATCGAGACTGATCTCAGCGCGCTCGATGGGAATGCGCACGAGCGGGTCCTCGAGATCGACGATGATCCCCTTCTCCACCAGCACGCGGCCCTCGAGCATATGCGGAACACCGTCGGGACCGACGTCGGCGCGGATGCGGCCGGATAGTGGCAGGTCAACCTCGTATTGGTCCGCGCTCACCCGCATGGCGAGCATCACGTCTTTGGTGGAAAGTTTCTGCGTCTCGACGTCGATGATGCGGTGGCCAAGTTGTTGGCCCGGCGTCATCGCCGCGCGCACGTGCCAGGGCCGCTCGCCGCCTTGCGAGCCGAGCGTAACCGCGATGCCGCCCCCCTTGGGCCGGGTCACGCTCAGGTCGATATTGGTGAACGTCCACTGCTTGCCGTTGCGCTGATCGTCGACAGTGAGGTTGCCGCCTT
>VAZM01000642.1 GCA_005883135.1 Alphaproteobacteria bacterium
CGACAGGCGGTCGGCGACGATCCGCAACAGGGCGTCCGGGGAGCCGCCCGGCGCCGAATGCGTGATGATCCGCACCGGCCTGGCGGGAAACTCCTGCGCTTGCGCCCGTGCGCTGGATGAGACGAGCGCAAGCGCGGGAGCAGCCGCTGACAGATGGAGAAACTCGCGTCGGCAAAGTCTCATGGCATCCCGTGCTCAGCTCCGCTCGCATCCTATCATGTCGTTGCAGATGCCACGAGCGCTGCCAACACCGCTTAGACGAACGAACTCACGCGCGATGGCAGGAGAGCAAACATGCCGGGATGCGTCCTGCTGCGACCACGCTGATCCGAGTAGCGCTATCCTTCAAACGCCGTGCGATTTTGGTTTCGCCGCCCAACTGCGCAGCGTTCTCGCGCTCTCATCGTCCATCGGAAAAAACGATTCAACGCGCAACTCTTGCGCCGTAATGTCCTGGGGAGTGCCCAAGGTCGCGATTGTAGTGAACAGTTGCAGCGATACGTCGTGTTTGCGGAAATGCATGGGCAGGACCGGGCTCGCGCCGATCTCGAGCGGGAGCTCGTTCAGCACCTCGCGGACGCCCTTATGGGCCAGCAGCCGGTCCAACAGCTCGGCGCTCTCAGGCGTGCCGTCCGCGGCGGCATCGGCTTCCACGCTTCGGATGAAATAGCGCACCACATCCTCCCAATTGACCAGGAACGGGCGCAACACGTCGGGCGCCACCAAAGCATCGGCGAGATTGACCTTGGCGTCCGGCGCCAAGGGCCCAACGAGAAACTCCGTGAGCCGCATCATGCCGCCGTTCGCCTTGAGCATGTTCCAGTGGCGGTCGACCGCGACCGCCGGAAAGGGCTCCTGCTGGTCCATGATGTAATCGAGCGCTTTGCGCACTTGCACGAGCTCGGGTGCGCTGAGCTCGCTCTCGCGCCAAAGCGGGGCAAAACCGGCAGCGAGCAGCAAGGCGTTTTGCTGCCGGAATGGAAGATCGAGAGTCGCGGCCAACTGGACGACCATGTCGCGGCTCGGCGAGGCACGTCCGAGCTCCAAGAAGCTTAGGTGACGCTGCGAGATATCTGCGCGTTGCGCCAGATCGAGCTGCGACCAGCCGCGGCGCTGTCGCCACCAGCGAAGCACCGCCGCAAAGCCTTTCTCGCGCGGCATGGATACCTCCGAGGTAGTTGCGGACACGATGCCGACCAGGAAAATGCCATATCCGTGTTCGCCTGGGCAGGAGGCGGGATTGGGGCTCGGCGTCCTGATCGCAATGGTCTCGAGCGCGCTCGGCGGCACGGCCGCGGCGGTCACGCGCTATCTGGTCGGCGATGCCGACCCACTCACGCTTACCGTTCTGCGCTGGGGCATCGGCTTTCTCTGCGTGCTGCCGGCGGCACTCCTGCTTCGGGCAAAATGGCCGCAACGCGCTGATCTTCCTGCTGTCGCCGCGCTGGGCTTCGCCTTCTTCGGCGTGTTCTTCGTCCTCTACAACATCGCGATGTCCTATACGACGGCGGCCCGCGCCAGCCTTGCGCTTGCGACGCTGCCGCTCTCCACCATGGTGGTAGGCGCCGTGCTCGGCGTCGAGGCGCTGACGATGCGCAAATCGCTCGGCGTCGGCATCGCCGTGCTCGGCGTCGCCGCCGCACTCGCCTCCGGTCTTTCAGCTGCACCCGAAGGCGCGTGGCGCGGTTTGTGCATGGCAGTCTACAACGTCCTGTCGCGCCCGTTGATGCAGAGATCGAGCGCCCTCGGATTTCTCGCGGTCGGCATGGGATTTGGCGCGGCGGCGCTCACGCTGGCCGGTGTTGCTACCGGTCGCATTTCGGTTCTCGCCGACTTTGGTCCACCGCAATGGATCGCGGGCGTCTATTTGGGAGTCGGCGGCGGCGCGCTCGCTTTCATTCTCTGGGTGCTGGCGCTGCAGCGCGCAACGCCGACGCAGGTAGCCAACACCATGACGTTAAACCCGATCGCAGCAGCGCTGCTCGCCACTCAACTCGTCGACGAACCAATCACGTTGAACCTCGTGATCGGCGTGATCGCAGTGTGTCTCGGTATTTGGATCGCCACAACCGTTGCCGCAAAGCAGGGTTCAGGCTGAGGCACGTCGCCTGCTAGAAGCTTGTCAGGCGACGAATTCATTCGACCTGGACATCGTTCCAGAACCCGATCCAGTGATCGACCTCTTTCATTCGCGCGCGCGGCGCCTCGTACGACCACGCCGCGCGCTCGCTGCGCGCGGCGTCTGTCGCAAGGTCGTAGAACTGGACGCCATGCGGGCAGGCCAAGTCACTTTGCGTCTTCGGCGCGCGTTGCAGCAATTCCATGCGCACGCTTTCGCGGGGGAAATACCTGTACCCGTCGACTTCGAGGATGCGGTCGCTTTCCGCGATGACCTCATCCCGCCATATCGCCTTCATGAGGAACGTCCTTCCGCAAGCCCGTCCGCGACGCTTATCGCGACGGCGATAGCTCCTACCTGCCGCCCCCGCCGAAGAAGCCGCTTGCATCGCGCAGAATCTGCTGACGGATGAAGGGATCGGGGTCCGCGCCCATCACAATGGACCCCGGCTGCCCGCAGGGCGTCCAACACACGATATTGCCGGGCGGTGTGTTCCGGTACACGCCCGGCGTGCCGTAGGAGTACTGCACCGGGTATCCCGTCCTGGCAGTAGGCTGCTGGCGGTACTTCGCGCGGGCCTCCGCAGGCGAGGCAAGGAGCATTCCAAGACCCAGGGCGGACGCGACCAATCCAATCGAGAGCGCTGTCCTAGTGGCGCGCATGAATCCTCCAAGTGTTTCCGTCCCCGCGGCCGCAAATATGGCCTTCACCGCCGCCGCGGGCCAGTCGACAGCCATCACAACTGC
>VAZM01000641.1 GCA_005883135.1 Alphaproteobacteria bacterium
GAGAACCCTCCCGACGTAATTACCGCCTTTGTAGAAGCCATCGCTGAGGACCGTTCCGTAGCTCATTAGTCCGCCGGCTTCGACAAATTCACGAAATTCGTAAGTCGCCGGCATGGCATGCTGTGCGGCGAGCGCGACAAGGTGCTCACGTTTGCTGGCGAAGAATGGATCGGCGCTTACGAACAGCGCATCGGCATGCTGTTGGGCGAGGCTGGCAAAGACCTGCTCGAAATCGTTTTCGCTGACCGCGCTCAGGACTGTAAGCCTGACACCGAGGACGTGCGCCGCGGCCTGCACCTCCCGTATTTGCGGCTCAGCGACTGGGCTGGCAGGGTTCACGAGCAGTCCGATCAATTCGGCCTTAGGCAGCAGGTCGTGCATGAGCTGCAGTCGTTTTTCGGCTAAGGCCGTCAGGACCATCCAAATGCCGGTGATGTTCCCGCCCGGTTTGTTGAAGCTGGCGATAAAGCCGAACCTGAGCGGGTCGGCGCCGGTGACGAAGACGATCGGGATTGTTGGGCCAGCAGCCTTGGCCGCAAGCACTGCTGGTGGCCCAACCCGACCGGAGACAACCCCTCTCCCGGTCATTTCAAGAACTGCACCCCTAAGCCAGTCCCGGCCCACCGGAGAAGCCGGGCCGGGACGTGTCATCTGTGCGGATGCGTGAGGCGCAAACGATCAACTGACGAAACACTCAGTGCACGAATACGAAGGAGTAGTCGGCAAACTCTGTGGTAGGCATTGCGCTGGCGTTCATCATCATCTGGTGCGGATCAATCCCCTGACCAGTCGAGGGAACAAGCGCACTCGTTGGAGAGGTCGCCCACACTCCGAAACCGGTCGCGATCAAAGCGGCGGCAGCAACAGCAGCCAAAGTGGTCTTACGCATCTGAGTTCTCCCGTGCAAATCAGCTCACGGCCAGCAAGATGTCAGCCCATGGCTTTGGCCGCTGTGATGGCCATCACGAAATGATCGATTTTGAACTCACGAAACGGCGGGCTGTCGAACCTGGCGCATCATCCCCGCGACCGACCGGGCGGATGTGAGAACACATCCGATCAAAACCAGGAGAGAGAGCTATGATCCGCAAGACTATCTTCGCTGTCACCACCGTTGCGGCCATTGGTACCGCGGCGCTCATTCCGACCAAAGCTTCCGCCGGCGGTGGCGGCAAGGGTGGCGGTGGAATGGGCGGGGGCTATCACGGCCACGGACATGGCCACTGGGGTGGCGGGTTCGGCGGCATCGTGGTGCTTGGACCGAGCTGCTGGCGATGGGTACCCGGCTTCGGCAGGATGTATGTCTGCTACTGATTCGACATCGACTGTTGCAGAATACGCAGAGGCCCTGGTCTTGCGACGCGAGACCGGGGCTTAACATCGGTGCGGGCGATCACCCGAAAGCCGTCATGCTTTCCATGCAGCCATTCGCTGCCAGCGGGCAGCCTGTCGGTTTTAGTTGGGAGGCACGGCGCGATGATCGCGTCCGCCTATCTTACGCACCGATCCATCCAGGCGATCTTCTCGGTATCATGGGCTCGCCAGCGTTCGGAACCCCGCCGACAATCGCCTCCGGTGGGCGCGTACCCGGATTTGAAGGCGCCGGCGTCGTGAGCGAGGTCGGCGCCAAGGTCGATCCTGCTCTCGGGTTGAAACAGGGCCTCAGAGTGGCCTTCTTCCCCGCATCAGGCGCCTGGAGCGATGAAGCCGTCGTTCCGGTCGTTGACCGACTATCATGCCGGTTTCGTCTTCGGCGGAAAACAGAACGAACTGCTTGCCTTCGGAAGACGCGGCCACAGTGAGGACGTAGGAAACGACCTTATGTTGAGCAAAGGTCGCGCGAATCATTGAAACGGTCTCAGCATTGCTGGCTCCTGGAATGGGTTTGAAGGCAAATCGCGAGCCATTTGCTCGAATGGCAAAACCTTTCGGGGCAACTTCGTTACCCTTTTTGAAGTTGATCTCAGCGGCGGCAGACGCGCGCTCGATGAGCTCTTTGAGCTTGGCCTGAGGGTGCTGATTAGGAGCAGACATGACGAAGCCTGAATTTGGTGTGGCGGCCGAGCGGCTTTTTGACGCGGCGAGGCTCCTGATGACCGCAGCACCTGGCAAATCCATTGCATATCGGCCGATCCGGAAATGCGGTCAGGCTATGATCCACGCGGGACCTACTTTTACCCTTAGTTGTCCAAACAATGGGACGGTGCGGATAGTTGATTAGGGAATTCTCTACATGTCACTAGTATGGTGCGGCGAAGTTCCCCTCATGCCGGGGTGAGAGAGCGAGAACGACGCAATGCAAATCACAGTCAACAATGACTTCGCCACCTTTGGCGGGTTCAACCAACAGCAAATCGACAGCTTCCTCCAGGATGAGCAAACCGCCATCAACATTCTCAATCCGACGTTCACCGATAACATCACAGTGACCTTCGACGTCGGCTTTGGAGCGTACCGCCATAACATAATGCAGGACCAGACCGTCTCTTTAGCGGACGTCAACCTAGAAGACCTGGACAACAGATTTTTCTTGACATATTCGCAACTGCGGCAGGACCTGCTGACCTTCGGACAGCCCGGCTTCTTCAACGCCGCCAACCTGCCCGCCAACAGCCTCAACAACCAGACGAGGTTCTGGATCAGCTCCAGCGTTGGCGCGTGTTTCGGAATCTTCATCAACGTGGTCGATGGCTTCGTCGGCATCGGCACCCAATTCACGCCGGGGGCACAGCGCGTCTTCGCGTTCCTGCACGAAATGGGGCATCCCATGGGGCGCGTCCCAGAGAACTGGATTTTCGGAGGCCAAACATACTTTTCCGCACTCGATCTGGTGCGCTTCGTCAGCCAGGGCAACCGCCTGTTCGACGGCAGCAATCCAAACCACACACCTGCGTATTTCTCGCTCGATGGCGGCGCCACGAAGATCGCTGATTGGGGCCAGAATTCGGACGTGAGCGATTTTCTAGGCCCGTTTTCGAACCCGCCCTCTAATCTCACGCTGAATGACCCGTTCGATGAAAACGTAGGCAATCTCGGCCAGCTCACGACCGCCGACATCCTGGTCACCGAGGCGCCGAGGCGCTCGCTCGGCTTTAAGACTGTTCCCCCTGCTCCCGCCCGGCAATCCGCCGCCGCCTCCCGGCACCACCGCCGACATGGTCCTGCGGCACGGCGCCGATGGCCTCTACGAGATTTATGACATCGGCGGCAACCGGTTGTTGGCTGCCTATCAGCTCGGCCAAGTCGGCACCGATTGGCGGTTCGTCACGCTCGGCGGCTTCTTCGGGACTGACACCACCGACATGCTGCTGCGCAACGCCAACACCGGCGGCTTCGAGGTCTACGACATAGTCAACAACAACATCACGCGCGCCGGATTCCTCGGCAATGTCG
>VAZM01000265.1 GCA_005883135.1 Alphaproteobacteria bacterium
CGCCGACCACCGTCGAGGCGATGTTCCATTCCGGCTTGCCATAGCGCCGGGTCGAGCGCTCGAAGAGCTCGAGACCCGCGGCCATGGTTTTGCCGAAGGCGGTATATGACAGCGGGTTCGCCGGATTGCGATAGAACGGCCGCGCAGCATCGGCGAAGGCCCGAGAGGGATTGAGCGCGGCTTGGCTCATTTCGTAGAGCCAGTAGGCCGGGGCCGCGTACATCGGGCCAGTATTGCCCGCTGCGACCGGCGCGCCGCCGAATTCGCCAATCGCCATTTTGCCCGCCCTCAACGGCTTTTGCCGCACTGCAGCATACTGTCTTGAATCTGACATATAGTCAATCTCTTCGGCGGGTTATCCACCCGCTACCGCACCTTAGATAATGCGTTGGGGAGCGTTGTTGCTTTTGCGCCGCAGCAAGGCTGGTATGATCAGACCTGAGGGAACTCCGCGCACAAACAGCAACCGGCCGGCGGCTACTCGCCGGTCTGCAGCAGCGAGCCGACGCGACGCGCGCTCTTGAGCAGCTGCAGAAACGCCAACACGCCGGCGGCAAAATAGAGGACGTTGAGCACGAACGCCTCGAGCATCAGGTCGATGCGGATCATGTGCTCCATGAGCAGCGCCCGCATCCCCTCGAACACATAGGTGGGCGGCAGCGCCCAGGCGACCACTTGCAGCCAAGGTGGCAGCACGCTGACCGGATAGTAGACGCAGGTGAGCGGCATCAGCACGAACATCAAGGTCCACGCCAGCGTCTCCGCCCCCATGCCGTTGCGCAACAGCACGCCCGCGACCACGATGCCGACCGCCCAGCTCGTCAGGATGAGATTCACAAAGAACGCCGCGAGCGCGAGGCCAAGCGAATAGACGTTGAACCCGAAGAAGCCCATCGCCAGGAAAGTCACCGGCAGCATGCCGATGGCAAGCCGGATCAGGCTCATGATCATCAGCGCGCAGACGAATTCGATCGGGCGCAGCGGACTGATCATGAGGTTGCTCAGGTTGCGCGACCACATCTCCTCGAGAAACGACACCGAGAAGCCGAGTTGGCCGCGAAACAAGACGTCCCACATGAGCACCGCGGCGATGAAAACGCCGCTGGCGCGGGCGAAAAAGCCCGAATTCTGGGCGATGTAGAACTGCAGAAATCCCCATACGAAGAGCTGCACCGCCGGCCAATAGATCAGCTCCAGCAGCCGGGTCCAGGACGAGCGCAACAGGTAGACGTAACGCAGCACCATCGCCGCGATGCGATGCGGCGCCAACGTCACCGCGCTGGTCGCAGCCGCGCTCATTGCGCCGCCTCGCGCGTTTCGCCGCGACCGCGCGCGACGTCGAGAAATACCTCTTCGAGCGTCTGGCGGCCATAACGCACGAGCAGGCGCTCGGGCGTGTCGTCGTCCTCTATGCGTCCGCGCTTCATGATGATGACGCGCTCGCACAGGCGCTCGACTTCGGCCATGTTGTGGGACGCGAGCAACACGGTGGCGCCGCGCTCCTTGCGAAAGCGCTCGAGGTGGCTCCGCACCCAGTCGGCGGTGTCCGGGTCGAGCGAGGCGGTGGGCTCGTCGAGAAGCAGCACCTGCGGCGAATTGATCAGCGCCTTGGCGAGCGCGACACGCGTCTTCTGCCCGGCCGAGAGCTTGCCGGTCGGCCGGTCGAGAAATTCCGTCAGGTCGAGCGCCCGCGCCAGCGCTTCGATGCGGTCGTCGAGATCCTCCACCGCGTAGAGCTTCCCGAAAACTTTGAGGTTCTGCCGCACCGTCAGCCGGTGCGGCATGTCGACATAAGGGCTCTCGAAATTCATCTTGTGCAGCACGTGGTAGCGCTGGCGCGGCATTTCGGCGCCGAGCACCCGCACGGTGCCGGAGGTGGGCATCACCAGGCCCATGATCATGGCAATGGTGGTGGTCTTGCCGGCGCCGTTCCCGCCGAGGAGCCCGGTAATGGATCCGCCTTCGAGCGCGAACGAGATGCCGTCGACCGCGCGGGTGGTCTTGTAGACCTTCACCAGCTGGTCGACGGCAATGACGGGCTCGACGATTTTGACCATGCAAATCCCGCCTGCGGAACCGCACATGTGGCGCGACGGCGCGCACGAGGCAAGAGGCATGAGCCGCCGTGCTCGCCCCGCCGAGCATGCGGCGACAGCGACCGTTGAGCACCTGCGGCGAAGGCGTACAGTGTCGCCATGACCGATGTGGCCATGACCGAGCAGCCTGCGGAGGAAGCCCACCGCACCGGGCGTAGCGTGCGGCTCGACACGCTGGTGCGCCTGCGCTGGCTGGCGGTCATCGGCCAGACCACCGCCGTGCTCGTCGTCTATTTCGGCCTCGATTACGAGCTGCCGATCTGGGCGTGCCTCGCGGTGATCGCGCTCGCCGCTTGGCTCAACGTGGCGCTGCGCATTCGTTTCCCAATGACACAACGGCTCGAGCCCGACCGGGCGGCGTGGCTGCTTGCCTTCGACATCGCCGAGCTCGCGGTGCTCCTGTTCTTCACCGGCGGGCTGGAAAACCCGTTCGCGTTCCTGTTCCTCGGGCCGGTTCTGATCTCGGCCACGGCGCTGCCCGCGCGCATGACGCTGATGCTCGGCGGCTTCGCCGTCGCCTGCGCCACCGTACTCGTGTTCGTGCACGACCCGCTGCCCTGGGACGCCGAGCCGCCGCTCGAACTGCCGGCGGTCTATGTGATGGGGGTCTGGCTTTCCCTCTTGCTGGCGATCGCGTTCATCGGCCTGCACGCCTGGCAGATCACCGAGGAATCGCGTCAGCTCGCCGACGCGCTGGCTGCGACCGAATTGGTGTTGGCGCGCGAGCAGCATCTGTCGCAGCTCGATGGACTCGCTGCCGCCGCCGCCCATGAGCTGGGCACGCCGCTCGCCACCATCACGCTGATTGCCAAGGAGCTGCAGCTGGCGATCAAGCCGAATTCCGAACACGCCGATGACGTGCGGCTGTTGAACGAGCAGGCCAAACGCTGCCGCGCCATTCTCGCCAAACTGACCGAGCTCTCCAGCGGCGCGCCGTTCGACCGCATGAAGCTGTCCACGCTGATCGAGGAAGTGGTGGCGCCGCATCGCAATTTCGGCGTTGCCATCAACGTCGCCGTGGCGCCCGGCGAGGCGGGAGAGCCGGTCGGCGGCCGTAATCCCGCCGTCCTCTATGGCCTCGGGAACCTGCTCGAGAACGCCGTCGACTTCGCCCACGAGCGAGTCGAGGTTGCCGCCTCGTGGAGCGGCCAGGACGTTGCGGTCACCATCACCGACGACGGTCCGGGCTTTGCCCCGGAGATCATGGACCGCATCGGCGAGCCCTATGTCACCAACCGCCGCCGGCAAGGCGTCGACGGCGAGGCGAGCGGCCTCGGGCTCGGCTTTTTCATCGCCAAGACGTTGCTGGAACGCTCAGGCGCCACCCTCGACTTCAAGAATCGCGCGTTTCCGGATCGCGGCGCCATCGTCAGCGTGCGCTGGGGCCGCAGCGACTTCGAAGGTGCATTCGCTTCCTGACACATCCGCCGGCGACTAAGGCGCTGCCGGCGCAGCCTTTCCACCGCGCGCGCGCAACCGGCGTCACATTATCGATTATTCACTTGAGGTTGCCGCCCGCGCCCCTAGATTAGGTCGCAAAACTCGGGAGTGAACGTCGCCGCGCGCCGTCGGATTCGGCCTGCCGGCGCCAGGCTTGGAGGCGTAAATGGCGATGGCCGACCTGCTCTCGGCGATGCCGGCCGATCGCTCGCTGCTGATCGTCGAAGACGACAAATCGTTCCTGCAGCGGCTCGCCCGCGCCATGGAAGGCCGCGGCTTCACCGTGACCACCGCCGAGTCGGTGGCGGACGGGCTAAACCAGCTCGAAACCGCATCCCCGGCGTTTGCCGTGGTGGACATGCGACTCGAGGACGGCAATGGGCTCGACGTGATCTGCGCGCTCAAGCGGCGCCGTCCCGACGCCCGCGCCATCATTCTGACCGGTTACGGCAATATCGCCACCGCGGTGAACGCGGTGAAGCTCGGCGCGGTCGACTATCTCTCCAAGCCGGTGGACGCCGAGGACGTGGTCGCGGCCCTGCTCGCGCTCGAGGGCCGCAGAGCCGAGCCGCCGGAAAATCCGATGTCGGCCGACCGCGTGCGATGGGAGCATATCCAGCGCATCTACGAGCTCTGCGGCCGCAACGTGTCGGAGACGGCGCGCCGCCTCAATATGCATCGCCGCACGTTGCAGCGTATTTTGGCCAAGCGCGCGCCGAAGTGACCCGCGCGGCTCTAATCCGCAAGGAACGACAGCCTTAGGCGTCTAACCCATACGGCCCTTCCGGATCGGCCAGCGCCGAGAGGCGTAGCGCCGCCGCGCGCGCGAAAGCGAGCATCATGCTCTTGCGCGTGGACCCGTGCAGCCGGTGCTCGGGCGCTTCGCACACCACGGACGCACCGAAGGCATCGGCAACGATGAGGCCGACGTCGTCGGGAAAAATCTCGCACGGCACCTCGAGCGTGGTGGCGAAGAATAATCGGTCGCAATGCAGCCGGTAATCGATCCATTTCTGATCGGCGCGAAAGTCGACGATCGACGACTTGATCTCGACGATCCACACCTCGCCGTCGCCGCCGAGCGCCACCAGATCGGCGCGGCGACCCGATGCCAGCGGCAGTTCGCTGACCACCGAGAACCCCAGCGAATGCAAAAGCCGCGTCGCGCCGCGCGCGACCGCGCGCGCGGTCGGCGATTGCCGACCATCGACAGGCAGGGCGGCGGCGAGCGAACTGATGCTCATGGAATGAAGCAGTCCCGGCAACGGTGTGACTGTGCTCGCACGACGAAACCGCACGCCACGCACGACGCTACACTCCCGGCCTCACCCGCAAAGAGGATCATAGCGCGCAGCCGCGTCAAATCCAGTGTGGTGGATTTGAAGTTTCTACGAATATCCAGCAAACTCGCATAGGAACTTCAAATCCAAAGACCACACTAGAATCATAGGTTTGCCGGTGTCCCTTTGATTCCGAAGTTCGCAAACGAGGCTGCAGCACAATGATGCGAACTTCGGAATCGGGACACTGGTCGCCCGATGCCAACTCCAGCGACGTCCGCGTGAGCAGCTCGAACCCTGCACGTTGCCGGTCGGCTGCGCCGGCGAGATCGAGTCGGCTTATCCGGCGGCCGAGCTTGTCTGCGCGCGTTGCGCGAAAGCGGCGGCGAGCGCGTCGCGACGCGGCGCAATGATGCCGCGCTCGGTGATGAGCCCGCTGACCAGCCGCGCCGGGGTCACGTCGAAGGCGTAATTCGCCACCGCCGAACCGTCCGGCACCACGCGCACGCGCTCGATGCGGCCGTCGGCGGTGAGGCCGGTGACGGTTGCAACCTCGTCCGCGCCGCGCTGCTCGATCGGAATCTCGGCGCGCCCGTCGCTGAGCGAAAAGTCGATGGTCGGCGACGGCAGCCCGACGTAGAACGGCACGCCGTTGTCCTTGGCGGCGAGCGCCTTGAGATAGGTGCCGATCTTGTTGCAGACATCGCCGTTGGCGGTGACCCGGTCGGCTCCCACGATCACCGCGTCGATCATGCCGTGCTGCATCAGGTGGCCGCCGGTGTTGTCCGCGATCACCGTGTGCGGAACGCCGTGTTGGCCGAGCTCCCAGGCCGTGAGCGCCGCGCCCTGATTGCGCGGACGCGTCTCGTCGACCCACACATGCAGCGGCACGCCCTGGTCGTGCGCCACATAGACCGGCGCCAAGGCGGTGCCGACATCGACGGTCGCGAGCCAGCCCGCATTGCAGTGCGTGAGCACCTGCGCCCGCCCGCCCGATGTCTTGTTGGCGGCGATGGCGGCGAGGAGCTTTGCGCCATGAACGCCGATCGCCTGATTGATGGCGACGTCCTCCTCGCAGATCTCGGCGGCGCGGCGATAGGCTGCGGCGAGGCGCTGCTCGCGCGGGCGGTTGCGCACCGCGGCCACCATCTCGTCGAGCGCCCATTTGAGATTTACGGCGGTCGGACGGGTGGCGGCGAGCATGGCGCAGGCACGCTCGAGCGCTTCGTCGGAGGCATCCGCGCGCAGCGCCAGCGCCACGCCGTAGGCCGCCGTCGCTCCGATGAGCGGCGCGCCGCGGACCTGCATGGTGGCAATCGCGCGCGCGACCTCTTCGAGCGTCGTCAGGCGCACGGTGGTGAAGCGGTGCGGCAGCGCGGTCTGGTCGATGATGCCGACCGACCAGCCGTCGCCCTCGAGCCAGATGGTGCGGGTAGGTTTGCCGTCGACTTTCATGGCGCCAGACATAGCTGCGATTGAGCGAAAGGCAAGGCGTGCGGCCTCCCTCTCCCCGCCGGCGGCGAGAGGTGATAGAGAGGCGCGGGGGAGATGGCATGCCGATCGATTACGAGACAGAATACAACAATCGCGCCCGCGTGCCCGAGCACCCCGAGATCTTCGCGCGCTGGGCGCGCGAGGGCGAGGACTATCGCGCCGAGGCCATGAAGGAGCGGCGCGCCGAGCTCGGGCTGAGCTACGGATCGTCGCTACGGCAATTCATCGACCTGTTTTCGCCGCGTGGCGCGATCACGGCGCCGCTCGCACTGTTCATCCACGGTGGGTACTGGCGCTCGCTCGATCCGTCGCTGTTCAGCCAGGTGGCGCGCGGGCTCAATGCCCATGGGGTGGCGGTGGGATCTCTGCCCGGAGGTGACCCTCGCCGAGATCATCGATCAGATCCGGCGCGCCTGCCTGTTCCTGTGGCTGCGCACCGGCCAGCGCATGATGATCTACGGCCACTCCGCGGGCGGTCATCTCGCCGGCGCGATGGTGGCGACCGACTGGCAGGCGCGTTATCCGAAGGCGCCGCCGGATCTGGTGCCCGCCGCGTACTCGATCTCCGGCCTGTTCGATCTCACGCCGCTCGTCGGCATCCCGATGGCGCAGGACTTGCGGCTCGACGAGGCGGAAGCGCGCCGCGTCTCGCCCCTGTTCTGGCCGGCGCCGAAAGGGCGCACCTTCGACGCCGTCGCCGGCGCGCTCGAATCGAGCGAGTTCCTGCGCCAGAGCCGCACCCTCGCCGAGCAGTGGGGCACGGCCGGTGTGCAAACCCGCTACGAGGCGATTGCCGGAACGAATCATTTCACCGTCATCGATGGATTGGCGGATCCGCAAAACGCCATGGTGGCCCGCCTCGCCGAGCTGGCATCGCGGCCAGAAATGACGGGGGCTTCGGCGAAGCGCGGCGGCTAGCGAGCGGTGAAAGCCTGGATCCCGGTCTGCGCGCGGCCGAGGATCAGGGCGTGGATGTCGTGCGTTCCTTCGTAGGTGTTGACGGTCTCGAGATTGCACAGCACGCGCATGACGTGGAACTCGTCCGAGATGCCGTTGCCGCCATGGATGTCGCGTGCCATCCGCGCGATCTCGAGCGCCTTGCCGCAATTGTTGCGCTTGAGCAGCGACACCGCTGCCGGCGCGGCCCGGCCCGCTTCGAGCAGCCGCCCAAGCCGCAGCACCGCGTGCAGGCCGAGCGTGATCTCGGTCTGCATGTCGGCGAGCTTCTTCTGAACGAGCTGGTTGGCGGCGAGCGGACGGCCGAACTGCTTGCGGTCGAGCGCGTATTGGCGCGCGCGATGCCAGCAGAACTCCGCCGCGCCGATCGCGCCCCAGGCGATGCCGGCGCGCGCCACGTTGAGGCAGCCGAAGGGCCCGGCAAGCCCCTTGGCGTTCGGCAACAGATTCTCCTCCGGCACGAAGGCGTCCTCGAGCACGATCTCGCCGGTGATCGAGGCGCGCAATGAAAGCTTGCCTTCGATCTTAGGCGTCGACAGGCCCTGGGTGCCGCGTTCGACCAGAAAGCCGCGGATGACGCCGTCGAGCTTGGCCCAGACCAGCGCGAGGTCTGCGATCGGGGAATTGGTGATCCACATCTTGCTGCCGGTCAGGCGATAGCCGCCGGGCGCCTTTAGCGCGCGCGTCACCATCGATCCCGGATCGGAGCCGTGATCCGGTTCGGTGAGGCCGAAGCAGCCGACGATCTCACCCGATGCGAGCTTCGGCAAATAGCGCTTACGCTGCGCTTCGCTGCCATAGGCGAAGATCGGATGCATGACGAGCGAGGACTGCACCGACATGGCGGAGCGGTAGCCGGAATCGACGCGCTCGATCTCGCGCGTGATCAGCCCGTAGGCCACATAGCCGAGCCCGGCGCCCCCGTACGCTTCCGGTATGGTCGGCCCGAGCAGGCCGAGCGCGCCCATGTCGGAGATGATGGCGCGATCGAAACGCTCCTCGCGATTGTCCATGAGCACGCGCGGGAACAGCTTGTCCTGGGCATAGCCGCGCGCGGTATCGCGCACCATGCGCTCTTCCTCGGTGAGCTCGCTTTCGAGGTCGAGCGGATCCTCCCAGTTGAACACGGCGTCTTCGCGTTGCGGCACCGAGCGAGGGCTGCGCGTCTCGGCGGTCTGGGTCATCGGGATGCTCCGCGCTTGGGCTGCGCCGACGCGTTCTTCCCCGGGAGCTGCATCTCCCCGGATCGCGCCCGGCTGCGGCGGGAAACGCTCAAGCCTTTCATGCCCACGTTCATCCGCGGAATTCAAGGGCCTGCGGGCCCGCATTGCCGCGCCGGAAGCGATCGGCTAATGACGTTCGCAGCGCGCCCGTAGCTCAGCTGGATAGAGCGCTGCCCTCCGAAGGCAGAGGTCACAAGTTCGAATCTTGTCGGGCGCGCCAGTTCGGTACAAAACTGGGAACGCCAAAACCCGCCGTTTTTGCGCTTGATGCGGCGACCAGGGTGCGCAGCAGTACGCTTTTGGAGCCGTTTCGCATCGACCTCGACTCGCTGAGCGAGCGCGCGCAGGTGATCGCGGCGGTAGCCGCCGCTCTCGGTTCGCATCCGTCTGCGGCCTGCCTGGCGAATGTCTTGAGAGCTGGTGGTGTGATGCGCGGCCCGAGCCGTGAGCAACGTCTGCACGGCCTCGAACTCGGCCGCGTCGATGATCGGCGGCACAGCCATCTCGACCACCTCGGCCTCGGGCTTGCGCTCGCGCGTCTTCCAGAGCTTGGGATGTCGGTCTTCGATCTGCCGCTTGATGCCGGCAACGATCTGGTCGGCTAGCGGCTGGTCGCCCCTCGGGCTGACGGTCAGGGACAGCATACCGGCCGGTTCCTACTTCGGTGAACTGGCCCGGTCGTCGGACCAGTACAGTATCGTTAACTGGCGATAGAGCTGTCTATTACTGTCGCTAGAAGTGTTCGACACGATGGCGTGCGTGTCAAGCCGAGAGACCGACGCCCGGACCACGTTCGACGGGTCCGGGCGCTTCGTGTCGGCGGTTCGCCATTTCCCGTCGTCCAGGACGCTTAGGCATGGATAAAATACAAATCCGTCAATTGAGACGACGCGATTTCATCACCCTGCTCGGCGGCGCGGCCGCGGCATGGCCGCTCGCGGCACGCGGACAGCAGCAGGCAATGCCGGTGATTGGCTATCTCACCACCGGATCGCCCGAATCCGACGCAGTCCCTTTTTTGGCCGCCTTCCGCCAGGGACTTGGCGAAATCGGCTATGTTGAGGGGAGAAACGTCGCGATCGAACACTGCTGGGCGGAATTTCAAATGGATCGGCTACCGGAGATGGCAGGCGATCTGGTTCGGCGCCCGGTGACCGCGATTGCCGCGATCGGCGGCACCCCCACAGCGCTCGTGGCCAAAGCGGCGACCTCGGCGATTCCGGTAGTTTTCTATCTCGGCGTTGATCCGGTTGAATTTGGACTAGTTGCCAGCCTCAACCGACCAGGCGGAAATATGACGGGAGTTGCAGCTCTGCAGGCCAACCTCGTTGCGAAGCGTGTCGAGCTGTTGCACGAACTAGTATCGAAGGCGGCGGTCGTCGCTCTGCTAATCAACCCCGCCAATCGGTATAGCGAGACCGAGGCGCGAGTGGCACAGGACGCCGCGAGTTCTCTCGGGCTCCAGCTACAAGTCCTAAGCGCGAGCAACGCGCGCGATTTCGACGCAGTATTCGGAACGCTTGCCGACTTGCGAGCTGACATGCTTCTCGTCAGCGCGGATCTCTTCCTTCATAGCCGGCGTGAAGAGATTGTCG
>VAZM01000329.1 GCA_005883135.1 Alphaproteobacteria bacterium
CGGCGGCTGAGGTGGCGGAGGCGCGCGCGGTCGTGACCATTGCCGCGCCTTGCGACCCGAGCCACGTCACCGGTCTCTTCAAGGATCGGCTCGAGGACATCGCCGCCAAGGGCGAGGTGCAAGCCACGCTGGCGGGCCGGCAATTTCGCATCAGCCGCGCTTTCGTCGACGACCTCGCCGAACATAAACTCATGCAGCGCATCGCCGATTTGCGCAAGGCGCTGCTCATCTTCCATTCGCCGACCGACGAGATCGTCGCGATCGACAACGCGAGCCGCATCTTTACCGCGGCCAAGCATCCGAAAAGCTTCGTCTCGCTGGCCGGCGCGGATCACCTGCTTAGTCGCCGCAGCGACGCCGCCTACGTGGCCAACGTCATTCGCGCTTGGGCCGAGCGCTATCTCGAGGCGCCGCAGGGCGCGTCGCAGGCGGCCGGCGATGCCAAGACGGTGGTCGTGCGCGAAACCAGGGAGGGGCGATTTCAGCAGGAGGTTACGGTCGGCGCGCACCGCTTCCTCGCCGACGAGCCGCTCGAGGTTGGCGGTCTCGACAGCGGCCCGGGTCCGTACGACCTGCTGCTGGCGGGACTGGGAGCGTGCACCGCCATGACGCTTCGCCTCTATGCCGAGCGCAAGGCGCTTGCCCTCGAGCGCGTGACGGTCAGGCTCAATCACTCCCGCATCCACGCCGCCGACTGCGCCGACTGCGAGACCAAGGAGGGCATGCTCGACCGCATCGAGCGGGCGATCACCTTGCGCGGCGCGCTCGACGCCGAGCAACGGCGGCGGCTTCTCGAAATCGCCGACAAATGCCCGGTCCACCGCACGCTGACATCCGAGATCGACATTCGCACGGTGGAGCAGGGCGAGGGATGAACGCGGGGGCTGAACCCTCGCCCCGCCGAGCGAAGCGGAGCGGGGAGAGGGTGGCCCGAGCGCAGCGAGGGCCGGGTGAGGGGCGCCCGGTTACTCAGTATCTCCGAATTCCAAAATCGCAACACTTGATATCCCTGCGCCGTGAGCGTGGCATCGCGCGTGCGGTCTTTTGGATTATCTGCATGCTGCCCGCCATCGACGTCAATGACGAGCTTCTTCTCGCGACAAACAAAATCGACGACATAGAAGCCGACGGCTTCCTGCCGAACGAATTTGAACCCATCTAAGCGTCGATCACGGAGGGCGAACCATAACTTCGTTTCAGCATCGGTACTTTGACGGCGGAGGCGACGCTCCATTCGGACTTTCGCTCGTTGCGGTCCGCGCATCGTTCTGTTCCTCAACCAGATGCGCTTTCCACTAATTGCCCCTTACCCGGCGCTCGCTATGCTCGCGCCACCCTCTCCCCGCTGCGCTTCGCTACGCGGGGCGAGGGAAGGAGCGCGCGGCGCGGTCAGCCGCGATCGCCCGCTTACTCGCCTCTGATATTCGCGGCCTTGATGATCGGGCCCCACAACTCGGCTTCCGCCTTCATGCGCGCGGCAAGCTCCTGCGGCGTCGAGCTCGCCACGGTCACGCCGAGCGGCTCGAAGCGCGCTTGCACGGCGGGATCGGCAAGCGCCGCGGCGACGTCGGCCTGCATCTTGTTGACGATCTCGGGCGGCGTCCTGGCCGGCACGAACACTCCGTACCAGGATTGCACCGCGTAACCCGGCACGCCGGATTCCGCGAAGGTCGGAATGTCGGGCGCGTTCTGCGCGCGACGCGCCGACGAGATCGCCAGCGCCCGCACCTGTCCCGCCCGGACCGACTGGAGGAGGGAGCCCGTGGTGTTGAACATGGCATCGAGACGCCCGGCGAGCAGGTCGTTCATGGCGCCCGCGGCCACGCCGCGATACGGCACGTGCGTGATGTCGATCTTCGCCATGTGTTTGAACAATTCGGCCGCGAGATGCGGCGACGATCCGACACCAGGCGAGGCGTAGGTGACCTTCTCGCGTCTGGCGCGGGCGATGAAGTCTTGGAGCGTCTTTGCCGGTGAATCGACCGGCACCACCATGAGGTTGGGATAGGTGCCGATCAGGCTCACCGGTGCGAAGTCGGTCAGCGGATCGAACGTGAGCCCGGAAAAGAGAAACGGGTTGACCGGGACCGAGTTCGTTCCCATCAACATGGTGTAGCCCTCGGGGCTCGCGTGCGCGACCATTTCGTGCGCGAGATTTCCGCCCGCGCCGCCCCGGTTCTCCACCACAACCTGCTGGCCCCAGAGCTCCGACAGACGCGCTGCGAGGATGCGCGTGGTCGCGTCGGCGCCGCCGCCGGCCGGAAAACCGACGACGAAGTGCACCGCGCGCGCCGGCCAAGCTTGCGCGCGCGCCGAGTGCGGCAAGCCCGCCACCGCGGCGGCAGCGGCGGCACCGGCCGTGAGATGCAGTAACGACCTGCGTCGGAGCTTCATGCTGTCCTCGATCGGCGGATGCGCGGCAAACGTACCGGGCGGCCTAGCAGCTGGAAAGCCGCGCCCGGTTGGGCCGGTGCTCATGCGCCTGCGGCATCATGCCCGTGTTTGCAAGCGCGACCGATCGTCTCGCCACGATTGATCCCTGCGTCGCGTCTCGCCCAGTCTTGCCGCCACACAGTCGAGGCACTGGGGGCAACCATGCGCCTGCTGTTGACGTTCCTAATTTGCTTGCTGGTCGGTCAGTCGCTCTCGATCGGTTTAGGTTTGCTGGTCGAGCGCTACTCCACGCCCTACACCGGGCTCGTGAGCTTCATCACGAGCTATTTCGCGATGTTCTGGCTGGCTTGGCGCGTGGCGGTCCGTATCACCGAACCGCGCCCGCGCCTAGCGGCGGAGGGAGCGCCGCCGGAGTGAGCGGCCGCGCGGCGGTGTACACCGGCCGCTATTGCTGGCTGGGGGAGCCGCGCATGGAAAACTCGGGCAGCGTATCTCCGAACGCGGCGCCCTTCTTTCCCGCCGCGACGCCGACGTCGTAGAGCGCCTGCATATATTTGCCGTCGAACGGCCCGCGGCTCGGGTGGTCGAAGGCCGGATCGACATGGGCGATGCGCAGCGCGATGCCGTGCCGCTGCGCGCCGACATAGACCAGCATGAGCTCGGCGCGCAACGCCGCCGTCAATGCCACGCCGATGGAGCGGCCGAGCACGCCCGGAAGGTTACGGTCGGGCATCTTGAACTCGGGCCCGAGCTTCGAGTTCACCAGCACGTAGATCTGGCTGAACGGCAGACGCGCGGCGCTGTACGCGGAAAGCATCGTTTCCGGCACGACGAAGAACGGCGCGGTCAGCGTGCCGTCGCCGTGCAGCTCGTGGAATTTCTTGCCGTTCGCCTCGACCTCGATGGGAACAGGCGAGAAAAATCCGGGGATGCTCGATGACGCGAGCAGGATGTCGCGAAAGAGCTTGAGTCCTTGCTCGCCGTGCCCGGCGATGGCGCCCATGTTCCAGACCACGCGACGTCCGGAGTCGAGATTGGTGGTGACGACCAACAGGCGCCGCCCGCGCCCGTGCTCGGCGGCGATCTCGGACAAGAGCTTCGCCGTCACGCGCTGCTCGATGATGCGCTTGAGCGGCCAATAGTCGAACAGGCTGTCGCGCGTCGAGCGATCTTCGAAAATGTCGGCTGCCCCGATCGTGGTGAAATTCTTGTGCAACTCCTCGTCATAGCGCGAGCCGAGGAAGGCAAACGGAGCAATCAGCGCGCCGATGCTCACCCCGGTCACCACGGCGAATTCCGGCCGCGTGCCGGATTCGCTCCAGCCGGTGAGCACGCCCGCGCCGTAGGCGCCGTCGGAGCCGCCGCCGGAGATCGCCAGCCACGGCCCGTTCACCGCCGGCAGGAGCCGAGCAAACTCGCGGTCGGAATCGCCCCACACGCGCGCGTCGGGGATGCCGGGAACGAGCGCGGCATCTTCGTCCTGCGCCGTGAAGGTCGCCCGCTCTTCCTGGCGCTCTGCCGCGCCTTTGGGCGCGGCGGCTTTTCGCTCGGCCTTCTTCTTGGCGGCGTGCGTCTGCGCCTGTGCCTGCGACCCCTCGAACTGTGGGCACGCCAGTAGGAAGACGGCAATCAGCCCGGCGGCAACGCCCGAGCATTTGCGCAGCTTATGCAAAGGTCATCTCCGAATCGCTCCGGCGCGTCGACGGAGTGGATCGACCGGCGCGCTCAACCTCGCGTCGCGCTCCACACGCCGGAGCAGGTTCCGCCCGCGCCTTGGCCGCGCCAGCTTCCGCGCCCGCTGCTGCGCGAAAGATGCCCCGAGCCGACGGCGTATTGCGGCCCGCTCGAAACTCGCACGGTCACGGCGCCGGAGGGCGATACGCGTCCGGTCAAACTCACCGGTCCGCCGCCCGCGTAATAGACCACTCCGCGGGCGATCGTCACGCCGTAGCGATAAGCTTGATCGCACGGACCGCTGCGGGTGACGACGAGCACGCTCCACGGGCCGTCAAACGAGGCCGCCTGCGCGGATGGGGCGGCTGACGACATGACGGCCGCGAAAACCATGGCCAGCGTGGCGGCGCGGATGGAATAATTGATCATTGGGACCCTCGTCTGGGGGCGCCGGTCAAGGGCGCCGGGTTCGTTGTTGCCTTTCTCCACCTCCACCATGGCAGAGCGATGGGGACTCGCTCCCAACTCGGCGCGGCATGGTTAGCAGAAGGCGCGCGGCGAAAGAAGGGGCCTCGGCTGGCCTCGGCGCGGTTGAAAAAGGCGATACGCCACCCGCCTGACGATCATGTTATTATTGTGTTCGACGCGGTTTAAAGCACGCCGTTGGCACGCAAGGAGGCAACCCCATGAAACACTTCGAGCTTGGTCTCGCCTTTGCCGCAACGCTTGCGACGTCGCTCGCGGTCACGCAAGCCGCAGCGCAAGGCGCGAAACCCGCGGTCGAGCGCCTCTATATCTTGAATTGCGGCGAGGGCGTTGCCGGCGACATTTCGCGCTGGTCGCCGGGGGTGAATGTGGGCAAGTCGATGGACTTCGTCGACAATTGCTATTTGATCAAGCACAGCCAAGGTTGGCTTCTCTGGGACACCGGCTTGGCCGATGCCATCGCCGCCATGCCCGAGGGCCAGCGGCCCGCCGATCCGCGCATGACGCATTGGCGCCGGCCGAAAACGCTCGCCGCGCAGCTCGAGCAGCTCGGCGTGAAACCCTCCGACATCAAATACGTCGCGATCTCCCACGCGCATCCCGACCACATCGGCAACGTGACGATGTTCCCGCAGAGCATGCTGCTGGTGCAGAAGGCCGAATACGAATGGCCTTCGCCGGTCGGACCGCGCTTCAAGCCGGAGCACCCCGTGACCAAGCTCGAGGGCGACCACGACGTGTTCGGCGACGGCAGCGTCGTGATCATCTCCACGCCCGGACACACGCCGGGCCACCAGAGCCTGCTGGTCAAATTGCCTGAGACCGGCGCCGTGCTGCTCTCGGGCGACGCGGTGCACTTCCGCGAGAATTGGGAGAACCGCCGCGTGCCGGAGGGCAACGACAGCAAGGACAAGACCGCGGCCTCGATGCAGCGTATGGCCGACGTCATGGCCAAGGAAAAGGCGCAGCTTTGGATCAATCACGACAAGGCTCAGCGCGACGGGCTGAAGATGTCGCCCGACTCCTACAACTGAACATGGTTCGGTGCGTTGGCAGCGCCTGTGGCGCGCTCCTCGTCGCATCGGTCATCGCTGCGGCGCAGGCGCAGAGCGGTTATCCCAATCGCGTGGTGACGCTGATCGTGCCTTATCCGGCGGGCGGCACGGCCGACCTTCTGTGCCGCTTCGCCGCCGACAAGGCGGGCAGCAATCTCGCGCAGCAGGTCGTGGTCGAGAACCGGTCCGGCGGCGCGGGCGGCCGGGTCGGTACCGAGGCCGTGTTGCGCGCGCCCCCCGACGGCTACACCCTTCTTTGCGCGGCCCAGCTCACGTTCAGCGTCACGCACCTTCTGTTTGCGAAAGCATCGTTCGACACGCGTGCGCTCGAGCCGGTCAGCGTGCTCGCGACCTATCCGCTGATCCTGATCGCCCGCGCCGACCTTCCCTTCAATGATTTGCAGGAGCTGGTCGCCTATGCCCGCACCAATCCCGGCAAGATCAATTACGGCCACCAGGGCAAGGGCCAGACCGGACATCTCCTCGGCGAACTGATGATGCTCAAAGGCAAGTTCCGCATGACGGAAATTCCCTATCGTGGCAGCGCGCCCGCCATCAACGATCTGCTCGCCGGAAACATCGATCTGGTGCCGGATTATCTTCTTGCCAATAAATCGAACATCGACGCCGGCAAGCTCAAGTTGATTGCCACCGGCAGCCACGAGCGGCTCAAGGAGTATCCGCGCGTTCCGACCATGGCGGAAACCTTGCCGGTCGTCTTCGCCGATACCTGGATGGCGGTGGCGGCGCCTCCAGGGACACCCGCAGAGATCGCCAAAAAAGTCTCGCAGGCGATCGGGCAGGGATTCCGCGAGCCGGAATTGCGCGCGCGCATCCGTGCGCTGGAAGCGGACCCGCTCGCCAGTACGCCGGACGAGATGCGCGCCTTGATCCGGCAAAGTCTCGAAACATGGGGACCCGTGATCGAGGCCGCCAAGATCGTCGTGGAATGAACCAGAACGGCGGGCGAGTGCGACGTCGTGAGGAGGCGCTGATGGCGTGCAGCCGAGTCAAGGGCCGTCGAGCATTGCGGCGAACCGGGATCGCCGCCGTGCTCGCGGTGATCGCCATGGTGGCGGCATTGTCCGCCGGCCGCGCGCAGGACTA
>VAZM01000643.1 GCA_005883135.1 Alphaproteobacteria bacterium
CCGGAGCGATCGGATTGAGGTTCACGAAGTCCCTGAGCTCGGGCGATACGTTGTAGGACGCCGCCGAGTGCAGAAGTTTACCGTCGAACCGAAACAGGAACGCCCTCTCTGCCTCGCATAACCTGACGGCGTTCTCAACGAGTGTGTCAAAGATGGGCTGCAGTTCGAACGCCGTGCGGCTGATGACCTTAAGCACGTCGGCGGTGGCGGTCTGCTGCTGCAGGGATTCGCGAATCTCATTAAGCAGGCGCGTGTTCTCGATGGCGATGACGGCCTGCGCGGCAAAATTGCTGAGGAGTTCGACTTGCTTTTCGGAGAACGGCCGCACCTCCTGGCGATAGACTCCGATGATCCCCAACAGCTCCTGCTCCTTGAGCAGCGGTACGATTAGCAACGTCCTGGCGCCAGCAGACTTGGCGAGTCCTCCTTGCGCAGGATCCGGTTGCGCCAACAGATCGTCGACATGAACGACGCTCTTTGTTCGGGCGAGGCGGCCAAGGGGAGCTTCCGGATGGGGGCGGACCACGGGTTCCCGCCGGCGCAGTTCGGCGTAAGCAGGCGACGCCCCGTGCAGCGCAACATGCCGGAACCCGCCATCTTCGTACAACGCCATTGTGCCGAGATCCGCCTCGCAGATGCTGGTCGCGTTTTCCAACATCGACCGGAATACGGGCTCCAGTTCGCCCGGCGAACTCGAAATCACGCGCAGCACCTCAGACGTTGCCGTCTGCTGCTCCAGCGCCTCGGAAAGCTCGCGCGTGCGCGCCTGCACCTCGTCGAACAGCCGCACATTCTCGATCGCGATCACCGCCTGGTCGGCGAATGTCGAAACCAGTTCAATCTCCTTCTCGGTGAACGGACGCACGGCCGCTCTCGCCAAATTGAACACGCCGATCGGCACGCCTTCCCGCATCAGCGGTACTCCCAGCATGGTGCGGAAGCCGGCGATCCGGCGCGCCTCGACTAGGGTGTAGTCCACGTCCGCCGCCGCATCGAGAACGTGGACGATCTTCCGCCCCAGCAGCGCGCGCCCGACCACAGTGCCAGGTCCGGGCTGCGGCACCACTCCGACCATGTGCTCGTACTCCGCGGTGAAGCCGTAGCTCGCCGAGCACCGTAACAAGATCGAAGGTCGAGCGACTGATGACCTTGAGCACGTTGGCGGTGGCGGTCTGCTGCTGCAGCGATTCGCGCAGCTCGTTGAGCAGCCGCGTGTTCTCGATGGCGATGACTGCCTGCGCGGCGAAATTTGCGACCAGCTCGACCTGTTTGTCGGTGAATGGCCTCACCTCTTGGCGATAGATTGAAATGGAACCAATTAGCTCATCATCTTTGAGCATCGGCACAACGATGTGTGAGCGCGCGCCAGAAAGTCGGGCTGAAAGAGGCTTGCTCTCTTCCACGGCCGCGTCGAGGGTGTGGACCACCTTTTTTGTCCGCAACATACGATCGAGGGGAATTCCAGGTGCAGGCGTGAACGGTTTGCGCATCAGAGCGTCGACAAGGGCGGGTGGCGCACCGACCATGGCCTGCGCGACGAACGCGCCGTCGCTATAACGCAGCAGCATGCCGAACTTGGCTTCGCAGATGCGAAGTGCATTCTGCAGCATGACCTGGAAGACCGGCTCCAATTCGCCGGGCGAGCTCGATATGACTCCGAGCACCTCCGAGGTCGCGGTCTGCTGCTGCAGCGATTCGCGCAGTTCATTGAGCAGGCGCGTGTTCTCGATGGCAATGACCGCTTGGCTCGCGAAATTCATCAGCAGCTCGATCTGCTTGTCGGCGAACGGGCGCACCTCCTGGCGATAGATCGACAAATAGCCGATCAGCTCGCCCTCCTTGAGCATCGGGACCAGAACAACGGTTCGGGAGCCGGCGAGCTCGGCGAAGGCCACCACTCCCGGATCGCGCTCGAGATACGACGGGTCGGCCATGAGGTTGGCGACATGAATGACAGCCCGCGTCCGCATCAGTCGGCCTGGCGGCGAATTCGGACCCGGACGGTAGGGCCGGTCGCGGCGGCTCGCGACGAAAGCCGGCGGCGTGTTGTGAAAGGCGGCGAGGTGAAAAAACTCGCCGTCACGCAGATACAGGTTGCCAAAGCTGGCGGCGCATATCCGCACCGCATTCTCGAGCATGGCCTGAAATACTGGCTCCAGTTCACCAGGCGAACTACTGATGACCTTGAGCACGTCGGCGGTGGCGGTCTGTTGCTGCAGCGATTCGCGCAGCTCGTTCAGCAGCCGCGTGTTCTCGATGGCGATCACCGCCTGTGCGGCGAAATTTGCGACCAGCTCGACCTGTTTGTCGGTGAACGGCTGGGCCTGTTGTCGTTGGATGTTGATGGAGCCGACCAGTTCATTGTCTTTAAGCATTGGAACGGCGAGGACGGCCCGGTAATTACCAAGTTCAACGGCAGAGACGACAAATGGATCTTGTGAGACGTAAGAAGGCACCGTTCTGATGTCGGCGACCTGACTCACCTGCTTTGTGGTGGCGACACGTCCCAGTGGGGTATCGGACGGAGGCCGGACTAGTGGATCGCGGGTGCGTGCCTCGACGCTGCGCAACGAAACGGAAGGCGCCTCCTTCGTAGATGTACATTGATCCAAATTTGGCCTCACAAATCCGCGTCGCGTTCTTCAGTATTGCCTGGAACACTGGTTGCAGTTCGCCGGGCGAGCTCGAGATGACGCTCAGCACCTCAGACGTGGCCGTCTGCTGTTGCAGCGATTCGCGCAGCTCGTTGAGCAGCCGCGTGTTTTCGATGGCGATGACGGCCTGGGCGGCGAAGTTTCTGACCAAATCGATTTGTTTTTCGCTGAAGGGCCGAACTTCCTGCCGGTAAATTACGATGGCGCCTACCAGCCCGTCGTTCTTGAGCATGGGCACAGCGAGTTGCGTCCGCGCGCCGCCGAGTTTGGCCGGCGGGGCGGTCCTCGATGTTTCCAACATGTCAACCGTGTGAACGACCTGCTTCGACTTGCACAAGATATCGAGGTCTGAGCCAGGCTGTGGCTTGCGGCGCTCGCGTTGCCGAAGATATTCGTCGAGAGCCGAGGGCAGGTTCAGCATCGCTACCGGATCGATCCCGTCGGGGTCGATGCGGAACAACATCCCGAACTTCGCCTCGCATATGCGCAAAGCGTTCTCCAGCATGGCGTCGAAGACCGGCTGCAGCTTGCCGGGCGACCCGGAGATGACGCTCAGTACCTCGGACGTCGCCGTCTGCTGCTCCAGGGCATCGGCGAGTTGCTTTTTCAGGTCGGCATTGGCTGCGCGCAGGCGGTCAGCGCGTGCGCGCGCCTTCGTTCGCGTCGAACGGCGATTGCGAGCTTTCGCTCGGCTCTTCGCCCCTTTGCGAGCCAAGGTCACCTCGTCGGCACAGCCAACTGGTCCACCGTCCAGTGGCGAGCAGGATAGAGCATCGATCCTAGCAGACCCGCAGGATGAACGCGCGGCGCTTCATGTGTGGATGGCCCCCGCCTGGCAAGAGATAACTTCGCGTGCCGCACAGAAGTCGCTTGCAGTCATGTGTCCGGCCTGTTCACGCAGTCCGGAGGACTGCTGGCCCTGATGG
>VAZM01000097.1 GCA_005883135.1 Alphaproteobacteria bacterium
TGATCGCGCGCTCGAGCGCCTTGGCGTTCATCTTGAAGCCCGACTCGAGCGTGGTGGGCACGCCCACCGGCTCGCCGCCGGCGAGCATAACCATCTCGGGATAGCTCACCCAAAAGGGCGCCGCGATGACCACCTCGTCGCCGGGATCGAGCGTCGCGACCAGCGCGTTGTACAGCACCTGCTTGCCGCCGGTGCCGACAGTGATCTGGCTCGGCTTGTAGTCGAGCCCGTTCTCGCGCTTGAACTTGCGGGCGATGGCAGCCTTGAGTTCGGGGATGCCGTCGACGGCGGTGTACTTCGCCGCCTTGCCGCCTTCGATCGCGCGGATCGCGGCACGCTTGATGTGCTCCGGCGTATCGAAGTCCGGCTCTCCCGCGCCCAAACCGATCACGTCGCGGCCGGCGGCTTTGAGCGCGCGCGCCTTGTCCGTCACGGCGATGGTGGCGGATGGCTTGATGCGCTTGAGCGATTCTGCGAGCAGGGCCATGAGACTCTCCGCTTGGCGGGCGCGAGCTTCCTAATCGGCGGCGCCGCCGCCGGCAAGTCTCAATCGCCAATGCACACACCAGTGTGATGGCATCGGGGCGAAAACGCGTCTTCGATCCCGTGCCGGCCGCGATCGCGCCGCGCCAGCCCGTCCCGGCGTGAGGAACCCGCGACCGCCCATGGGCCTTCCCCATTCGCCGCCCCGGTGATTTTGCCGGGCTCGGCCGCTAGACTGTCCGCTGCCAGGAAACGACCGTTCCCGGGAGGATGCCATGCAGCTCACGCGCGAGCAGATCGACGGCTTCGAGGAGCAGGGCTACCTGTTTTTCCCCAATTGCTTCGCCGAAGAGGAGGTCGCGCTTCTCCGCAGCGAGGCGGAAAAGATTTTCCGGAGCAGCCGCCAGGAGGTCTGGCGCGAGAAGACCGGCGCCCCGCGCACCGCTTTCGCCGCGCATACCTACAACGAAGCTTTCCGCCTGATGGCGCATCACCCGCGGCTGGTCGAGCCGCTGCAGCAATTCTTCGGCGAGGGCGTCTACGTCCATCAATTCAAGATCAACGCCAAGGCCGCGTTCGAGGGCGACGTGTGGCAATGGCACCAGGACTACGGCACCTGGGCGCGCGACGACGGCATGCCGCTTCCGCGCGCGATGAATATCTCGATCTTTCTCGACGAAGTCCTGCCGATCAACGGTCCGCTGATGCTGATTCCGAAAAGTCATAAATACGGCACGCTCGCGGCCGGTCACGACACGAGCACGACCTCCTATCCGCTCTGGACGCTCGATCCCGCGACGGTGACGCGGCTCTGCACGGAGGCCGCGCCGCCAGGCGGCGTCGGCATCGTGGCGCCGACCGGCAAGCCCGGCTCGGTGCTGATGTTTCACGGCAATCTCGTGCACGCCTCGCCGCCCAACATCACGCCTTATCCGCGCAAGATCGTCTATCTCACGCTGTGCGCCGTTTCGAATCACATCACCAAATTCACCCGCCCCGAATGGATCGCTCACCGCGATTTCACGCCAATCGCGCCGGTGGAGGACGACGCCCTCATCACACATGCGCGCGCGCATCGCGTGGCGGCGGAATGACGGCGAAATGATTTTCTGCACGTGAGCGCCGCGGCAGCAGATTGGGACTGCCGCTCGTGGTATCGGTAGTCGGCGTCTACTCCCCGGCTCCCGACTGCGCCATGACATTGCCGTCCTGATGCTTTAAGCCATATTCAAGCAGGCGGCTGAAGAGCACGGCAGGCGATGTATACGCTCTATTCCATGCAGCGATCGGGCAACAGCTACAAGGTGCGCCTCGCGCTCGCCCGACTCGGCATCCCCTATCGCCTCGTCGAAATCGACATCCTCAAGGGCGAGAGCCGCACGCCGGAATTCCTGGCCAAGAATCCGCACGGCCAGGTGCCGCTGCTCGAAGCCGCGCCGGGCCGTTATCTCGCCGAATCGAACGCGATCTTGTGGCATCTCGTGAGCGGCTCACGGCTGCGGCCCGAGCATCGGATCGATCGCGCCGAGGCGCTGCAATGGATGTTCTTCGAGCAGCACAGCATCGAGCCCAATCTCGGCGCCGCCTATTTCTGGCTCACGCTGGTCAAGGGCGGCCGCGAGCTGCAGCAGCACGCACTCGAGGACTGGATGGAGGAGGGCTACCGCTCGCTCGCCGTGATGGAGCATCACCTCAGGCACCGTCGCTATTTCGTGGAAGACCGCTACACCGTCGCTGATATCGCACTCTACGCCTACACCCATCTCGCGCATGCGTGCGACTACGATCTCACGAGCTTTCCGGCGATCCGCGGCTGGCTCGAGCGGGTCGCGGCGCAGCCGGGGCATGTCACCATGGATTGGCAGCCCGCCAACGCGGTCCCGGCGGAATGACCCGCCGAGCGCGCCTGCTGTGCGCGCCACCGACCAGCAATCTTTCTTCTACGGATGGCCGGGCGCTTTGCGCGTTAACCATTCGTTAACCTAAAACACAAATTTGCCCTGCTTCGCTAAAGTGTTCGCCCAACTCCGGTCGAACCGACGCCGGCATGCGCCAACAAATTCTCGAGTGATTCGAGGAGACTGACATGCCGAAAATGCCATCCGGGCGCATCGCAAGGAAGCGCGAGACCCGTCAGGGCTGCGCGCCGAGGCAGCGCCCCATCGCTCTCGTCGAATTGATCATCACCGCCGCGCTCGTCTTGTCGACGGTCGTCGCTGTCACCGCCGTCTCGATCGGTTTCGCGCGCGCCGAAGTCGCGGGCGCCGTACCGAAGGGCGACGGCATCCCGTTCGCGATTGCGCTGAGCATCGCACTGCTGCTTACCGCCATGAGCGCGGTCACCGCCATTTCAGCCGCTACGCCGCGGCGGCACTGATCATCGTTTTCGGCGGCCGGTCGGGGGGAAGTCACTGCCGCGCGTCAGCGACGCGCGGCAGTGCTGTTTTGGAGACATCACTCCGGCTTGACGTTCGCCGCCTTGATGATCGGCCACCATTGCTCGATTTCCGCCTTGTGGAAGGCGGCGAGCGCCTCGGGCGTCTGCTCCTCGCGCGTGGCAATGACTTGCCCGAGATCGGTGAGCCGCTGCCGCACCGTCGGGTCGGCGAGCGTCTCCACGACCGCGCCGTTGAGCTTGGCGACGATGTCGCTGGGCGTGCCTTTCGGCACCCAGAGCCCGTGCCAAAAGGAAATGTACATTCCGGAGACTCCGACCTCGTCCATGGTCGGCACGTCGGGCGCGGCAGGCCAGCGCTCTTTCGACATGACGGCAAAGGGCCTGATCGCGCCGCTGCGCAGGAAGGGCAGCGTCTGCGAGGCCTCGGCGCAAAAGAAATCGATCTGCCCCGCCACCAGATCCTGCATCACCGGCGCGCCGCCGCGGTAGGGGACGAGCTGGAACCGGGCGCCGGTCTTCTGCTGAAAATAGAGCAGGCAGATATGCGCCGCACTGCCGGCCCCCACGGTTGCAGCGGAGGCCTTGCCGGGATTTTCCTTGAGCCAGGCGATCAATTCCCGCGCGTTCTGCGGCAGCGCGTTTTTGCCGACAATCATCAACGGTGTGGCGCTGATCCGCGACACCGGCTGCAATTCCAGCAGAGCATCGTGAACGGCGGGATACATCGCGCCAGCCCCGACGTGACTCGTCCAATTGCCGATGCTCAGCGTGTAGCCGTCGGGCGCCGCTTGCGCCGCGCGGGCGACGCCGATGCTGGCCCCGGCGCCGGTCACGGTCTCGATGATCACCGGCTGACCGAGCGAGACGCGCATGCGTTCGCTCAAGATCCGGGCGAGCGTGTCGGTCGGCCCGCCGGCGGGGAACGGCACGATGATCGTGATGGGATGCGACGGGTAGACTTGCGCGTGGGCGCCGGCGATGCCCCCGACTGCGACGGCAATCGCCGCGGCGATCGTAATCATCTTCATGGACGTCCTCGCCTGTTCGCCTCCCGGAGTTTTGCCGCGAACGATGACACGAGGCGCGCACGCGGCAAAGCGAATTATGCTGTCACACCGATGTGAACGGCGGCAAGCTTGCCGCAAGATCGGCGCCACCGCATCGTTGCCGCGCGTGACAGATTGACGCCGCGAGATCGGCACGGCGTACGGAGACAGGCATGCGATGGTCGGTGTTGGTGCTCGCCGGCGCGCTCGTTTCGGGCGGGGCGAGCGCGTCCGCGCAAGTTTTCCATTCCTCCGCCGGCGACCTCGTGGTGCAGACCGCGGCGAACGGACTCGATCATCCTTGGGCGCTCGCTTTCCTCCCCGACCGGCGCATGCTGGTGACCGAGCGGCCCGGGCGCATGCGCATCGTCGGCGAGGACGGCACGCTCTCCCCCGCGCTTGCCGGCGTGCCGAAGGTTTTCGCCTCCGGGCAGGGAGGTCTGCTCGACGTCGTGCTCGACCGCAGCTTCGCGCAGAACCACACGATCTATTTCTGTTACGCGGAGCCGGTCGAGGGCCGCGCGCGCACCGCGCTCGCCCGCGCCCGGCTCATCGCGGAAGGCAGAGCACGAATCGAGGCGGTCGAAGTGATCTTCCGCCAGGCAGGGCCGTTCTCCAGCGGCAACCACTTCGGCTGCCGCATCGTGCAGACGCCGGATGACAATCTCTTCCTCACCACGGGCGACCACTTCACCACGCGTGACCAGGCGCAGATTCTCGGGAACGATCTCGGCAAGATCATCCGCATCCGGCCGGACGGCTCGGCCCCGCCGGACAATCCCTTCGTCGGGAGGGCTGCGGCGGAGCCGGCGATCTGGAGCTACGGGCATCGCAATTCGCAGGGACTCGCGCTCCACCCCGTCACGGGCAAGCTGTGGGAGCACGAGCACGGCCCGCGCGGGGGCGACGAGGTCAACATCATCGAGAAGGGAAAGAATTATGGCTGGCCGGTGATCGGCTACGGCATCGATTACAGCGGCGCCAAGATCCACGACAGCACGCACAAAGCGGGCATGGAGCAGCCGATCAAATATTGGGTGCCCTCGATCGCCCCATCGGGCATGACGTTCTATACCGGCAATCTATTCGCGTCCTGGCGCGGCAGCCTGTTTATCGGCGCGCTCGCCGGCCAGGTTTTGGTGCGGCTCGAGCTCGACGGCGACAAGCCGGTCAAGGAGGAGCGCCTCCTGCAGGAATTACGCGAGCGCATCCGCGACGTGCGCGAGGGGCCCGACGGCGCGCTCTGGCTCGCGACCGACAGTAGCTCGGGGCGGATCCTGCGCCTCGCGCCGGTCAAGTAATATCCGCTCAGGCATCCGCAAGCCGTACGGACTCGACCGCTGCTGTCGTCCCCGCGAGGGGCACCCCCGCTCGCGTCGAGGGGCGGGTCTGCGCTTTCGCCGAGACGGCAACAGCGCAATGTCATAGTCCCGACACGAAGCTTCTCTACCCGCGCGCATCCGATCACCGCAACAAGGGCCCCTGGGCGCCACGCGCCACCGCGCGCTCGCCACCCGTTAACCTGAGTCCGTGCCATGTTTTCGCGCTTCGAGCGGCTGTTGAAGCCCACCGATCCACCCGAGCAGGCGGCGCCGCCGTCCGGCTTGATCGCCTTTTTCTGGCATTTCGCCCGGCAGGCGAAGGGCCTATTCGCCGCTTTGTTCGCAGCCGGGCTGGTGGTGGCCTTGCTCGATTCGACCATCCCCGTGTTCATGGGGCGCATCATCACGTTGATCACGGCAAGGCCGCCGGACGAGTTGTTCGCGCGATTCTGGCCGCATCTCCTGGGCATGGCCTTGGTGCTGCTGGTCGCGCGGCCGCTCGCGCTGACGGCGCAAAACCTGATCGCCAACCAGGCGATCTCGGCGAATGTATCGAATCGCATCCGCTGGCAGAATCACTGGTACGTGGTGCGCCAGTCCTGGGCGTTCTTTCAGAACGACTTCGCCGGCCGTATCGCCAACCGCGTGATGCAGACCGGCCCCGCCATCCGCGAGACCTTGGTCGCGCTGCTCACCAGCGTCTGGTACATCCTGGTCTACGGCACGAGCGCGCTCGTGCTGCTCGCATCCGCCGACCCGGTGCTGGCGCTGCCGGTGGCGCTGTGGTTCCTCGGTTACCTGCTGTTGCTGCGCGTCCTGGTGCCGCGCATGCGCGACCGTTCCAAGGACGTCTCGGAAGGACGTTCGCTGCTGACCGGGCGCATCGTCGACAGCTACACCAACATCCTCACCGTGAAGCTGTTTGCCCGCGCGCGCGAGGAGGATGCCTACGTGCGCGACGCCATCGATCACCACACCGGTCTGTTCTATCGCTCGCTGCGGCTCAACACCCTGTTCTCCTTCTGCCTATCCTCGCTCAACGCCGCTATGGTCACCGGCACGGGCGCGCTGGCGCTGGTGTTATGGACCCGGGGGAAGGTCGAGGTCGGGACGGTGGCGATGGCGCTGCCGCTCGCCTGGCAGATCGTCAACATCGCGGGCTGGGTGGCGTTGCAGGTCACCACGATTTTCGAGAACGTCGGCGTGATCCAGGAGGGCATGATGACCATCGCCCGGCCGATTGCGCTGACCGACCGGCCCGATGCCGCGACGCTCAAGGTCACGCGCGGCGAGATCAAATTCGAGAACGTGCGCTTCGGCTACGGGCGCGAGAGCGGCGTCATCGACGGCCTGACGCTCACCGTGCGGCCGGGGGAAAAGATCGGGCTGATCGGCCGCTCGGGCGCCGGCAAGTCGACGCTAGTCAATCTGCTGCTGCGCTTTTTCGATCTCGAAGGCGGCCGCATCGTCATCGACGGCCAGGACATCGCCACGGTGACGCAGGAGGGCCTGCGCGCGCAAATCTCCGTGGTCACCCAGGACACCTCGCTGCTGCACCGGTCGATCTGCGACAACATCCGCTACGGGCGCCCGCAAGCAAGCGATGCCGAGGTCGCGATGGCGGCGAAGCTCGCGCACGCCGACGAGTTCATTCATGAGCTCGAGGATTGGAAGCAGCGACGCGGCTACGCGGCGCAGGTCGGTGAGCGCGGCGTGAAGCTGTCGGGAGGCCAGCGCCAGCGCATCGCCATCGCCCGCGTGATCCTCAAGGACGCGCCGATCCTGGTGCTGGACGAGGCGACCTCCGCCCTCGACAGCGAGGTCGAGGCCGCCATTCAATCGAGCCTGGGCACGCTGATGACAGGGAAGACCGTGATCGCCATCGCGCACCGGCTCTCCACTATCGCGCGCATGGACCGCCTGATCGTGCTCGAGCGGGGCCACATCATCGAGCAGGGCTCGCATGACGAGCTGTTGCGGCACGGCGGCCACTACGCCGCGCTGTGGCGCCGCCAGTCGGGCGGGTTCCTCGATGTGGACGTGCGCTCTGCCGAACGCACGGCAGCCTGAGGCGCTGGGTTCCGCAGCCAGGGCCCGGCGGCGAAGGCGCCAAAACGGCCGAATCTCGGGAATAAATGCGCCCGCCGGGCGATCTTGACCAGTATGATCGCAGCGGTCCGCATCGAGGATGGGAAGCCTGAGCAGCGAGGACGATCAGGCGCGCTTCGCCAGCGTGGTGCTGCCGCATCTCGCCGACGCCTACGCGCTCGCGCGCTGGCTCACGGGAGACCGGGCCGACGCCGAGGACGTGGTGCAAGAGGCGTGCCTGCGCGCGCTCCGCGGCATCGGCGGTTTTGCCGGGGTGAACGCGCGCGCCTGGCTACTGACCATCGTGCGCCATGCGGCCTATACCTGGTTGGGCAAGAACCGCTCGGCGTCGCTGCTCGTGGTCGACGATCTCGAAGCGGTCGAGCGGCAACAGGCGAGCGGTGCCTCCGCTTTCAGGCAGGAGCCGCAGACGCCGGAGGCCGCGCTGATCGCCAGCGCCGACGCCCGCCGTCTCGAGGCCGCCATCGCGGAGCTGCCGGTGCCGTTTCGGGAGACGCTGGTGTTGCGTGACGTGCAGGGGCTGGACTATCGGGAGATTGCCGAGGTGACCAAGGTACCGATCGGCACGGTGATGTCGCGGCTGGCGCGCGCCCGGCGGCGGCTGATGCAGCGACTCGCAGAGGATGAGGAAAAAGCCGGGTCATGACAACTTCGACCACCGATCCGCGCTTGCTCGTACACGCCTATGTCGACGGCGAGCTCGATCCTGCCAACGCGCTCGAACTCGAGCGGCAGCTTGCGAACGATCCGGCGCTGGCGGCGGAACGCGAACGGATCGAGGCGCTGCGGCGCACGATCGCCGAGCGGCTGCCGCGCGAAGCGGCGCCGGCGGGGCTCGCGCGCCGGATCGAAGCGGCGGTGGGCGCGCGCCCTGCGCCGGCGCGGATAGCGGCACATCCGTCGTGGCGCGCGCTCGCGGCCTCGGTCATGGTGGCAGCGTTCCTGGGCAGCGGCGCCACTTGGCTTGCGCTCTCCCCTGCCCCTGCCGATGCCGACATGGTCGTGGCCAATCACGTGCGCGCGCTGATGGCGCCGCATCCGGTCGATGTCGAATCCTCCGACGGCCATACCGTCAAGCCGTGGTTCAGCGGCCGAATTCCCGAGGCTCCGCGCGTCGTCGATCTCTCCAACGACGGCTTTGCGCTCGTCGGCGGCCGCATCGACGTGATTGGGCGCACCCCGATTCCGACGCTCGTCTATCGCGTGCGCCAGCACCTGATCAGCGTCAGCGCGCTACGCGCTGGCCGCGCGGCGGCGATGCCCAACGAGCAGATCGCGGGCTACAACCTCGTGTCCTGGACCGATAACGGCGTCACCTACTGGGCGGTGTCCAATGTCGCGGCCGCAGATCTCAACGCCTTCGTGAAGGCTTTCCGCGCCGCCGCCCCGGACGGGAACACCTGAGTCCGTCGCACTAAGTTGTTTTACAGCGAGCAAACGCGCGGCAGGCGCTATGCCTGCTGCAACAGACCGGCCATCGGCTTCACCGCGGCGCTATGGGGGAAGACTTTGCTGGCGAGCACGCTCGCGTCGACGCGCAGGTGGTCGTTGAGCAAGCCCTTGAGCACGGCGCGCACATCGGTGGTCGGCTTTAGGTCGCGCCCCTCATGCAGCTTGCTTGGTTTGAGCCCGGGCCAGTCGGCGATGACGCGGCCGCCTTTCAGCGCGCCGCCGGCGAGCAACGCCACGGTCGCGGTGCCGTGATCAGTTCCGTCGGTGCCGTTGATGCGCGCGGTGCGGCCGAACTCCGTGACGACAGCGACGACCGTCTCCGGCCATGCCTCCTTCATCTCGGCCTCGATCGCGGCAATGGCGCCATCGAGCGCGCCGAGCAAGGTTGCAAGCCGGCCGTTCGTCGCGCCTTCCGCGGCATGGGTGTCCCAGCCGTCGAAGGCGAGCGCGCCGATGCGCGGGCCATTCGCCCGCGCCAGGAACTTCGCCGCCGTGCCGGCGGATTCGGCGAAATAGGCGCGCACTTGGCCCGCTCCGACCGGGCGCGGCTGCTCGCCATCCATTCCGCCGGCGCGTGCCATGCTCGCAAGCCCCATGCGCTCCTCGAGCACGCGGGCGAGGACGGGATCGGTGTGGCGATAAAGCTCGATCAGCCGCATTACGGTGTCATCGCTCGCCGGCGGCAGTCGCCGCGGCGTCCACGACAGCACGGGCGCCGGCCCGCGCACCACCAGCGGGGCGATCGGTCCGATCGCGAAGGCATCGCGTGAGCCGCCGGCGCGGTCGGCTGGTTGCAGCGAAACGAGCGCGCGGTTGAGCCAGCCGCTGTCTGCCGCGCCGGGCTTGGCAAGGCCGCTCTCCAGCACGTCCTGGCCGTCGAAGTGGGAGCGCTCCCGGTAAGGCGTCGCCGCCGCATGCACGATGGTCGCCGCGCCCGACTTGTAGAGACGATGCAGGTTGGGCATCGCCGGGTTGAGCGCGAAGAAGGAGTCGAGCGGCAGCGCCGCCGGCTTGCCGCCGAGCGTGAGCGCGTGGTCACCGCGCAGCGCGACCCAGTCCGGGTCGCCCACCGGCGCGACCGCCGCGAGGCCATCGAGCGCGCCGCGCAGCACGATGACGAGGAGGCGCGGATCGCGGCCTTCCGCGCGCGCCAGCTTCGGCAGATAGGCCCAGGCGAACAGCGTGCCGGACGCGATGAGCAGCTCGCGGCGGGTCGCGGCGTGGGGGTTGGCTAGCATCTGCTCACCTCTTTCGATCCTACGCGCGCGTGTCGTTACGGGGACTCGGCATGGCCGTCATCGGCGCTGAAATTCCGGCGCCATGAACAGAAGCGCGAGTGCCTGGGGACGGCTTTCGGCACGCGTGATGGTCTGCCGCGTTTCGTCCGAGGCGAGCGGCGCGAGCGCCTCTTCGAACACCTCGCGCGGATCGGCCTCGGCGCCAAAGCGGCGGGCGAATTGGTTGGCGATGTCGAGACGTTGCGCCAGGCCGTCGAGCCACGGTGCGCTCTCGTCGGCGAAGCCCTTGGGAGCCGCGGGCCGCCACAGTGGCTCGCCCAAGAGATTGTGCGCTTGCATCACCGGGCCGATATCGGCGGGCGTGGCGCCGACGGCGCGCAACGCGCCTACGGCCCATTCGCCCGGACGCTTGAGCTTCGCCCGCGGTGCTTCCCAGGCTTCGGGCGCGCTCACGAGCGCTTTCGCCGTTTCTTTCAAATCGCCTTGGGTGGCGATGAAGCGCTTGGCCAGCCGCTCGACCAGCGCGGGCGGCGGCTCGTCGGCGACGAAGTGGCGCGCGAGCTTGCTCGCCACGTGTCTCGCCGTCGCGGGATGGCGCGCCAGCGCGGCGAGCACGGCGCGGCCCTGCTCCAAGCCGGCATCCGGATAGCTCTTGCCGATCACCGTCTGCGCCCCCGGCTCGTGCATGCGCGGATTGAATTCGAACTCGCCACCGCGCACGGGGTCCTGGCGGAACGGCACCACGGTCCACCCGGTGATGACATTGGCGAAACGGGTGACGTCGTCCTGGGTGTAGACCGTGCGCACGCCGAGCGTATGCAATTCGAGGATTTCGCGCGCGAGGTTCTCGTTAAGACCGCGCCTCTGTCGCAACCCGGCGATCGACGCGGGCCCGATCGAGCGCGCGTTGTCGAGATAGATGAGCATGGCCGGATGGGATTCGACCGCCAACAGCAAGTCGCCGAAGCGGCCGAGCACGTTGGCGCGGATCACCTCGCGCTCGTAGGCGCCGCAAATCTGGCGCACATTGCCCTTGTCCGCCGATACGCAGAAATGGTTCGACCAGAACCAGACCAGCCGTTCGACAAAACCGATGTCGGCGGCGAGCGCGGCATCGATGCGCGCCTTCGCTTCGGCCAGATAAATCTGCTGCGGCAAGCCGGGACCGGCCGCCGGCCTTGGTGCTGCTGGTGGCGGCGCGCCGGACTGCGCCTTCATCTCCGGCGCGCCGGCGCCCGCCGCATTGGCCTGCTGGGCGGCGCGCTCCGCTTGCCGCGCCTCGCGCTGCGCCTGCTGATAGGCGAATGCCGCACGCGCGGCGACGCCGCTCGTCAGCAAATCCGCGGTGCCGATGCGGCCGGCGCCCGCGCGGTCCAATTCGGCAATCAGCGCGCCGCGCGGATCCGAGGCAATGGCCGCGATCGACCCGGCGCGCGGACCGAGGCCAAACCGGTGCAAGGCGAGGGCAGCTTCCGCTTTGGGATCAAGGGCCATGCGTCATCATCGTTCGAGCCGACCCGATGCCGACGCGCGTTGGCAAGGGTCTGCGCGGCCGCAGCGCCAATGTGCCGGTCGCCGCCTTTCGCAATCATGACCAAGAGATGAAAAATTGGAAGGGTCCCGTCGCCCCCATTGACGCATTCGCACCGCGCATGGGCGCGCAGCCCGTCGTCGCAGTGCATCACAGCGGGCCGCGAAAAACGAAGAACGCCCCCAGCGCAATCAGCACGAACCCCACCGCATAGTTCCAGGTCAAAGGCTCCTTGAGGTACACGATCGAGAAGCCGGCGAAGACAAGAAGCGTGACCACCTCCTGAATGGTCTTGAGTTGCGCGGTGGTATAGACGGCGCTGCCCCAGCGGTTCGCCGGCACCGCCGCGCAATATTCCACGAACGCAATGAGCCAGCTCGCCACGATGACACCGATGAGCGGCACCGCTTTGAAGCGCAGATGCCCGTACCACGCGAGCGTCATGAACATATTGGAGCCGAGCAAAAGCACGATCGGTAGCAGATAAGGCGAGGCGAAGGTCGAGGGCATGGAGACTCCGGATTACGAAGTTCGCAGCGCATGCTCGTGTTAACGCGCGCCGCGACACAGGGGACTCAAAACACATGGTGAGGCGCCGCGGCCGTGCCTATGGGCGCAGCATCCGTGTCTCATCCACAGCCAGCGGATTCGTCATGCTGCTGTAATATGCAACCGCTATACGCGCAGGTGCCTAGGAAACGCCCTCCGCATATTTTCGGCGTAAAATGTAGCGTGCGTTGTTCGTCATGACTGTCGGCTCCGGCAGCATTCGCCCGCGGCCGGAGCCGTTTTTCTTCTGCGCTTTCAGCGCGATGCCTTGTAGCGGCCCGAACCTGGCCGCGTACAGAAGCCTGTCGCCGCACATCTCCAGTCGTGTCTGGCGCCCGCCAACCCCTTTTTTCTTGCCGTAGAGCGGGCTAAATCCAGCGCTAGCAACAGCGCTTGGAACCACGGGAGACCTCGCGATGCGGCATTCACGCCTCTCCTCCACCGTTCTCGCCGCCGCGGCGTTGGTGATCGCCGGCGCGCTCGCACCCGTGCCGGTCATGGCGCAACTGATCGCGCAAGTGCAGCCGGCGCAACCGCCGACGCAGCCGCCTGAGCCGCCGCTCGGACCCTACAAGCCCGTGCCGATCACGCTGCCGCCTGGCGTCAACGATCCGAGCTTCGAGACCTTCCGCCAGCAGCTCGCCGATATCGCCAAGAACAAGGACCGCGCCGCGCTTGCGCGGTTGGTCGCGGCGAATTTCTTCTGGGTGCCGGAAAACAAGGATATCGCCGACAAACAAAAGCCCGCGATCGACAATCTCAGCAAGGCGCTGAGCCTCGACGGGCCGGATGGTTTCGGCTGGGAGGCGCTCGCCGCTTATGCGGCGGAGGCGACCGCGATGGCCGACCCCGACCGCAAGGGCGTGTTCTGCGCCCCGGCGGAGCCCGCCTTCGACGAGCGCGCCGCCGACCAGCTTGCGAATGTGACCCATACCGACGCGGCCGACTGGGCCTTTCCGATCCGTGACGGCATCGAAGTGCGCGCGGCGGCAAAGCAGGATGCCGCCGTCGTCGACAAGCTCGGCCTCTATCTGGTGCGCGTCCTTCCCGACGACTCGCCGGCCAATGCCGTGCTCGCGACCTTTGCCAAGGTTCTCACCGCGGGCGGCAAGGTCGGCTACGTCCCGATCGACAGCATCCTGCCGATCGGCGGTGAGCAGTTGTGCTACGTCAAGGACGGCGGCACCTGGAAAATCGCAGGCTTCCTCGGCGGCGAGCCGAACCATTAGCCGCAGCGTCACCGACGGCGATGTACTGACTCGAAACGCCGACTTTTTCGAAGAATATTTTCGTTGTGCTTACTGCATAACGACGCCGCGCATTCGGTGTACTCCCCTCCCCAACCAAACCCCGGCTTGCCGGGGTTTGGTCACTTTAAGATCTGCCGGAAGCGGGCAAGCCCGCAGCCGGCTGGGGAGGGGTTGGGGGTGGGGGTCCTGCAGCGGATCACCGCACGACCCCCACCCCGGCGCTTCGCCATAGCCGACGCTTCGCGTCGGCGTTCTTAGCGCTAAGAACGGCGGCCGGAGGCCGCCTCTACCCTCCCCACACGGGGGAGGGTAGGACCGAGTTCACCGCTCGCGCTGATTTCAGTTCACTTGAATACGCTTTATTGTGCTCGCCTCGGCGGGACGACGCCGTTGCAGACTGCGCGCGACGCAGGGAAGAGGCGAGCATGATCATCGAGAACCAAAAGGACGTCACCACCGCCGTGCTCTCGGAGCTGCAGCGCGCTCCGAACGCGAGGTTTCGGGAGATCATGTCCGCCTTGGTGCGCCACCTGCACGACTTCGTGCGCGAGACGCGGCTCACGGAGGAGGAGTTCCACGCCGCCGCGGCCTATATCATCGCCCTCGGCAAACACAGCAACGAGTCCCACAACGAGGCGGTGCTGATGGCGGGCTCGCTGGGGCTATCGGCGCTGGTCTGCCTGATCAACAACGGCAATCAGGGGACGACGGAAACCGACCACAACATGCTCGGGCCGTTCTGGCGCATGCATTCTCCGGTGACGCCGAACGGCGGCTCGATCGTGCGCTCGCCAACGCCGGGACCGGCGCTGTTCGTCGAGGCGACATTCCGCGACGGCAAGGGCGATCCGATCGTGGGCGCGGAGGTCGATGTCTGGCACTCCTCGCCCGAAGGCTTCTACGAGAACCAGGACCCGACGCAGGCGGACATGAACCTGCGCGGCAAGTTCGTGACCGACGCGCAGGGCCGCATCAACTTTCGCAGCGTGAAACCCGCCGGCTATCCGATCCCGATCGACGGGCCGACCGGCGATCTCCTGCGCGCGCAAGGCCGCCACAATATGCGTCCGGCGCATCTGCACTTCCTCGCCTGCAAGGAGGGCTTCAAGACGCTGATCTCGCAGCTCTACGTGCAGGACGACAGGTTCATCGAGACCGACGTTCAGTTCGGCGTCACGCGCCATCTCATCGGCAACTACGTGCGCCACGAGAACGACAAAGCGCCGGCTGCCGATGTGAAAGGACCGTGGTATTCGCTCGCGCACACTTTCGTCATGGAAGCGGGCCGCCCCAAGCTGCCGCGGCCGCCGATCACCGGCAAGGCGCGCGGCGAGCGCCCGAAGATCCCGCATCTGGCGTGATTACACAATTCCTACATTTGCGTGTTGTAAGCTGTCCGCCTTTTGAACTCGTGCTACCGCCCTGCTGGCTACCGGTCGCACGGCTGGACGACAGATCGTCGTGGTGAAAATCTCCAGCGCGCGCGACGCGCGCGTGCCGCCCAGGCGAACTATGTGGTGCAGCCGCGGTCCGTGGTCCTTCTCGCGCTGGCGCTCGAAGGATCGTCGGGAACCATTCCACAAGGGCCATGATAGCGATGACGATCCATCCGCTCGCCGGCAAGCCTGCTCCGGACGACCTGCTGATCGATGCCGGCCGCCTGCAACGAGAATACTACGCGCGCAAGCCCGACTTCACGGACCGCGCGCAACGGGTCGCCTTCGGCACCAGCGGGCATCGCGGCTCTTCCCTGCGCGGCTCGTTCAATGAGACGCACGTGCTCGCGATCACGCAGGCGATCTGCGATTACCGCGCGAGTCAGGGCACCGGCGGCCCTCTCTACATCGGAAGAGACACGCATGCGCTGTCGGAGCCGGCTTTCACGACTGCCCTCGAGGTGCTCGCAGCAAATGGCGTAGACACCATGATCGACGGCAATGACGGCTACACGCCTACGCCGGCGGTCTCGCACGCCATCCTCACTTTCAACCTCGGCCGGACGACAGATCTCGCGGACGGCATCGTCATCACGCCGTCGCATAATCCGCCGGAAGACGGCGGCTTTAAATACAACCCGCCGAGCGGCGGACCCGCTGATACAGCCGTCACGCGCTGGATCGAGGACAGAGCCAACCATCTGATATCGAGCGAGCTGCGAGCCGTGGCGCGACTGCCCTATGGCGAGGCGCGCCGTGCAGCCACCACCCACACGCACGACTATGTGGGAACGTACGTGGCGGACCTGGGCTCAATCGTAGACATGGAAGTCATCGCGGGTGCGCGGCTCAGAATCGGCGTCGATCCGCTTGGCGGAGCAAGCGTCGCGTTCTGGAGCCCGATCGCCGAGCGGTTCGGGCTTGACGTGGAGGTCGTGAACGACCGGGTGGATCCGACGTTCCGCTTCATGCCGCTGGACTGGGACGGCCAGATTCGTATGGACTGCTCGTCCCCCTACGCCATGGCGAACCTGATCGGGCTCAAAGATCGATTCGATATCGCCTTCGGCAACGATCCCGACACCGACCGGCACGGCATCGTGACGCGCAGCGCGGGCCTGATGAATCCCAACCATTACCTCGCGGCGGCGATTTCCTATCTCTTTACCCATCGTGCGGACTGGCGGCCCGAGGCGGCGGTCGGCAAGACCGTCGTGAGCAGCAGCATCATCGATCGGGTGGCCGCCAAGATCGGGCGCACGCTGGTCGAGGTGCCGGTCGGATTCAAGTGGTTCGTGCCGGGCCTCCTCGACGGATCGCTCGGCTTCGGCGGCGAGGAGAGTGCGGGCGCGTCGTTTCTGCGGCGTAACGGCAAAGTTTGGACGACGGATAAAGACGGGATCATCATGGGCTTGCTGGCCGCGGAGCTCATGGCGCGCACCGGCCGTGATCCGTCCGAGCTCTATGCCGAGTTGACCCGTGAGCTGGGCGCCCCGGCCTATGCGCGTGTCGACGCGCCCGCCAGCGCGGACGAGAAAGCCCTTCTTCTCGCGCTTTCACCCGGAGACGTCAGCGCTTCCGAGCTTGCCGGTCAGCCAATCGAAGCTGTGCTGACGCGGGCGCCGGGGAATGACGCGCCGATCGGCGGCTTGAAGGTCGTGACCGCTCAAGGTTGGTTTGCGGTCCGTCCATCCGGCACGGAGGCCGTCTACAAGCTTTACGCTGAGAGCTTTCGCGGCAACGATCACTTGCGGCGCATCCAGCAGGAAGCGCAAGCGATTACCAGCGCAACGTTGCGGCGCGAGCCGGCGAGAACCGCGGCGCGGTGACGGTTGCCTGCGGTGCTCGCGCCGCGGGATGACGAGCGGGACTTTGCTGTAACCGCCTCCCCCTAGCGTGCCTGCGCGGCGGCGCGTTCCACCGAGGCTGCGGTCTGGCCGAACAGGATCGCGCGCTCCTCCGCCGTGCGGATGCCGCCCATGTTGGGATTGACCGCCTTCGCCTTCTCGTAGGCGCGTTCGACCGCAGGGCGCGCACGGATGGTTTCGAACCACCGCTTGAGATGCGGAAAATCGGCGATGTTCTGGCCTTGCCGCTCGAACGGCACGATCCAGGGATAGATCGCCATGTCGGCGATGGAATAATCGCCGGCGACGAACGCGCGATCCGCCAGCCGTTTGTTCAGCACGCCGTAGAGCCGGTTGACTTCGTTGCGATAGCGGTCGATGGCGTAGGGAATCTTGTCCACCGCGTAATGGCTGAAGTGATTGTTCTGGCCGGCCATGGGGCCGAGATTGCCCATCTGCCAGAACAGCCACTGGATGGCCTCGGTGCGAGCGCGCGCATCGCGCGGCAGGAAGCGGCCGGTCTTCTCGGCGAGATAGAGCAGGATCGCCCCCGACTCGAATACGGCAATCGGCTCGCCGCCGCCGGCCGGCGCGCGATCGACGATCGCGGGAATACGGTTGTTCGGGGAAACGTCCAGGAATTGCGACTTGAATTGCTCGCCCTTGCCGATGTTTATCGGCATGATGTTATAGGGAACTCCGGTCTCCTCGAGAAATATCGTGATCTTGTGGCCATTCGGCGTGGTCCAATAGTAGAGGTCGATCATGGTGTCGTCCTTCGCTGCAATCGATCGGATGTTGCTGTAACATAGTTTCGGATGCGGGAGCCATCCAGCAAGCAATCCGGCAACGCCGCGCCGAGCATGGCTCCATTGTCCGCCGGGCAACCCCGGGCTAGCCCAGCCTGATGTTGGCCTCGTGCACCACGCCGCGCCACTTCTCGATTTCCGCCGCCACGAAGGCGCGAAACTCCTCCGGCGTGTTCTCGCGGGATTCGACGTTGAGCTGCTTGAGCCGCTCGATCATGTCGGGCTGTCGCAGCACCGCGTTCATCCCGGCATTGAGCTTGTCGACGATCTGCGCCGGGATGCCGGCGGGCGCGAACAGCCCCTGCCATTCATAGGCTTCGAAGCCAGGCAGCGTTTCCGCCACCGCCGGCAGGTCGGGCAGCGCCGCAAGCCGGCCCTTGCCGGTGTGGGCGATGCATTTGATCGTTCCCGCCTGGACGTGCCCGATCGAAGCCGCGGCATTGGAGAAGTAGAACTTCACCTGCCCGGCGATGAGATCGTCGAGCGCCGGCCCGCCGCCGCCATAGGGAATATGATTGAGCTTGATGCCGGCGCGGTGCTTGAACATCTCGAGCGCGAGGTGTTGCACCGTGCC
>VAZM01000098.1:0-478 GCA_005883135.1 Alphaproteobacteria bacterium
TTTGTGGCAGTCGCCGCCCTCACCCCTGCCCTATTCGTTGCGCTCGCTCGCATCCATGCATCCGACATCCACTTCGGCCGCGCCTGCGGCGCGCCCCATCACCACGAGTCCAGTCAACCGGAGAGGCCAAGCCGCTGGACGCTTTGCCAGCGATCGGAGCTCCTCGCCTTTGCAAGCTGCCTGTTCTTATTTCAACTCGCCAACGCCTCCATGCTGCCGCTGGTGGTAGAGGCTCTCGTCTACGAGGGGGAACGGCGCTCGTCGCTCGTCGTTTCCGCATTGATCGTCCTGCCGCAGATCCTCGTGGCTCTGTTGGCGCCTTGGGTCGGGCGAGCGGCGAAAAGCTGGGGCCGGCGGCCGCTTCTGCTGATCGGTTTTGCTGCTTTGCCTGTGCGTGCGCTGCTGTTCGCCACGCTCCTCGATCCGCCGCTGCTCATTGTTTTTCAGTTGCTCGACGGCATCAGTGGAGCGGTGTTGG
>VAZM01000098.1:532-20012 GCA_005883135.1 Alphaproteobacteria bacterium
TCCGGAATCGGGGCTTCGCTCAGCACGGCGCTGTTTGGATTGCTTGCGGCGGGGTTCGGCCGCACTGTCGCGTTTGTGAGTATCGCGTCGGTGGGCTTGCTGGCACTCTTGATCCTTTGGTTCTCGATGCCGGAAACGAAGCCCTCGGCTATGCAATGAATGGACCGCGGTCATGGCCGAAGTCGAGCGCGAGCTAGGTTTGCAGAGTGATCTCCCCAAGGTGCTTTGCTACGGAACTACAGAACAAGCTGGCGATGTACCCGTCGCGCGTGCGAGGACTCCATCATGGCATTCAAGGTTCACGTTGGCCCGCCCCAGATCGCCATCCACCAGGGTCAGACGGTGCTCGTCAGCGAACCAGACGGACGGATCGATTGGCCGAGCGAGAAGGGCCTTTACTTTCTCGATACCCGGATTGTCAGCAACTGGACGATTTACGCCAATGCAACTATCATGCCGCGCGCATCTTCCTCACCAATAAAACCATTCTCACCGAAGACGGCACCATCGCGCCGCGCACCATGGGCCTGACGATCAGTCGGTCCATCATCGGCGGCATGCATGAGGATCTCGACATCAGCAACAACAGCATGCATGCCGTGCGTTTTCAGCTCGAAGTGTCAATACGATGCGATTTCGCCGACATCTTCGAGGTAAAGTCGGATCGCATCGTACGCCGCGGGCAGATCACGACCGAATGGTCGCAGCGACGGCAGCGGCTTCGTACCGTCTATTCCAACCGGGATTTTCATCGCTCGGTCACGATCACGGTGCCGCGGGCGACAAGCAAGGCGGTTTCCGCCAATGGGCGGCTCAGCTTCGAAGTTGCGCTCGCGCCGGGGGAGGCCTGGCACGCCTGTTTGCTTTACATGCTGGAGGACGGCGAACACCGCTTTCACGGGCCCTCCGACTGCGTCGGGGAGGCGCACTGGTCAAGATCGAGACCAGCAACGAGGAATTCTACCGTCTTTTTCGTCAGGCACTGGAGGATATGGCAGCGCTGCGCCTGCCGATCAGGGGGACAGGCCACACAGTGTTCCTGCCAGCCGCGGGACTGCCGTGGTTTGTCGCACCCTTCGGCCGGGACAGCCTGATCGTTTCACTGCAGAACGTTCTCGTTTATCCGGAATTCGCCCGCGGGGCGCTGGAAATTCTCGGTTCGCTGCAAGCCAAGGACGATGACCCATACCGCGACGCCGAACCGGGCAAGATCCTCCACGAATTGCGGTACGGCGAGCTCGCGCATTTCAAGCTCATCCCGCATACCCCCTACTATGGAACGGCAGATGCGACGCCACTCTATTTGATCACATTGCACGCGGCCTGGCGCGCGACCGGCGATAAAGAGCTGCTGGAACGTCACCTGCCGACGGCGGAAGGGTGTCTCGCCTGGATCGACGAATACGGTGACCGCGATGGCGACGGATTTCAGGAATATCAGACGCGCTCTCCGGCCGGATACGAGAACATGGCCTGGAAGGATTCCGGCGATGCAGTCATGTATCCCGACGGCTCGCTGGTGAAGGGACCGAAGGCGCTGTGCGAGCTTCAGGGCTACGTTTACAACGCCTGGATCCGCATGGCCGAGGCGTTCGACGCGCTCGGCAAACCTGAGCGCGCCAAGACATTGCGTGCCAAGGCTGCCGTGCTGTTCGAGCGATTCAATCAGGCCTTCTGGGACGAGGAATTAGGATTCTACGCCTATGCGCTCGACGGCGACAAAAACAAGGTTCTCAGCGTCGCCTCCAATCCCGGCCATTGCCTGTGGTCGGGCATCGTCCCGAACGAGCGGGCAAAGCGAGTTGTGGATCGTCTGATGGCGCCCGACATGTGGACGGGATGGGGCATTCGCACGCTTTCCGCAGATCATCGGGCCTTCAATCCATATAATTATCAGACCGGCTCGGTGTGGCCGCACGACAACGCCATCATCGCCATGGGATTCAAGCTCTACGGCTTTGCCGCGGAGGCGGCCCGCGTGGCGCACGACGTGAGCGTGGCGGCGAGTCATTTCCTGCTCAATCAGTTGCCGGAACTTTATACCGCTGCCGAGCGCACCGAGACGAACTTTCCGGTGCAGTATATCGGCGCCAACGTGCCCCAGGCATGGGCCGCCGGGTCCGTCTTCATGCTGACCCAAGCCCTGCTGGGATTTCAACCGGATGCGCCCCGCAATAAGCTCTATGTCGACCCGTCGCTTCCGTACTGGCTGCCGGATTTGCGGGTGCGCGATCTTCGCATCGGCAAGCACAAACTCGACATCCGGTTCTGGACCGAAGGCGATGGGACGGAATTTGAAGTGATCAAGGGCGACCCCAAGCTCGTCGAACGCTGTGAGCTCCGATCCGCGCTCGCGAAGCTGAGGGTTGCCTCCGATCTGAGCTAGGGCCAAACAAACGCGTGGCCAAACGTGTTGGCTGAAAAGACGGCAGGAGAGCCGATATGGGCCGAGAAGATAGCGCTCCTTCATCTCTTCGCAGCAGCCGCCCGACCACGTCGCCTGGCACCGGCATGGCGACGACAACGCTTGCCGTGGACCCAGCAGCGATCGCCAAGTGTTTTCCCGACCGGCGGCCCCCGCCCGCCGTCATAACGATCTTCGGCGCCGGCGGCGATCTGACCAAGCGCCTCGTCGTGCCGGCGCTCTACCATCTCGTGCGAGGCGGGATGCTCCCGGACAGCTTCGCCCTCATCGGCATCGATCATAATGAGAAGACCACGCAGGAGTGGTGCCAGAGCCTGACCGAGATGATGCAAGGGTTCGCCCGCGCCGATGGTCTCGAGGGCGGAGCAATCGACGAGCAGGCGTGGTCATGGCTGACCCGTCGCATGCATTTCATGCAAGGGGACTTCACCCAAGCTGACACGTACCGCCGGCTCGAGAAACTGCTGAGCGAGCAATTCGCCCGCCAGGGCGGCACGGCCAACGCACTGTTCTATCTGGCCGTCGCCGACCGGTTCTTCGGCCCGATAATCGAGCAACTTGGCCGCGCCGGGCTGATGCGGCAATCTGAGAACGCTTGGCGACGCGTCATCGTCGAAAAGCCGTTCGGGCATGACTTTGCCTCCGCCGCGGCGCTCAACGCACAGATCCTCAAGGTCCTGACCGAAGATCAGATCTATCGCATCGATCACTTCCTCGGCAAAGAAACTGTTCAGAACATCCTGGTGCTGCGCTTCGCCAACGGCATCTTCGAGCCGCTGTGGAACCGCGACCACGTCGACTACGTGCAAATTACCGCGGCGGAAACCGTGGGCGTGGAACGACGCGGCCGGTTCTACGAAACGACTGGTGCGTTACGAGACATGGTGCCGAACCATCTGTTCCAGCTCCTTGCCATGATCGCAATGGAGCCGCCGATCTCATTCGATGCCGATGCCGTGCGCGCCAAGAAGACGGAGCTGTTCCGGGCGGTCCATCCGATCTCGCCGGACAACGCCGTGCGCGGCCAGTACGGAGCAGGGGAGCTGCTCGGCAAGAAAGTCGGCGACTACCGGCACGAGCCCAACGTCGCGCCGAATTCCGGAACCGAAACCTACGTCGCGCTCAAGCTCGGCATCGACAACTGGCGCTGGGCCGGGGTGCCGTTTTACCTGCGCACCGGCAAGCGTCTTTCCGCCCGCACCACCGAGATCGCCGTGCATTTTCGTCAAGCGCCTTACGCGCTGTTCCGGGACACGCCCGTGGATCGGCTGCCCGCGAACATCCTCATGCTGCGCATCCAACCGGATGAGGGGTTATCGCTAAGTTTCAGCGCCAAGCGCCCGGGCGCCGACATCGCGATCGCCGGCGTCGAAATGGATTTCGCCTATCGGGATTATTTCGCGCCCCTAGCGTCGGTCGGCTACGAGACCCTGATCTACGATTGCCTGATCGGCGATGCCACGCTGTTCCAGCGGGCCGATACGGTCGAGGCGGCGTGGTCCGCGGTTCAGGGGCTGCTGGATGCGTGGGCCCGCGTCCCCGCCGACGATTTCCCCAATTACGCGGCCGGCAGCGCCGGGCCCGCCGCGGCCGATCGCCTGCTGGCCCGCGATGGGCATGCCTGGCTGCCGATCAGGGCCGAACATCGCCACCCGGGGCACAACACATGAGAGGCGTGCGTCGTGATCGCGCCGCCCCGAACGAGGCCGAAGCGCTTGAACCGAATTTACCAAAATGGGGGGACGCGATGGAGGTGACGTCATGAAAGCCACTCGCATCCTGCACGACTTGGGCCAGAGCCTCTGGCTCGACAACATCACGCGCAATTTGTTGAACACCGGCGTGCTGCGCCGCTATATCGACGAACTCTCGGTGACCGGGTTGACGTCGAACCCGACGATCTTCGACCACGCGATCAAGAACAGCCGCGACTACGACGACGCAATCAAACGCAAGCTCGCGGAGGGCAAGTCGGGGGAAAAGCTCTTCTTCGAGCTCGCGCTGGATGACCTCAGGCAGGCGGCGGACCTGTTCCGCCCGGTTTATGACCGGACCTGCGGCGTGGACGGTTGGGTTTCGCTGGAGGTCTCGCCGTTGTTGGCGCACGATACCAAATCGACGATTGCCGAGGCCAAGGAGCTGCACGCGCAGGCGGGCCGCCCGAATCTCTTCATCAAAATTCCGGGCACTCCCGAGGGCCTTCCGGCAATCGAAGAGGCGATCTTTGCGGGGGTGCCGATCAACGTCACGCTCTTGTTCTCCGAGGATCAGTACCTGGCGGCCGCCAATGCATTCATGCGCGGCATCGAACGGCGGATCAAAGCGGGATTGAGGCCTGATGTCGCATCGGTGGCGTCGATCTTCATCAGCCGCTGGGACGTCGCGGTGACCGGGAAGGTACCGAAGGCGCTCAACGATCAGCTGGGTATCGCCGTCGCCAAGCGGACCTATAAGGCGTATCTCGGCTTATTGAGCTCGCCGCGCTGGATGCGCGCCTATAATGCCGGCGCGCGGCCGCAGCGCCTGCTCTGGGCCAGCACCGGCACCAAGGATCCCGAGGCTTCGGATGTCCTCTACGTCAAGAGCCTCGCCGCGCCGTTCACCGTGAACACCATGCCCGAGGGCACGCTGAAAGCGCTCGCCGACCACGGCGAGCTCGGCGCAACCCTGCCTGCCGACGGCGGTGACGCCGATGAGGAGCTCGCGCGGTTCGCGGATGCGAAGATCGACGTCGGGGCATTGTCGAGGCAGCTTCAAGACGAAGGTGCGAAGTCCTTCGTCAAATCCTGGAATGAACTGATGGGCGTGATTGGCTCGAAATCCGAAGCGCTCAAGCGAGCGAGCTAGCGCGGTGAACGCGAAGACGCAGCGTTCCGCCCGCCGCACGGGGCGGCCGCCTCGAACCGACGGCGCGAAAAGCTCCTCGGGGAGAAAGGTATTGGTGGTCGACGTGGGCGGGACCTCGATCAAGATCTTGGCCACGGGACATAGCGAGCGGCGCTCGTTTCCATCCGGGCCGAAGATGACCCCAAGGCGAATGGTCGCCGGCGTGAAGAAGCTGGCGCGGGATTGGAGCTACGACGCGGTGTCGATCGGTTATCCAGGCCCGGTTCTGCACGGCTGTCCGATCGCTGAACCGCACAATCTCGCCCGCGGATGGGTCGGGTTTGATTTCGCAGCAGCCTTCCGCCGTCCGGTAAAGGTCGTCAATGACGCAGCCATGCAGGCCTTGGGCAGCTACAACGGCGGCAAGATGCTCTTTATCGGCCTCGGAACCGGCTTTGGATCGGCGATGGTCGTAAACGGCATCGTCGAGCCCATGGAGCTCGGGCACCTGCCGTACAAGAAAGGCGTCTATGAGGACTATGTGGGTCGGCATGGGCTCGAGCGTTACGGCCAGAGGAAATGGCGCCATCACGTTTTCGATGTCATCGGCCGCTTCATCGCCGCGCTCGAGCCGGACGACACCGTGATCGGCGGCGGCAACGTCAAGCTGTTGGATGCGCTCCCGCCCCATTCCCGCGCCGGCGACAACGAGAATGCCTTCTGCGGCGGATTTCGGCTGTGGCAGCCCCCTCGTCGGGACGCAGGCACCCGCTCGAAACCACGGTCTTGACGATCAGCGAAGGGTTCCGGAGATGGTTACAACATCGGAGACGTCTCGCACGCGACCGGCCGACAGGCTCGGCGCATGGCAAGCTCTCGAAAAGCACTATGAGGGAATACGCAACCACCCGCTGCGGGATCTGTTCGCGCGTGATCCGGGGCGGGGCGAGCGGATGACAGGGGAGGCTGCCGGCATATTCCTCGATTATTCGAAGAACCGCGTCGACGAGGAGACGCTCGCCCTCCTCCTCGCACTTGCGGAGCAATCGGGCCTGCGCGAGAGGATCGACGCGATGTTTCGCGGCGACAAGATCAACGTCACGGAAAAGCGCGCCGTTCTGCACGTGGCGTTGCGGGCGCCGAGAGGCGCCTCGATCATCGTCGACGGAAAGAATGTCGTACCGGAAGTTCACGCCGTGCTCGACAAGATGGCCGACTTCGCCAATCGCGTCCGCAGCGGCGAATGGAAAGGACACACCGGAAAACGTATTCGCAACGTGATCAATATTGGCATCGGCGGCTCCGACCTCGGGCCGGTGATGGCCTACGAAGCGCTCCGATACTACAGCGACCGCGCCATGACGTTCCGCTTCGTGTCCAACGTCGACGGGACCGATTTCGTGGAGGCGACTCGCGACCTCGATGCGGCGGAGACGCTATTCATCATCTCCTCGAAGACTTTCACCACGCTGGAGACCATGACCAACGCACACAGCGCGCGGGATTGGTCGCTGCGCGGCCTCGGCGGCGATGCCAAGGCGGTCGCCAAGCATTTCGTCGCCGTCTCGACGAATGCTGAGAAGGTCGCGGAATTCGGCATCGACACCGCCAACATGTTCGAGTTCTGGGATTGGGTCGGCGGACGCTACTCGATGGACTCGGCGATCGGCCTTTCCACCATGCTTGCGATCGGCCCGGAGCACTTCCACGCCATGCTCGAGGGCTTCCACGCTATCGACGAACATTTCCGGACTGCGCCGTTCGCACGCAACCTGCCGGTGCTCATGGGCCTGCTCGGCATCTGGTACAACGACTTCTTCGGGGCGCAGACCGTCGCGGTGCTGCCTTACGACCAATATTTGAAGCGATTCCCGGCCTATCTCCAGCAATTGACGATGGAGAGCAACGGCAAGCACGTAACGCTTGCCGGAACGCCGGTCGACCATCAGACCGGTCCGATCTACTGGGGCGAACCGGGGACCAACGGCCAACACTCATTCTATCAATTGATCCACCAGGGCACCCGGCTCGTGCCTTGCGATTTCATCGCATTCATCCACCCGCTCAACCGACTGGGCCGTCATCACGACATGCTGCTAGCGAACGTCTTTGCGCAGACCGAGGCGCTCGCTTTCGGCAAGACGCGCGAACAGGTGAAGGCCGAAGGGACACCGGATTGGCTCGTCCCGCACCGGATATTCGAAGGCAATCGGCCGTCCAACACGATCCTGTTGGACCGGTTGACGCCGGCGGCGCTCGGCAAGCTTGTCGCCTTGTACGAGCACAGCGTCTTCACCCAGGGAACGATCTGGGACATCGATTCGTTCGATCAGTGGGGCGTCGAACTCGGCAAGGTCTTGGCCCAGCACATCATCCCGGAGCTGGAAGGCGCGAGCGAGGCCAAGCTCGGCCATGACAGCTCGACCAACAACCTGATCCGCCGATACCGCAAGCTCAAGGGCGCAAGGTGACGACCGGCCCAATCAAGCTCGCTCCCTCGATCCTCGCGGCCGATTTCGCCCGCTTGGGCGATCAGGTAGCCGAGGCCGAGCGGGCCGGCGCCGACCGAATCCATGTCGACGTGATGGACGGACATTTCGTGCCGAATCTTTCGATGGGCGCGGAGATCGTGCAATCGCTGCGCAGAGTGACGCGCCTGCCACTGGAGACGCACCTGATGATTTTCAATCCCGATTTGTTCCTGGACGAATTCGCCCAGGCGGGGAGCGACTCGTTTCTGGTGCACTGGGAAGGAAATACCGATGTCTCGCGCACCGTGCAGCGAATCAAGGCCTTGGGAAAATCGGCCGGCGTTGCGATCAACCCGGCGACCTCCGCCGCCGTGCTCGAGGAGATCCTGCCCGATCTCGACCAGGTCCTGATCATGACCGTGAACCCGGGATTCGGCCACCAGCATTTCCTGCACACGACGCTGCCGAAGATTGCTCGCGCGCGCGAGTTGATCGACCGGACTAAGCCGGGGTGCGGCCTCGAGGTGGACGGGGGAATCGACGCGACGACCGCTCCGCTGGCGGTCGACGCAGGCGCCGATGTGCTGGTCGCAGGGTCGGCGGTTTTCAACGATCGCGAAAGCGTCGCCGCCGCCATGCAACGGCTGCGGGCCGCGCTCGAGCATTAACGGAGAAAATGTCATGCAGCTTGCGATGATCGGATTGGGCCGGATGGGCGCAAACATGGTGCGGCGCCTCATCAAGGGCGGCCATCAGTGCGTGGTGTTCGACATGTCGCCGCAGGCGGTCGCGGATTTGGCGCGGGAGAAGGCGCTGCCCGCGACCTCGCTTGCCGACCTCGTGCGCAAGCTGGAGAAGCCGCGCGCGGTATGGCTGATGGTGCCGGCGGCGGTCGTGGACAAGAGCATTGCCGACCTCGTGCCGCACCTCGAGCGCGGCGATATCCTCATCGACGGCGGCAATTCGTACTATGTCGACGACATCCGCCGCGCCCAGGAGCTCGCGTCGAAGGGGATCAACTACGTGGACGTCGGGACCAGCGGCGGCGTATGGGGTCTGGAGCGCGGCTACTGCATGATGATCGGCGGACCGGAGGCGGCCGTGCGGCATCTCGATCCGATCTTCAAGACGCTCGCCCCTGGCGCGGGGGACATCCCGCGCACGCCGGGCCGCGAAAGTATCGGCGGCACCGCCGAGCTCGGTTACCTGCATTGCGGCGCGAGCGGGGCCGGTCACTTCGTCAAGATGGTCCACAATGGAATCGAGTACGGGATCATGGCCGCCTATGCCGAAGGAATGAGCATTCTGCGCCATGCCAACGTCGGCGAGCAGCAGCACGCGGCCGACGCGGAAACGACGCCACTGCGCAACCCGGAGCTCTATCGATACGATCTCAACCTGCGCGACATCGCGGAAGTATGGCGGCGCGGCAGCGTCATTGCGTCGTGGCTGCTCGATCTCACCGCCGCGGCGCTGACCCAGGATCCCGCGCTCGCGAATTTTGCCGGCAAGGTCTCCGACTCCGGGGAAGGACGTTGGACGATCAAAGCCGCCATCGACGCCGCCGTGCCGGTGCCCGTGCTTTCGACCGCGCTCTACGAACGTTTCAGCTCGCGCGGCGAGGCGCAGTTCGCCGACAAGCTCCTTTCCGCCATGCGCTACGAATTCGGCGGTCACCTGGAGAAAAAGTCGGGCTGAACGCGACATATATGTTGAGATTGGCCGGCGTAACGGAGGCCATCGCGTGAAAATCGAAATCTATCCCGATGACAATGTCGTCGCCCGCAAGGCGGCGGCGATCGTCGCGGATGCCGCGCGCGCGGCGGTCGCGGCGCGCGGACGCTTCGTCATGGCGGTCAGCGGCGGCCATACGCCGTGGGTGATGCTGCGCGCATTGGCCGATGAGGACCTTCCCTGGAAGGGGGTGTACGTGGTTCAGACGGACGAGCGCCTCGCGCCGGCGGGCGACCCCGACCGAAACCTGGTCCATCTGCGCGAAAGCCTGCTCGATCATGCGCCGCTCTCTCCCGATCACGTTTATCCGATGCCGGTCGAAGCAGCGGATGTCGATCGCGCGGCCGAGCAATACGCCGCGACGCTGCGCGACGTGGCAGGCTCCCCGCCGGTGCTCGACCTCATTCATCTCGGACTCGGCGCGGATGGCCACACCGCTTCGCTGGTGCCTGGAGACGCGGTCCTCGACGTCGCCGACGCCGACGTGGCCGTGACCAGGCCTTATCAGGGCCGGCGCCGCATGACGCTGACCTTTCCGATGATCAACCGGTCGCGGCTCATCCTGTGGCTGGTGACCGGCGGCGAGAAAGCCGCGGCGCTCGCGCACCTGCGCCAGGGCGATCGATCCATTCCGGGCTCGCGCGTGCGTTCCGACCGCGCGCTGGTGCTCGCCGACCGTGCGGCAGCCGATCGGCTCGGCAATAACGAACAATTGGAGGCCTAAGAATGAGCGCTATCGCCACCCCCGCGATGACACCACCCCGGCAGATGAGCGACGCACAGCTGGACCAATTGTCGATCAATTGCATTCGCACGCTCTCGATCGACGCTGTGCAACAGGCAAAATCCGGCCATCCCGGTACGCCGATGGCGCTGGCGCCGCTCGTCTACACGCTGTGGAACCGGGTCATGCGCTTCGATCCGCAGGATCCGATTTGGCCCAATCGCGACCGCTTCGTGCTCTCTAACGGCCATGCTTCGATGCTGCTGTGGTCGGTGCTCCATCTCACCGGCACGCGCGCCGTCAACGCCGACTATGAACGGCTGGGGCAACCCGCGGTTACGCTCGACGATATCCGTCACTTCCGCCAACTCGGCAGCAAGGCGCCTGGCCATCCCGAGTACCACTTGGTTTCCGGAGTCGAGGCCACGACCGGACCGCTCGGCCAAGGAGTCGCCACCAGCGTAGGCATGGCCATCGCCGAGGCGTGGCTCGCCAACCGCTACAATCGTCCCGGCTTCGAAATCTTCGACTACAACATCTACGCGATTTGCGGCGACGGCTGCATGATGGAGGGCGTGAGTTCGGAAGCGGCCTCGCTGGCCGGCCATCTCGCCCTCGATAACCTCTGCTGGATCTACGACAACAACCACATCACCATCGAAGGCAATACGCGCATCACCTTCACTGAGGACATCGCCGCCCGCTTCCTCGGCTACGGGTGGAACGTTCTGCGCGTCGGCGATGCCAATGACATCGACCGCATCGAGCAGGCGCTGGATATCTTTCACAAGACCAAGGGTCGCCCGACCTTCATAATTCTCGACAGCCATATCGGTTACGGCTCGCCGCACAAGCAGGACACCGCCGCCGCGCACGGCGAACCGCTGGGCGAGGAGGAGGTGCGTCTCACCAAGCGCGATTACGGATGGCCGGAGGACGCCAAGTTCCTCGTGCCCGACGCCGTGCGCGCCCATTTCGCCGCCGGCATCGGCGCCCACGGCGCGCAGGCGCACGCCCGTTGGAACGAACTGTTTGCCGCCTATCGCGCGAAATATCCTGAGCTTGCGACCGAGATCGACCTGATGCAGCGGCGTGAGCTGCCGCAGGGGTGGGACCGCGGACTTCCGGTGTTTGCAGCCGATGCCAAGGGCATCGCCGGACGCGACGCGTCGGGCAAGGTGCTCAACGTGCTCGCCCAGAACATCCCTTGGCTCCTGGGCGGCTCGGCTGACCTCGGCACCTCGAATAAGACGCTGCTAACGTTCGAAGGCGCGGGCGACTTCGAGCCCGGCAATCGCGGCGGCAAGAACCTGCATTTCGGCATCCGCGAGCACGCCATGGCCGCCGCCGTCAATGGGCTTGCATTGTCCAAGCTGCGCGCCTTCGGCGCCACTTTCTTCATCTTCAGCGACTATGCGCGGCCCGCCATTCGACTCTCGTCGCTGATGGAACTGCCCACCATCTTCGTATTCACCCATGACGCCATGGGCGACGGCGAAGACGGTCCAACGCACCAGCCGGTCGAGCAACTGGCATCCTTCCGCGCCGAACCCGGGTTGGTGGTGCTGCGGCCGGCCGACGCCAACGAGGTCGTCGAAGCCTATCGCTACATCATGCAGCTGCGGCACCAGCCGGCGATGCTGGCGCTATCGCGGCAAGCTCTGCCGACGCTGGATCGCAGCAAGTACGCGCCCGCGTCCGGCGTCGCCCGCGGCGCCTATGTGCTTGCCGATCCGCCGGGCGGAAAACCCGAGCTGATCATCATCGCCTCGGGCAGCGAGGTCAGTTTGTGCGTGCAGGCACATGAGGAGCTACTCGCCGAGGGCATCCGCTCGCGCGTGGTCTCGATGCCCTCCTGGGACATTTTCGAACATCAGACACAGGCGTATCAGGACAGCGTGCTACCGCCTGAGGTAACCGCGCGCATCGCGGTGGAGCAGGCCTCGACCTTCGGCTGGGAACGCTACGTCGGCCGCACAGGCCGCATCCTCGGCATGAAGACCTTCGGCGCCTCGGCCCCGCTCAAGGAACTCTTGCGAAAATACGAGTTCGAACCGCAGCGTGTGACCGCGGTCGCCAAGGAACTGCTGGGCAAGGACAGGAAGAAGTGAAACGTCGCGTCAAATCGGCAGAAACGAAATGAGCAAGAGGCCCGACATCGTCTTTCTGTTCGACGTAGATAACACGCTGATAGACAACGATCGCGTGCAAGCTCATCTGAGCGAGCACCTCGAACAGAGCTACGGCGCGGCGACGCGCGACCGATACTGGGAAATCTATGAACACCTCAGAAGCGAGCTCGGCTATGCCGATTACCTCGGCGCGTTGGAGCGCTACCGGACCGAGGACTTGCATCGCCCGGAGGTGCTGCAAATGTCGAACTGGCTGGTCGACTATCCATTCGTTGAACGCCTCTATCCCGGCGCTCTGGACGCGATCAAACACGTGCAGCAGTGGGGAACCCCGGTCATCTTGTCCGACGGCGATGCCGTGTTCCAGCCGCGCAAAGTGGAACGATCTGGCCTGTGGGCGGCCTTCGATAGCCGCGTCCTCATCTATATCCACAAGGAGGAGGAACTCGACGACGTGCAGCGTCTCTACCCTGCCGACCATTACGTCCTGATCGACGACAAATTGCGCATCCTGACCGCGGTGAAGAAAATCTGGGACGAACGCGTGACGACGGTGTTTCCTAAACAAGGGCACTATGCGCTCGATTCCAAGGCTCTGGCCGAGTATCCGCCCGCGGATATCGAGCTTGGCAAGATCGGCGATATCGTGAAGTGCGATCTCGCCGCCTTCCTCAAGAAGAAGTAAAGCGAAACGACCTTAGATAAAGCTATCCGCTTCGACGCACGCTTCTACGCGCGCTGCAGAAAAACCGGCAGCCCGCGCTTGCTGGCGTACATGGGGCGGTATCGTTCGATGTTGTACATCGTCGCGATATCCAACTTGCGCGGCCCGAGATTGTGATCAGGGATCGGCACTAGCTCGTAGCAGCCGTTCACCAGCGCCGACATCAGGCCACTCTTGCCATCGAGGACGGCATCGTAGGCCATGTTGCCGAAAGTCAAGGCCACGAGTTTGTCGACAAAGTCCGGATCACCTGAACGCAGATCGTAGGTGAGGTCGGACGTCATCGTGTCCTCGCCGGTGCGCCGCTTGATTTCCTCTGCAAGCGCCTCGGCGACGCTCGCCTTCTTGCGGTGGCCGTAGGCGTCGGCTTCGCCGTATTCGCGCACTTGATAGCCCTCCCACTCGGCGCCCTCGCTGAGGACGAGCAGCGCATAGTTGCTCGGGTTTGCGCGCTTCTCCTCGAGCAGCAGCCGGATCAGCTTGTCGAGATTGACCTTGTATTCGGGGACCACGCAGCGGACCGAGGTGGTGTATGCCGTATAGAGCGCGGTGAAGCCGGCATCGCGTCCGAACACGCGGAAAATACCGATGCGCTCGTGCGAGGCGACAGTGGTGCGCTGGCGCTGGATCGCATCGCTGGCGCGGGTGATCGCGGTCGAGAAACCAATGCAGTACTCGGTGTTGTGAACATCGTTGTCCATCGTCTTCGGGACGGCAATGATCTTGATCCCGAGCTCGTTGAGCTTGGCGGCGTAGCTGAGCGTGTCGTCGCCGCCGATGGCAATGAGATGTTCGATGTCGAGCGCCGACAGGTTGGCCACCACTTGTTTGGAAAGATCCCAGGTGTTGGTCGCTCCCCCTTTACCTTGCGAAAGCGGGAAGTCCTTGCCGGCGAGGTGTTCGGGCAGCTTCGTCATCTTCGCCGGATTGGTGCGGCTCGAGTGCAGCACGGTGCCGCCGCGCCGGTCGATGATGCGCGTATTCTCGCGGTCGAGCGGCATAATGTAGCGCCGCCGGCTCCCGGGATCGTCCATATTCAAGTGGGTCAGCGCCTCCCAACCGCGACGCAGACCGATGACGTCGGTATCGTTCTCGCTGCTGCGGTAGGTGACGGTCTTTATCACCGAGTTGAGGCCCGGGACGTCGCCGCCGCCGGTGAGAATGCCGATTCGTTTTCTTGCCATGACGACACCTCTACGGCACGTTCCCGGACTCCTCGGGAAACGAGCGCCGGGCAGTGGCGGCAATCTGCAGCGCAGACGCAGCTGCAGCCTTGCCCAGCTGCTTGACGACCTCCTCGACGATCTCGCGCGGATGCGGAACGATCGAGACCACGATCGCATGTTCGTCCGGTTGCGGCTCCTCGAGGCTCGCAAACTGGCTGTCGAGCAGCGAGGGGGGCATGAAGTGCGCGTCGCGTGCCGCCAGCCGCCGCGCGATCAGATCCCGATCGCCCTTGAGATAGACGAGGCGGACATCCGGGCGGTCGCCGACCAGGATATCGCGGTAAACGCGCTTGAGCGCCGAGCATGCGATGATGCCATGATTGCCGGCGCGCCGCGTCGCATCGATCCAGGCGGCGATGCCGTGCAGCCAGGGCCAGCGATCCTCGTCGGTCAGCGGCACGCCGCTGTGCATCTTCTCGATGTTCGATGGGGGGTGGAACCAGTCGCCCTCCTCGAAGATCCAATTCAGCCGGTGTGCGAGCATCAATGCGACCGTGCTCTTGCCGCTGCCGGAGACCCCCATCAGCACGAGGACGGAAGGATCCGGCAACGGCGCAGCGCTTTTGGTTTGCAGGTTCGGGGCCTCCTTCTCTGGCACAAGCGGCGCGACGGAAAAACGCCCACGCCGCGACATCGTACGTTCACGTTTTACAGGCGCTTGATCACGAGCGCGCGACTTGCCGTTGACCGCCCCCGCAATGAAACGATCAACTCCCGCCGCCGCAGCCAGCATAGCGCAAATGCGGTGCTCACGCTCGAAACAATAGGGCGGCACGGGAGGCGCGAATGTCAATCAGGGCGACGACCGCCCTCGCCGCTGCCATTCTCCTGTGCACCGGGGCGGCGGCATCGGCCGCCACCAAGCGGCAAAAAACCACGATGGCCTATCGGAGCAGCCCACGCGCTCAGGCGATCGTCCCACGTTCCGGCTACGGACGTGAGATGGGTTTCTCGGTCATGCGAGAGTTGACCCAAGAGAAGAGCGTGTGGGTCAACGTCCGATAGTGGGACCGCCGCAGGGTCCCTCGTTCGAACCGGCGATAAATTCGCTAGGCGCCGGGGGAGCGCGGCACCCTATTGCAATCCTGCGATGATTATTGCTTCCATCGCTGCGTCCCAAAAGTCCTCCCCTCGTCGGGAAGGACCTTGTGAGGCGTACAGGGAGGACGTCATGCGAAGCATGATTTGCACGATCGCAGCAGCTGCACTGGCCATTTGCGCAATGAGCGCCTCGGCCACGGCTCAGCAGGGCGGCGGCCCCACCCAGCAAGCCAACACTACAGACCCCGCCGCCAATCCCGATCAAGAATTGGGCCGGCGCTTTGCCTTCAAGGCGGAAAATTTACCGGCGCCGAAAAGCGATCCGATCGCCGCAAGCCGCTCTCTGGTCATCCCATACGCCGGACAAACACCGCGCGCGATGGAGGGCTTCACAGTCGCGCCATTCGTCACCGGCCTGGAGCATCCGCGTCGCTTGCTCGTTCTTCCCAATAACGATGTCATCGTTGCCGAACAGAGGCCCGGCTATTTGACCTTGTTGCGGGACGAGAACGGGGATGGCAAGGCGGACTTCATCCAACGCTATGCCGATGATTTCAAGGCGCCCTATGGCCTGGCGTATCGGGACGGCTTTGTACTCGTGGCAGACCAGGAGGGCATCTGGCGCGTGCCCCACGTCAGCGGCGCGGTGCGTGCCGGCCGTCCGGATCAGCCGAAGATCTCCGAAGTGCCACCAGATCAGCGCAAGCCGGTGCCGGCAGCGTATGGGCAGGAATTGATCACGCCGCGAGGCGTGTTTGGCGTCATTGCGGGTCACCAGAACCGCCACCTCGCATTGGATCCCAAAACCGGAGCAATGTTCGTCGGCGTCGGATCGGCCGGCAACATCGGCGTGGAGCCGGAGGTCAAAGCCTCGATTCAGCGATTCGAGCCGGACGGCTCAGGCCAAACGACGTTCGCCTCCGGTATGCGCAATCCGACGACGCTTGCATTCCACCCGACTACGGGAGAGCTTTACGCGGGCGTCCAGGAACGCGACGGACTCGGCGATAACCTTCCGCCCGATTACCTGACCCGGGTCGAAAAAGGCGCGTTTTACGGCTGGCCGTACGCGTATATCGGGCCCAACCCGCAACCGGGCTTTGCCCAGCGCGCGCCGGAAAAGGTAAAGGCAACGGTCGTCCCAGACGTGCTGTTCCAGCCGCACTCATCGGTGTTGGACCTGGTGTTCTATGACGGCGAACAATTTCCGGCAGAGTACCGCGGGGATGCTTTCGTGGCGCTGAAGGGCTCCTGGAATCGTTCGCAACCGACCGGCTACAAAGTTGTGAGGGTGCGATTCAAGGACGGCAAGCCGGATGGAAGCTACGAAAATTTCCTCACCGGCTTCTGGGTCTCAGGTCAGCATCGGGCGGAAGTATGGGGACGCCCTGCTGCGCTGGCCGTCATGAAGGACGGCTCGCTGCTTATCGCCGACGATACGGGCGGGACGATTTGGCGCGTGGCCTACACAGGAGCAAAGGAGCGGGCATCCAACCCGGAAGCCACGACAGGAGCGCCACAACGGTAGCGATACTTTCTACGAACAGGGGGTGGGTCATCGGACACGATTGATGCCTATTCCACCCTGATGTTCGCCGCCTTGATAATCGGCCACCACTTCTCGATTTCGGCCTTGTGGAAGGCGCGGAGAGCCTCGGGCGTCTGCAGCTCGGGCGGCGGCGGATTCGATCCGAGATCGATGAGCCGCTGGCGCGCGCTAGGATCCGCCAGCGCATCCACGACAGCCGCATTGAGTTTCTCGACGATGATGCGCGCCGTTCCTTTTGGTGCCCAAATGCCATGCCAGGGAGCAAGGTAAAACCCTGGCAGCCCCGCTTCGTCCACCGTCGGAATGTCCGGCGCAGCCGCTAACCGACTGTTGGCCGTGACAGCAAAGATCTTGATTGGGTTCGCACGAAACTGCGGTATTGCACTTGCGGGATCGGCAATCATCAGATCGATCTGCCCAGACACCAAGTCCTGCATGGCCGGTGCCATACCCCGATAAGGCACAAACTGAAAGTGAGTCCCGCTGAGTTTTTGAAACAGCACACCGCCGCCGATGTGTCCCGGTCCACCGGCGCCTGAAGTGCCTGCCGAAACCCTGTCGGGATTGGCCTTCAGCCAATCGATGAGGGCCAGCAGATCGTTCGCCGGTACGCCGTACTTTGCAGCGATCAGCCATGGGGTAATGCTTGTCAGCACGATGGGTTCGAAATCGTCGATCAGGTCGTATGGGAGCGCGTAGACGGCACCATTGACGACCTGAGTGGCCCACGCTCCATAGAGGAGTGTGTAGCCGTCGGCCGTCGCGCGAGCGACCCGACCCACACCGATCGTTCCAGAGGCGCCGGTCGCGTTGTCCACAATAATGGGCTGGCTGAGCGGCGTTCGCATCCGCTCGGCCACGATCCGCGCAATGGAATCCATCTGACCCCCTGCGGGGACCGGAACGATCATAGTAATCGGACGACTCGGGTAGGCTTCTGCCGTCGCGCTTTTGGATGCGGCCGGGAGAGCGGCAGCTATGGCCAGATTCAGAAATCGGCGGCGCGAAAGTGTCATGGCATCCCGAGGGATCTACTGCCTTCAAATTGCAGCGCGCTCAGGATTGCGGCTCCAACAGTTGCGAGAAACCGAAGTTGTAGCGCTTGAGCTTCGGATTTCGCACCTTGCTGTAGCGCCGGAAATCGACGCCATCGAAGCCGCCGCTAAATCGCTCCAGGTAGCGGTCCGCAAGCTGAGGCGTGAACTCCGCGAACATCGGCCGCCGCAACTCGAAGCCTTCGTCGGCGAAGTCGTGGCCGTGATGGCAGTCATAAATCATCACCAGCGCCCACGCGCCGGTGATGAAGTGACCGCCTGCCAGAGACGTCAGCCGTCCCGACTTGATCGCTTCGAGCGCCTCAGTCGAGGTGTTGATGCCGCTGAACCAGGCATCAAGGCCGGGCTTGCCACCGCGCGATTCCCAAGCCGTCATTGCGCCGAAAGCCATCAGATCGTTTCCCGCCCAAACGAGCTTGGCATCCGGATAGCGCCGGTAGAGCGACTCGGCTTGTTGACTTCCAAGCTCGCGAGACCAGGCTGCGTAAACCTCCTCCTTGAGCACCACTCTTGCGTCTTCGCTGATTGCTCGACGCATGCCTTGGTTACGATTGATCGACGAGGGCGTCGAGCGATCGCCGGCAATTGCCAGCATGTGAAGCTTGCCATCGGCCCCGAGTGCCTTTTCTCTCTTGCCACGGTCAATCAGCGCACGCGCCGTCATATAACCGGCGTCCTCCGCGCGCGGCTCCAATGAGCCGAGCCAACCTTTGTATTTGCCGCGCGGCGATCCTGTGTTGCCGCGCTGATCAACGGGGATTGAACTGTAGGCAAGAAAGGTTTTTACGCCGGCATCGTCGATGATTCTCAAGAGCTGGTCGGCTACGGAATAATCGTCAGTAATCACAATATATTCGGGCCGCTTTCCGGCGGGGCGGGCGACCAGTTCGCGAGCGATTTCGAGCGTTTTCAGGGGCTCGCGCTGGGCATACTGAACTTCGAACGCCATGCCGAGGCTCTTGGCGGCAGCCTGCATGCTTTGGGTCGCAGTGACCCAGTAGACTTCCGCGGATTTGCCCGGATTTATGANNGCGGCACCAGAAGCGTACAGCAAAACGGATAGGCATAAAGCAGCGACGCTCGGCCTGACTCCATAACAATGCCGTTTCCGCTCCTGCTCCATCATAACCGCCCTATGCCCAGCGCGCGTAGCATTTCGCAGCCGGCGGTCGGGGCGCCGTCAGCCTCGCGGGCATCTTTTAGCGGAATTCCAGGTGAATGTCTCGGTTGCCCCAACTTGCTCCATGACTTTTAGCCGGAGCGCTCGCGGCTTGGCGGAGAGGAAGGAAACTGGGATCCAATTCTGCGCCGGTCGGCACCCTATTAGCGTCCGCTTTGCCCCAAATGCGAACCAACAGCGGACATCGAAGACCTCGCCACCCTGTTTGTTGCCATCGTCCACCGAGACCCCAACCTCAGCGCCCGCCGCGTGGCGCAACGACTCACGACGCGGCCCGTGAGATGAAGCTAGGCGGCTTCACTGCGCCGACGCAGGACGTGTCGGTGGCGTCCGGAGTAGAGAGGAAAAGACGATTACCGCCTTGAGGTCTTTGCCGGTGGTGGGGTCGCTGAC
>VAZM01000330.1 GCA_005883135.1 Alphaproteobacteria bacterium
GGTCGTCCGCCACCCGTTACCGCATCCTTGGAATCTGGGGAGGGGCCTGTCAATTGGAAGGATCGCGGGCCTGTTCTGCATCAATTCGCCGCGAGGAGAAGCCGCCGGCGCGCCTTCGTTGCGGCGGCGCCGCCGACAAAACGGTGGCCCGGCTCGAAAGAAAAAGGCTATGCTGCGCGACCGAGAGGGCGAAACCGAGCTTCACCCATGGCTGCCGAACCGGTCACCATCAAGAAATACGCCAATCGACGCCTCTACAATACCGGTACGAGCACCTACGTTACGCTCGAAGACCTCGCATCGATGGTCAAGGCGGGCGAGGATTTCATCGTCCATGATGCCAAGACCGGCGAGGACATCACCCGCCAAGTCTTGGCGCAGATCATTTTCGAACAAGAGAACAAGGAGGGGCAGAGTCTCCTTCCGATCACCGTGCTGCGTCAGCTCATCCGCTTCTATGGCGACAGCATGCAGATGCTCGTGCCGCGCTACCTCGAAGTCTCCATCAATTCGCTGACCAAGGAGCAGGAAAAATTCCGCCAGCAGATGGCGCAGGCGTTCGGCGGGAGCCCGTTCGGCGCGCTCGAGGACCAGGTGCGGCGGAACATGGAAATGTTCGAGCGCGCCTTTGCGATGTTCACTCCGTTCGCCCGGCGCGAGGGGCAGGCCGCCGCGGAGGGCGACAAGGGACAGCCTCAGGGGGGCGGCGGCAGCGACGAAATCCACGACCTCAAGCGGCAGATGGAAGAGATGCAGAAGCGTCTCGACCGCTTGAGCGAGAAGGACAAGACCTAGCCGGAAGGAGGGTGAGCGCTAGCTGTCCGTTAGCGGAACAGCGCCCCTGCCGTACCGCCGCTGTGATATCCTTTGCAACACGGCATCGGCCGCCCGGACGCAATGCGCCGACATGCTTGGCCCGCGGTCGAGGCTAGCCCTCACGCGTGCTGCGGCGTCGTGAGCAACGGCTGCTGGGACGGGTTGTCCGCGAGCGGGACGGCCTCCGAAAGGCCAGCCGCGCCGCCGCCGAAACCCGCCATCGCTTGCACGAGCTGAGCGTTTGCGTTCGCGCCGCTCGGCGGATTGGCCGCGAGACCGCCAAGCTGCCAATCCAGTCCCACCGAACCGAGGCTGGCGGATCCGGTGATTTGATTGTTAGCGATGTTGTAGACCTGGAACGCGCCGGAAATGACGTTGCGCAACACCAGGTCGGACGTGCCGGGGCCGTGCACCGGGGCGACGCCCGCGAACTGCCAATCCAAACCCACCGTGCCCAGGAATGCCGAACCGGTGATCTGATTGTTGGCGATGTCGTAGACCTGCAATCCGCCGGTCGTCGTGTTGCGCATGATCACGTCGGTTTCGCCCGGCACGCTGCTGAAATTGCCGACGCCGCTGACCCGCCAATCCGATCCGACCGCGCCCAGGAAGGCGGTGCCGGTGATCTGATTGTGGTCGATATCGTAGACCTGCAATCCGCCGCTCACGGTATTGCCCATGATCAGTCGCTGGTGCCGCGGCTGGAAAAATTGCCGAAGCCGCCGACCTGCCAGTCCAGGCCGACCGTGCCCAGCGCGGCGGTATTGGTGATCTGACCGTTGGCGATGTCGTAGACCTGCAACGCGCCGGTGTTGCCGTTGCGCAGGATCATGTCGGATTCGCCGAGGCTCGCAAAATTGCCGAAGCCCGCGAACTGCCAATCGAGCCCGACCGCGCCCAAGAAGCTCGCGGTGATGATGTTGTTGCTGCTGAGGCCATAGAGCTCGAAGCCGCCGGTGCTGGCATTGCGCAACAGCATGGTGCTGTTGCCGCTGCTGGCGCCGAGGCCGCTGAACCGCCAATCGGTTCCGATCTGAGCCAGCTGGTAGGCCGCCAGGATCGTGTTGCTGCCGATGTCGTAGATCTCGTACTGGCCCATCACGGCGGCCACGGCGTTCGAGCCGCGCAGGATCATGATGGCGGTCGTGCCCGCGGGCGGCGGTGGGGGCGGGAGGATCGTGGTGTTGATCAGGATGCTGGTGGTGTTGGAGCCGAAGTTGGCGGTCGCAAGATCGAGGACGCGATCCTCGTCNNNGGCGAGACCCCGACCGCGAAGGGTGAGCCGTCCGCAGGTGTGAACCCACCCGAGCCGTTGTTGATGAATACACTGACGGAACTGCTACCGGAGTTGGTGGCCGCGATATCGAGATCGCCATCGAGGTCGCCCAGCGTCACGGCGTAGGGGTTGTTTCCCGTCGTCAGAGTGGGCGCGGCGGTGAACCCGCCCCCGGCGTTGTTGAGCAGGATCGACAGGGTGTTGGCGCTGAAGTTGTCCACCACGAGGTCGGTACGGCCGTCGCCATTCAAATCACCCGCCGCGATGCCGCGCGGGCCGGTTCCGGTGTTCACGGTGCCGCCGGACGCGAAGGTGCCATTGCCGTTGTTGATCAGGATTGAGACGTAGTTGTTGGCGTTGTTGGTGACCGCGATGTCGAGCTTATGGTCACCGTTGAAATCCGCCACCGCGACGGCCACCGGATGCGTTCCGACCGTAATGGGCGATCCGGTCGCGTTCGTAAAGCTGGCACTGCCATTGTTGAGCATCACCGAGACGGTGTTCGAGGCGTAGTTGGCGGCCACAAAGTCGAGGTCGCCGTCGCCATCGAGGTCGCCGACTTTGATTTCGCGCGGCCCATTGGTGACCGGGACGGGCGCGACGGCGTTGAACCCGCCATGGCCATTGCCGAACAGAACAGAGACGTTGTCGCTGATATAGTTGGTAGTGAGAAGATCGAGGTGGCCGTCACCGTTGAGGTCGGCCGTGGCGACGGAGACAGGGTTGTTGCCGGTGGCAAAGGGTGAATTGGTGCCATTAACGAACAGCGGCATCGAGATTTTCTCCGTCAGAACAGACCATTTGCACTCCGCTCCCGCCGGAGCGAAGCCTCCCACCCAATTTCGGATTAAGCAAATTGCTGTGACATGGGCAACTCACACTAGGATACCGTGCAGGAAGTTCCCGCGGCCAGTTCCGTCACGTCTACTCAACCGTGATCTCGCGCCGGATATCGTCGGATTTGAATCCGATTGCCTCGGCCGCCCGCACGCGCGGCAATGCCGCGACGTCGTAGAGTTCATCGATCGTGTGCTCGAAGCGCACCCATTCCACGGCGTTCCCGCTGTCGATGTCGACGATCACGATGCCACACCGTGCGACCGCGTCTTTTTCCGACAGGCGCCCGTCGAGCGCGAGCCCGGCGAAGGCCTGGCCGCGGCGCGGCCGCGACAATCCGATGACGGCGTAACGGCCGATGAAGGCGAGACCCCGTGCATAACCGGGACAAAAGCACACCGGTGTGAACGTACCATCCACCGGATCGACCACGCCGAGCTCGCCGGCCCCGGAATTCAGCAACCAAAGCTTGCCGTCGTGGAGTCGCGGCGAATGCGGCATCGAAAGGCCGCTGGCGACGATCTCGTTGCTGGCTACGTCGATCACGATGCCGCCGTCGTGCCGCCGGTCGCGCCAGCCGTCGGCGACATCCGAGCGGCTCACCGCGCTGACGAACGCGGGACGGGCGCCGTCCATCGCCAGCCCGTTCAGGTGGCACCGATCCTCCGGCACCAGAGCGGACAAGAAGCTTGGCCGCCACAGCGGTCGAAAACTTGCGGTTTCGCTTATGGTCGCCAGGCAGCAATAGAGCGTATTGACGAAGATTGGTCGCTGCCGCGCGCCGTCGACGTCTCCAACCCCGATGTCGTGCGTGTCGATGCCGCCAATGACGCGGCCTTCGACGGGTACGAACTTGCGGTCCGCGCCTGTCGGCGTAACCTCGCCGTTGCGCAGCACATTCTCGAACCGCCACAGCATATAGCGTCCGCTCGTCCACAGCGTTTGACCATCGGTCCACAGGCCCTGGCATTGCTCGATCATGCGCTCATGCGCGCGCACACCGCCGTCGGCCTTGCGGCCGATGAAAAACAGCCGGCCGGCCTGGTAGGTCGTGAGCGAGAGACAAGCGTCAACTGACGCAAGCCAATCGGAGAAGCGCGCCGACAACAGCAGCAGTGGCCCCTTGTCGCTTGCGGCACTGTCGGGGCGCGTGTTCATCGGCGTTTCTCATTTAAGCCACGGCGGGAGGGAGGCTTCCAAAACCGAGCGGCCGTTTCCTAAGATCTGACTGGCGGCCGCTGGACCCTACACCACGCACACCGCCGTTTTGGAAGTCTGTTTCGGGCCAAACCCGGTCCTTCGCTGATGTCGGCTCAATGATCGGATTACCCCCGGAAGCGCGCCGCATCGGGGTAAAATTTCATAAAACGATCTCCTAACCTCTTGATCTGCTTGAAAGGCCCTATTTCAGAACGATTCAGGTCTGTCCCAAGGACCTGCCGGGCGCTCTCCGCCAGCCTGAAACCAAGGTAAAAGGATAGCGGCAAGCGAGACGCAGGGCGATGTCCGGCATGAAACGCCGCGAATTCATCTTGGCTTTCGGCGGCGCGGCGGCGTGGCCCTTCGCCGCGCGCGCACAGCAAGAGTCACTGGCTCTCATCGGCGTCCTGAACGCTGGCGCCGCCACCACGCAACCTCGACCACGTCGAGGGCCGCGACGTTCGTTTCGAGTATCGGTTCGCGAACGGTGACCTTGAGAAGCTCCCGGTCCTGGCCGCCGAACTGGTCCGACTCAATCCAAACGTCATTGTCTCCTCGCCGGTGCCGGCTAATCTCGCGATCGCCAAAGCCACGAGCACGCTTCCTATCGTCACGGCGTCGGGTGCCGATCCGGTCGGCTTCGGCCTGGTAAAGAGCCTTTCGCATCCAGGCGGCAATGTTACCGGCCTCACCAATTTTGCCGAAGAGCTGGCCTCCAAGCAGATCGATCTCATGCGCGAGTTGCTGCCGGGCTTGGCGCGCCTTGCCGCGCTGGTCAACGTGGCGAACCCACTGCACGTGCCGCAATGGCGCGAGACGCAGGCCGCGGCCACCCAAGCGGCCATCGCCCTCGTGCCGTTCGAGCTTCGCAGCGCCGATCAATTGGAGGAAGCGTTTGCGAAGTTTTCCCGCGAGCGTGCCGACGCGCTACTCATTCCGCCCGACGTGACCTTCACCACTCATAGGCGCCGCATCGCAAATCTGGCGCTGGGCGCGCGGCTGCCGACGACCTTTTTCATCCGCCAATCTACCGAGGATGGCGGCCTGATGAGCTACGGCCCTAACCCGGTCGAAAACTATCGCCGCGCTGCAACCTATGTGGACAAGATCTTGAAGGGCGCGAGGCCAGGCGATCTCCCGATTGAGCGGCCAACCAAAATCGAGCTCGTCATCAACCTCAAAACCGCCAAGGCACTCGGCATCGAAATTCCGCCGTCGCTGCTCGCCCGCGCCGACGAGGTGATCGAGTGAACCGCCGCGAGTTTGTGACGCTGCTCGGCGGCGCGGCGGCGTGGCCACTCGCCGCGCGCGCGCAGCAGAGGGAGCGCGTGCGCGCGATCGGCATCCTTGCCTCGCAGCCGTTGCCGCCGATCCAGAGATTTGCGCGCAAGCTGCGCGACTACGGTTATGTCGAAGGCCAGAATCTGCGGTTGGTGTCGCGGTTCGCCGAGGGCCGCGACGAGCGCTATCGGGACATGGCCACCGAATTGGCGGCAATCCCAGTCGATCTGATCGTGACATGGGGCACTCCCGCCGCATTGGCGGCCAAGCAGGCTACCACGACGATTCCCATCGTCATGGGCGCCGTCGGCGATCCGATCAGCGTCGGTATCGTGTCGAATCTTGCGCGCCCGGACGGCAATATCACGGGCTTCGCCGCGCAAAATGTCGACTTGGACGGCAAGCGACTGGAGCTGCTGAAAGACTTGCTCCCGCATCTCTCCCGCGTCGGCACGCTCGCGAACTCCGCCAACCCAGTCCTCAAGGCTTCGCTGCAGAAGCTGCGCCCCGCGGCCGAGACATTGCGGGTGGCGGTTGAGATGCTCGACATCCAGGGCAGCGGCGGGCTCGAGGCCGCTTTGCTGCAACTCACGCAAACGCATCCGGATGCGGTTCTGGTTGCACCCGACCTTCTGCTGCTCACCCGGCGAAAAGAAATCGCGGCTGCTCTAGTGAAAAGCAAGCTGCCGGCGGTATACCCGTTCCGGGAATACACGGACGTCGACGGCCTCATGATCCACGGCGCGAATCTCGGTGTCCTGTTCGAGCGCGCGGCAGGTTACGTCGACAGGATCCTCAAGGGCGCCAAGCCGGCCGATCTGCCGGTGCAGCTGGCAACGGAATTCGAGCTGATCATCAATCTGAAGACGGCCGCCGCCATCGGCTTGACGGTTCCGCCGACGCTCATCGCCCGCGCCGACGAGGTGATTGAATGAGGTCGAGGCTGTGGAGTAATGCTGCTTATCGAGCGAGCCACATCAGGGAGGTGGGTTATGGCGCTGCGCAAGTTCATCATTGAGAGAGACATCCCGAAGGTCGGCACCTTCGAGCGCGACCAGCTGCGCGGGGCAGCGGCAAAATCGAACGGGGTGTTGCGCCAGCTTGGCCCTGACATCCAGTGGGTCGAATCCTACGTCGCCGACAACAAGACGTTCTGCGTCTATCTCGCGAAAGACGAGGAGATCATCCGTAAGCACGCGGAGATCAGCGGTTTCCCGGCGACCAAGGTCACCGAGGTCCGCAAGATGATCGATCCGACCACGGAACGGCAAGACTGATCGAATGCGACGGCGCGAGTTTATCTTCGCGCTCGTCGGCGCGACGGCCGTGCCTTCAGCGGTTTGGCCGCGCGCGCGAAATTATCCGCCCTGACGCGCGTCACGCGCGAGCTCCCGCGGATTTGGCACCTGCAGCGGAGCGGCTGACGTCGGCCGCGCGCGGGGCCTGGCGTCGCGGCGCGTTGGCAACGCGGATTTGCGGGTGGCTTGGGCGTGGCGGGGCGGACGGGTGGGCGGAACGAGGCCGCCTCTGCTGCCTCGACCGCGGGTGGCGTAGCTGCGCATGCCGGCTGCGGTGGAATCGCGCGCGCCAAGCGAGCTTGAAGAGCGACCCCGCGACCAGCAGCGCCCCACCGGCGATGAGGATAACGGACCAGGGCGCAGACTCGTACACGCCATCCCGCAATCCAGCACGCTCGGCTTCCGTGAGCACCGGCCACACCAACGGCATTTCCTCCTCCGCGTCCGTCGCCTCCGGCGCAGACCCAGTGTTCGTCGCCGCCGGCTCGCGCGCGGTCGGATCGGGGGCTTGCGGGAAATCGAGCGAAGGCCGAGCAAGCTCTGCCGTCACCGCAGGTGCTTCGCTAGACGCCGCCGGGACGGACGGCGTTTGTATGACCTCCATCGGCGGCGGCACGGTGGGCGTCGTTTCGGAAGCTTCCTCGCGCGCCGTCCGCGCCGGCGGCGACGATGCCTTTTCGCGTGTCTGCGAACGTACCTTCGTGCCTTCGGCGCCGAGATACCAGCAGTGCCGCTGGTCGCTGCGATTGACCCGATAGAACCAGTGCTGCCCGGGCGGCGCCGATGAACCCGGCGTCGTTTTGCAATCATCGGCGGCAGGCTCGGCGAAACTTGTCTGCACGCCGAGCACGACAGTCGCGAGCACCATCATGAGATTGGCCGGCCCGAACATCTTTGCTGTTGACATCGCTCCCCTCCCCGTCGCTGCGCGACTTGTCTAGCGAGCCGTTTGGCGCTCGATTCCGGCTCCAGTGCGTCGCGAATGCGACGATGCAGAGGAGATGCGCAGGGCGCGGCATTTCACTACCGCTGCGGGGGAGAGTGCTACCGCGCGGCGCAAGGTGTCGCGCGCACCGACGGCGCCAATTGGCACGTCACGTCATTGCGGTCCGCAAAAAAATCGACGCGGTTGGAACTCTCGCGAAGGCGGTCGAAGCTGATGTTCGCTTCGCGCCGGACACTATTGACCAGAGCGGACACTGGCCCGCGATCGCACGCGCATTTGCTGGATGGTCCAGTTAGCTCGGGTTTGGTTGCTCGTTGTAGTAGAGGCGATACGGAAGAAATCAACAAATCGTCATGCGACGCCCCGCATGCTATGCTGTAGGAGGAACTACAGGAGCGCGACCGGCGCCCTCCGGTTCCGATCCGCCTCGTCCGGCAGGGATCCACCGTAGCGGCTGCAACCGCGCGGTTCGCGCATCAAGCGCCATCGCTCTCCGAGTGAAGGAGGTGCACAATGCCGCAAACCACCCTCAAGCTCGCCGTGCTCGCGACGCTGCTGCTATTGACAGGCGGAATATCCGCCCAGGCCGCCGACGAGACATTCACGGTGCGCATCGAGAACGTGTCCGCGGCCAACGCTCTCAAGCTTTCCAACGGCAAGACAGAACCGGTGGGCGTGGCGCCTGTGCTCTATCTCGTCCACACCAATCGCGCGCCGCTGTTCACGTCCGGCGAGCCCGACCGCGGCAAGGGACTGGAGGCCTTGGCAGAGGATGGACCCACGGCCCCGCTCGAGAAATCGCTGAAGGGGCAGCCGGGCATCGTCCATGTGGGTTCCACCAACACTCCCGTCGGGGCCGGCAGTCCCGGCGACATCTGGCCGGGGCAGGCGTTCGAGTTCAAGGTCGCAGCCAAACCCGGCGAGCGGCTGACCTTCGCCACGATGTTCGTCCAGTCAAACGATCTGTTCTACGCGCCCCGGGAAGACGGCATCGCCCTGTTCGACGCCAGCGGCAAGCCAATGAGTGGGGACGTCACCTCGCAAATTCTGCTCTGGGATGCGGGCACGGAGGTCAACGAGGAGCCGGGGCTGGGCCCGAACCAGGGGCCGCTGCAGGCTGCCCCCAACACGGGGCCCGCCGAGCATGGGGTGGTGCGGCCCATCACCGAGGTGAAGGACGGCTTTCACTATACCACCGTCCCCGAGGTGCTCCGCGTCACCATCACGCCCGGCCCAGCGGCAACGCGTTGAACAGACCACGCGACTTCAGTGGAGAGCGGCGGCAGCGTCCAGGCAACTCGAGATGCAGACGCAGGACTGTTTCTCTGTCCTAAGGTCTCGTCTCTCCGACGCCTGACCTCTGTTGCCGGCTCGGTTGCACGGAACTTTCGAGTTCATGGACAAGCGCAGCAAGCCGCGGCGATAGAGGGCTCGTGCGGACGAAGTCTTCGTATTCGGCGCGAAGCTCTCGTCCGAGCTCCATTAACCATGCAGTTCGCTTTTCGGTCGTCTTATTTTTGCGAACATTCATGGTTCCCTCCCCGGGATATTGGCCGTCGCACGCCTGACAACACTTGGGCGAAGCGTTTCGGTTTTGAGACTACATGATGAACCGTTAGCGTCAGGCTTAACTGCTGTAGCCAAAATGCCACAGCGCAACGATAAAAATGCGTTTGAAAGGGCCGGAACATTCTACCCAGCACTCGCGTTCTTGGACGGGACGTGAATGCAGGGGATAACCTATGACGACAGCCTACTTTGACCTGGCTGCCGCATCGCGCGGCCAGCCGGTCCTCCGCAAAACCTCTTCCGATGAGACGTTGATCCAGTCGATCGCCGCAGGCGATCGACTGGCGATGCGGACGCTCTTCGCGCGTCATCGCGTCAGCGTCTATCGCTGGCTGCTGCGCCTCGTCAATGATGAGGCGCTTGCGGAAGATTTGCTCAGCGACGTGTTCCTCGACGTTTGGCGGCATGCGGCCTCTTTTGAAGCGCGCGCTTCGGTTTCGACGTGGCTGCTCGCGATCGCTCGCTACAAAGCCCTCTCCGCACGCCGGAGACGGACCGATGCCGCATTGGACGACCAGATCGCATCCACCGTAGCCGATCCTGCGGACGGTCCGGACCTCGTGCTGGAGAAGAAGAGCACGACAGAGTTGATGGGGGGGTGCCTCACCGAGCTGTCGCCTGAGCAGCGCGAGGTCATGGACCTCGTTTATTATCACGAGAAGTCGGTTAGGGAGGTGGCGCGGATCATCGGAATTCCCGAACCCACGGTCAAAACACGCATGTTCTATGCCCGCAAGAAATTGGCGGAGCTGGTCGCAGGCCGCACTACCTTGAATAGCTGACCGGAGGGCGCGGATGGGACAGATCGTACTGGTCCGCCAAGCGGCGTAGCCTCGACACGTTGTCGCGCGTCTCGGTGGTCAAGACTCTGCCCGCACGCCTGCCCTCGATCCACGGCGGGCTCGGCAGCGGTCTCGGCCAGGCACTCACCGAACGAACATCAGAAATCCGGGCTGATCGCCGACGACCGTGATGTGGCCCTTGCAAGGCGAGGTGTCCTCCAATCGAAACACGCTCCCGGGACGCAGTCGCCGCGTCTCGCCGTCGGTCGTGGTGA
>VAZM01000331.1:0-2408 GCA_005883135.1 Alphaproteobacteria bacterium
CTACGAAGTGTCGTGGAATTGCTACGACCGGCTCATCAGCCACGAGATCAAGACGCTGCCCAACGGCACGCAATATTACGAGCGCGACAAGTTCAAGCTCGAGCTCGCCGACGACATGAGCATCGGCGACATGTCGGTCACCTTCAAGCTCAAGAAGAATGCGGTGTTCCAGGACGGCACGCCGGTCGGCGCGAAGGACGTCAAGTGGTCGCTCGATCGGGCGGTGAGCGTCGGCGGGTTTCCCACCTTCCAAATGGGCGCGGGCTCGTTGACCAAGCCCGAGCAGTTCGTCGTGGTCGACGACAACACCATCCGCGTCGATTTCCTGCGCAAGGATCGCCTCACGCTGCCTGATCTCGCGGTGATCGTGCCGGCGATCTACAACTCCGAGCTCGTCAAGAAGCACGCCAACGAAAAAGATCCTTGGGGCCTCGAGTATACGAAGCAGAACACCGCCGGGAGCGGCGCTTATCGGGTGGTGAGCTGGAATGCCGGTAGCGAGGTGATCCTCGAGCGCAACGACAAATGGATCGGCGGACCGTTGCCGAAGGTCAAGCGCATCGTCTGGCGCATGGTGCCGTCTGCCGGCAACCGCCGCGCGCTGCTCGAGCGCGGCGACGCCGACATTTCCTACGACCTGCCGAACAAGGATTTCGTCGAGCTCAAAGACTCGGGCAAGCTCACCATCGTCTCGACGCCCTATTCCAACGGCATCCAGTACATCGGTATGAACGTGAAGACGCCGCCCTTCGACAATTTGAAGGTGCGGCAAGCCGTCGCCTACGCCATTCCCTATCAGAAGATCATGGACGCGGTGCTGTTCGGCCTTGCCGCGCCGATGTTCGGCGCCGCGGCTGATGCGCCGACGGTGGCCGCCTGGCCGCAACCGCACAAGTACAACACCGACATCGCCAAGGCCAAGGCGCTGCTCGCGGAGGCCGGATACGCCAACGGCTTCGAGACCACACTGTCGTTCGACCTCGGGTTTGCCGGCGTGAACGAACCGCTCTGCGTGCTCACCCAGGAGAGCCTCGCGCAGATCGGCATCAAATGCACGATCAATAAGATTCCCGGCGCGACTTGGCGCACCGAGCTCAACAAGAAGGTGTTGCCGCTCTACACCAACGTGTTCTCGGGCTGGCTCGATTATCCCGAGTACTTCTTCATCTGGTGCTATCACGGCAAGAATTCGATCTTCAACACCATGAGCTACCAGTCGAAGGAGCTCGATGCCTTGATCGACGGCGCGGTCACGGCGGCGGCCGAGGGCGACATGGCGGCCTACGAGAAGGAGGTCAAAGGCTTCGTCGATCTCGCTTACGCCGACATCCCGCGCATTCCGCTCTATCAGCCTTTCGTCAACGTCGCGATGCAGAAGAACGTGTCGGGTTACCAATACTGGTTCCACCGCCGGCTCGACTACCGCGCGCTGGTGAAGGGATGAGGCGGTCGGATGTCGTGCCGCGTGCTCGGCGCGCTCCCTCTACCGGGCGGGGAGAGGGAGCCCACCGAGTCCGCTGCTCGGCCTCCATTTAATTCTGGGATCCGTCGCTAGCCGCCATGCTGAGGATGATCGCCAAACGCATGCTCATCGCGGTGCCGAGCCTCGTCGGCGTGGTGATCGTCACGTTCCTGCTGACGCGGGCGCTGCCCGGGGATCCCGCGGCCTATTTCGCCGGACCCGCGGCCACGAAGGAAGCGATCGAGCAGATCCGCGTGAAACTCGGCCTCGACAAACCGCTTTACCTGCAGTTCATTCGCTACGTCGGCGACCTGGCCCGCGGCGACCTCGGCAATTCTCTCACCACCGGCCAGCCGGTCGCCCACGCGATCAAGACCCGCCTGCCTGCCTCCGCCGAGCTCACCATGCTCGGGCTCGTCGTAGCCATGGCGATCGCCGTGCCGCTCGGAATCGTTGCGGCGACGCGGCCGAACTCGCTCCTCGATCACCTCTGCCGGGTGATCTCCACCGCCGGCGTGTCGCTGCCGGTGTTCTTCACCGGACTGATCCTGACCTACGTCTTCTATTATCTCCTCGGCTGGGCGCCGGCGCCGCTCGGGCGCCTCGATGTCTTCTTCAGCCCGCCGCCGCACGTGACCGGCTTCTATTTGATCGACAGCCTGATCGCCGGAGAGGGTGAGGTCTTCGCGGCCAGCCTCAAGCAGCTCGTCCTGCCGGCGCTCACGCTCGGAATCTTCGCGCTCGCGCCGATTGCGCGAATGACCCGTGCGTCGATGCTCGCCGTGTTGGCGTCGGACTTCGTGCGCACCGCGCGCGCGAGCGGTCTTGCGCCGTTGACCGTAGTCGTCACCTACGCGTTCCGCAACGCCATGTTGCCGGTCGTCACCACGCTCGGCATGGTGTTCTCGTTCCTGCTCGGTGCCAACGTGCTGGTCGAGAAGGTCTT
>VAZM01000331.1:2436-10567 GCA_005883135.1 Alphaproteobacteria bacterium
GTCGGACTTCGCGCCGCTGCAGGGCTTCGTGCTCACGATGGCGGTGATGTATGTCGCGCTCAATCTCTTAATCGACGTACTTTATGGCGTGATCGATCCGCGCGTCAGGATCGAGGCATGAGCAAAGCGGCTTTTATCCCTAACCCCTCGCCACAGGCGGGAGGGGAACAGACCGTCTCTGTGGCGCTGCGCGCCGCCTCGGTCGGGCTCGCGAGCGCGCCAGCGCTTGCGCCACGCAACACCGGCTTCTCCGCCGCGCTCCGGCACGCCCGCTACATCCTGGGTGAGAACGCGGTGACCGGCTTTGCCTTTGCGCTCTTTCTCGTCATTGTGCTCGCGGCCTTGCTCGGTCCTTATCTCGTCCCCTACGACCCGTTGGCGAGCGACACCGCGGCGGCGCTCAAGTCGCCCTCGGCTGCGCACTGGTTCGGCACCGACCAGCTCGGGCGCGACGTTTTCAGCCGCGTCGTGGTGGCGACGCGGCTCGATTTTCTCATCGCCGTTGCCTCGGTCGCGCTGGTCTTCCTGATGGGCGGGCTTGCTGGCGTCGCCGCCGGATTCTTCGGCGGCTGGACCGACCGTGTCGTCGGCCGCATCGCCGACACGATCATGGCTTTTCCGCTTTTCGTACTGGCGATGGGCATCGTCGCCGCGCTCGGCAACACCGTTGAGAACGTGGTGCTCGCGACCGCGATCGTGAACTTCCCGCTCTATGCCCGAATCGCCCGCGCGGAAGCCAACGTCCGCCGCGAGGCGGGCTTCGTGCTGGCCGCGCGGCTCTGCGGCAACGGCGAGATGCGCATCCTGCTCGCTCACGTGCTGCCGAACATCATGCCCATCATGGTGGTGCAGATGTCGCTTACCATGGGCTACGCCATTCTCAACGCCGCCGGGCTCTCTTTCATCGGGCTCGGTGTGCGCCCGCCGACGGCGGAATGGGGAATCATGGTGGCGGAAGGCGCCGCCTTCATGGTTTCCGGCGAGTGGTGGATCGCGTTCTTTCCTGGCGCCGCGCTGATGGTCGCGGTGTTCTGCTTCAACCTGCTCGGCGATGGGCTGCGCGACATCGTCGATCCGCAACGGCGAACCTGAGTCAACCGTCCTTCCTGAGGGTTTAATCGTTGTGAGCGAAACCGTGCCGCTGCTCGAGGTTGCCGACCTCACCGTCGAGTTCTCGACCCGGCACGGAGTGGTGCGCGCGGTGGAGCACGTCGACGTGCACGTCGCCAAGGGCGAGACCGTCGGCATCGTCGGCGAGTCCGGCTCCGGCAAATCGGTCACCTCGTACGCGGTGATGCGCATTCTCGATCGGGCCGGCCACATCGCCCAGGGCGCGGTGCGCTTCACCGGGCTCGACGTGCGCGCCGCCAGCGAGGACGAGATGCGGGATCTGCGCGGGCGCGAAATGTCCATGATCTTCCAGAACCCGCGCGCGGCCCTGAACCCGATACGCAAGATCGGACGCCAGATCGAGGACGTGCTGGAACAGCATTCGCAGGTCGACTCCTCGGCGCTGACGGACCGGGCGATCGAGATGCTCGACCAGGTGCGGATCGCGCGTCCGCGCGAGCGTTACCATGCCTACCCCTTCGAGCTCTCCGGCGGCATGTGCCAGCGCGTGGTGATCGCGCTGGCGCTCGCCTGCCGGCCGCAACTGCTCATCGCCGACGAACCGACGACCGGCCTCGACGTGACCACGCAGAAGACGGTGATGGACCTCATCGTGGAGCTCACCCGCGAGCGCGGCATGTCGACCATCCTGATCACCCACGACCTCGGTTTGGCCGCAACCTATTGCGACCGTGTGGTGGTCATGGAAAAGGGGCACGTGGTGGAGAGCGCGGCTTCGCGTGACATTTTCACCGCGCCCGCGCATCCCTATACGCGCAAGCTGATGCGCGCGACGCCGAGACCCGGCAAGTCGCTGCGCGACCTGTTGCCGGAGGACGAGTCAGGCGTGGAAGGCGCAACGTCAGTCTCCCCTTCGGGCAAAGGCATGGGTACCGCGCCGCTGCTCGTGGTGGAGAAGCTAGTCAAGGAATATCCGCGCAAGCGGCTGGGCGGGGCCGTGGGAAAAATCTTTACGCGACGACCGGCGCCGGAGCCCGATACGTTCCGCGCGGTCGACGGCATCAGCTTTACCGTCGCGCGCGGCGAGAGCGTCGGCTTGGTCGGAGAGTCCGGTTGCGGCAAGTCGACGACCTCCACCATGGTGATGCGGCTCATCGACAAAAGCGACGGCGTTATCATGTTCGACGGCGAGGACATCGGCGCGATTCCCGCCAAATCCTTCGCCAGGCTGCCGCTGCGCAAGCGCATCCAGATGGTATTCCAAGATCCGACCGACAGCCTCAACCCGCGCTTCACCGCTGCGCGCGCCATCGCCGATCCGATCCTGCGGCTGGGCGGGGCCGTGGGAAAAATCTTTACGCGACGACCGGCGCCGGAGCCCGATATTTCCCGCATCAACTCTCGGGCGGGCAGAAGGCGCGCGTCGGCATCGCCCGCGCGATCGCGCTCGATCCCGATCTCGTCGTGCTTGACGAGCCGACGGCGGCGCTCGACGTCTCGGTGCAGGCGGTCGTGCTCAATCTCCTGCAGGAGCTCAAGGACACGTTGGGCATGAGCTATCTGTTCGTCTCCCACGACCTCAACGTGGTGCGGCTCTTGTGCGACCGCGTCATCGTCATGTGCGCGGGCCGCATCGTCGAGCAGGGGCCGACCGCGCAGATTCTCGGCTCGCCGCAGGCGCAATACACGCGCGATCTCCTGGCGGCCGTGCCGCATCCGACATTTGCGTGATGGACGTAGGACGATGCCGGGGCCGACAACCCGATCGACACTATTACCGGGCATCGCACGTCGACTCGCGCGTGAACGCGCTTGTGACGGCAATCCATTGTCTTCATAAAGATTCCTCACGAAAAAGTTGGATGCGCGGGTTATAAGCGCGTCTACACGCGTCCATAGCCCGTTCGAAGACGGGCGTGAACGCCCTTGAGGACGCGCTTCTGCCCGCGCATGAGAGAGGTGGCGGGTTTACCTCGCGGAGCTTTGCCGTAGTCGGGTTTGGGAACGGAACGCAAGTGGCCAATCGAGCCAAATCGAGCAAAAGCAAAGCCCGGGCCCCGCGCGCGCGAGCGAAGGCGCGCGCCGCCGGAATGTCGCGTAAGCGCGGCCCCAAGGCTGCGCCGAGCGACCCGCTCGACGATCTCGTCGACGCCGCGGCGCGCGCGCTTGATCTCACGGTCGCGCCGGAATGGAGGGGCGCGGTCAAGGCCAATCTCGCGGTGACGTTCGCCCTCGCCGAGCTGTTCGCGGACTTCCCGTTGCCGGACGAGGCGGAGCCCGCGCCGGTCTTTTCCGCCTAGGGGCCGGCGATGGATACCGCCTGGGCGCATGCGAGCGAAATTGCCGCGGCCGTGACCGACGGACACACCAGTGCGAGCGCGGTCGTGCGCGCGGCGCTCGCGCGCATCGCCGCCGACAACCCCGTGCTCAACGCCTTCACCGCGGTGCTCGAGGATCGCGCGCTGGCCAAGGCTCGGGCGATCGACGCCGCGCGGCTCGCCGGCCACCCGCTGGGCGCGCTCGCCGGCGTGCCGTTCGCGGTCAAGAACCTGTTCGACGTGGCGGGACTGCCGACGCTCGCCGGCTCCAAGATCAATCGCGAGCGTGCGCCGGCGCCGCGGGATGCGACGCTGATCGCGCGGCTCGAAGCGAACGGCGCCGTGCTCGTGGGCGCCCTCAACATGGGGGAATACGCCTACGACTTCACCGGCGAGAACGTGCACTACGGCCCCTCGCGCAATCCGCACGACGTGGCGCGCATGACCGGCGGCTCCTCCGGCGGCTCGGGCGGCGCGGTCGCCGGCGGCCTCGTGCCGCTCGCGCTCGGCTCCGATACCAACGGCTCGATCCGGGTGCCGGCGTCGCTGTGCGGCGTTTTCGGCCTCAAGCCGACCTATGGGCGGCTCTCGCGCGCACACACCTTTCCCTTCGTGGCGAGCCTCGATCACCTCGGGCCATTGGCTCGCTCGACGCGCGACCTCGCGCTCGCGTACGACGCGATGCAGGGCCACGACGGCGATGACCCGGTCTGCGCGGCGCGCTCGGTCGAGCCGGTCGCGCCAGAGATTGCGCGCGGCAGCGAGGGCCTGCGCATCACGATCGCCGGCGGCTATTTCCGCGCCGGCGTCTTTCCCGAGGCGCAAAACGCGCTCGCCCGCGTTGCCGCCGCGCTCGGCGCGGCCACGGAGATCGAGCTTCCGCAAGCCAAACGCGCACGCGCCGCGGCCTATGTCATCACCGCAGCCGAGGGGGGCGCGCTTCACCTCGCGCGACTGCGCGCGCGCGCGCACGATTTCGATCCCGCCGTGCGCGACCGTCTGATCGCGGGTGCGATGATCCCCGCCGCGCTCGTCACGAAGGCGCAAAAATTCCGCCGCTGGTACCGCGAGCAAGTGCTCGCGCTCTTCGCCGACGTCGATGCCGTGCTCGCGCCGGCAACGCCGTGCGCCGCGCCGCTGATCGGCCAGCAGACCTTCGTGCTCGACGGGGTCGAGCTCGCCGTGCGCGCCAATCTCGGCCTCTACACCCAGCCGATCTCGTTCATCGGTCTGCCGGTGGTCGCGGTGCCGGTGCCGCTCGAGCCGATGCCCATCGGGGTACAGATCATCGCCGCGCCATGGCGCGAGGATGTCGCGCTGCGCGTCGCCTACGCGCTCGAGCAGGCCGGCGCCGTCGCCGCCAGCAAGCCGCCGCTCGGGCGCGACAAACAACCGCGCCAATAACCAAAATATCTATCGAGGCAGCCGCTGGAAGCGGTACGACCGGATGCCTTGCTATTGGGTTCGATCGTAACCATATATGGGCTGATCCGCTCAGCTGGCTCGCAGACGAATTTCCCTGGAGAGCCTCCGGCGACGAGCCGTATTCGATCAGCCCCGACACGAGCGGTTTCGGGTCGAAAGGCTCCGGATTGTCTGTTGGGCTTTCGCAAGGAGTTGCACATGAGTGTCGAGGAGACGCGCCGCGCCGAGACGCTGTTCAAAAAGGAGCAGCAGCTGCGCGAGGCCGAAAAAGCCATGGCAGATTACCGGGCCGAACTGCAGGCGACGCGGGAAAAGACCGCGCGGTTGCGGGCGATGCGGTTGGCTCGCGAAGCCGCTAATCAGAAGTCCCCTCGCGGCAAGCAGGAAGCCGCTAATCAGAAGCGCCCTCGCGGCAAGCAGAAGGGCGCAGCGTGACAGGGGAGAACGCGATGCCGGTTCATCGTGTCGTTTGCGTGAAAGTGCGCCTTTGATATCTGAGCGCCTACCGCCATAACAGGGGCCCCTCGCTCCAACGCATAACGCAGTTCTTTTTCGATTCTCGAGTAGCTGCTGCTCGAAGCGGTTGCCGACCGCGCTGAAAATGGGCATTCTCGAAAGGTCGAACAGTCGGGGGACGGTCCTGCGGGAGTTGTTCAGATGCTGAGCACCATCCTTATCATCATCTTGATCCTGATCCTGATCGGCGCGCTTCCGCGCTGGGGCTACAGCACCGGATGGGGCTACGGCCCGTCTGGCGGGATTGGCCTTATCCTGGTCATCGTCCTTATTCTCGTGCTGTTAGGCCGCCTCTAATCTCTAATAGCGCCGCCGCCGCTTCGCGCAGCTGCGCGCGGAGCTCCCCGACAGGACAGGAGAAGAAAATGGGAATGCTCGCTGCCGTCCAGGGCGCCGTCGCCCCGGGGGCGGAAGATCGCATTTGCATGCGGTTGAGGGCGCGCATGGGTGAGCTGAGCGCCTCGTCCTGGTCGATCGGACCGGGCAGAGCGTTGGCCGCGGCGCTCATTTGCGCCGTCGCCATCCTGATGCTTGCGGATCCAGCCGACGCCGCAAAGCGGCGTGGCGGCTCGCGTCACGCCGCGCCGAGCGCTCCCCCCGCGCTTGATGCACAAGCGGTCAATGCGGCGCAGGTCGCCGCCCCGTCCGGCAAGGGACGCGCGCGCGCTCCCGATGCCGCCGCGATCATAAAGTCGGAAATTCTGCTCGATCGTGCCGGCTTCTCGCCGGGTCAGATCGACGGCAAGACCGGATCGAACTATCAAAAGGCGGTGCGCGCATTTCAGGATGCAAACGCCATCAGCGCGAACGGCAATCTCGACCCGCAAACCTGGGAGCGGCTGACCGCGACGTCGAGCGATCCTGTGCTCGTCGAGTACGAGATCCAGCCGGGGGACGTGAAGGGTCCGTTCAATCAGACGATTCCAAAACCGTTGGAAAAGAAAGCGGAGCTCAAGACCCTCAACTACACCAGCCCGCGCGAATTGCTTGCGGAGAAATTCCACATCGACCCCGGCCTGTTGACGCGGCTCAATCCGAAAGTGTCATTCGACACGGCCGGGACCAAGATCATGGTGCCGAACGTGGGAAAGAAGCCGGCCGAGGCGAAGGTCGAAAAAGTCGTCGTGGACAAATCGGGACGGACCGTTCGCGCGCTCGACGGCGGCGGCAAGCTGGTCAGCTTTTATCCGGCCTCGGTCGGCAGCGAGGAGCGGCCGGCCCCCAGCGGGACGCGGACCGTTCGCTCCGTTACCGACAATCCCACTTACCACTACAGCCCGAAGCTCAACTTCAAAGGGGTGAAAACGAAAAAGCCCTTCACCATCGCCGCCGGTCCGAACAATCCGGTCGGCAATACGTGGATGGATCTCGGCGACGGCTACGGCATCCACGGCACCCCGGAGCCGGGGAATATCGGCAAGACCGAATCCCACGGCTGCGTCCGCCTCACCAACTGGGACGCGCAGGCGCTTGGGAAGATGGTCCACAAAGGAACCAAAGTCGAGTTCATCAACTGAGCGCGGAGACCTGTAGCCCGGATTGAGCGCAGCGAAATCCGGGGCGGCGCGCGAAGTTCAAGTGCTGCGGCGGCAGTTAGTAGGAGAAAGAGCCCGGCTTGCGATCAAGATTACGCGTTTGGCTCTGAGTTAACGTGTAGACGGCCTGAGGCGTGCTCGATGTCGAGGCTTTGGCCGTGAGCCGCGCCGCACGCGTGCGCGATTTGGTGTTCGCCGCCTGTTTTGAACCATTCTCTTCAGCGGTCGCGGCCAAGACGCGCGGCCGGGGAAGGGGGACCGCCTCGGCTTTGCCCTCCGCCGCGCCCGCGTCGCCCTCGCCCATCGCATCCGGCTTGGACGCCGCCGGAGCAACGGCGAGCACGGGCGGGCTCTCCTCGTCCGTGCCGTCATTGATCTCCGCGACAACCGGCACGGTGCGCACCAGCGCGGCACGGATGATGTGCTCTTCGATCAACTGGCGCATGCGGGCATCGCGCGCGCCGTTCGAGGTGCCGCCCAGCACGACCGCGACAATGTGCTTCTCATCGCGGCGCACCGACGAGGTCAGGTTGTAACCGGAGGCCTCGGTGTAGCCGGTCTTGATGCCGTCGACGCCCTTCACGTTGCCGAGCAGATGGTTGTGATTGCGCATCTCGGCGCCCTTGTAGCGGAAGGTCGGGGTCGAGAAGTACTGGTAGTAGACGGGAAATCGATGCTGGATGGCGCGGCCCAGCATCGCCTGGTCGCGCGCGGTCGTGATCTGCGCCTCGGCCGGCAAGCCGGACGCGTTGACATAGGTCGTGCCGCTCATGCCGAGCGCTCGGGCCTTGCGCGTCATGCGCGCGGCGAATTCCTCTTCGCTGCCGGAGATCGCCTCGGCCACGACGACCGCGGCGTCGTTCGCCGATTTGGTGACGAGCCCCAGGATCGCCTCCTCGACCTTGATGGTCTGGTTGGGCTTGAGCCCGAGCTTGGTGGGGTTCTGCAGCGAGGCGCGGGTCGAGACCGGCAGCACGGTATCGAGCTTGAGCGTGCCGGCCTCGAGCTGTTCGAACAGCAAATAGAGCGTCATGATCTTGGTCAGCGAGGCCGGATGGCGCGGCTCGTTGGCGCTGACGTCGTGCAGCACCGCGCCGGATTTGTCGTCGATCACGATGGCGGCATAGGGCGGATGATAGCTCGGCCCATGGATCGCGTGCGGACGGGCCTCGTGCTTGGACTTGGCCCGCGCTTGCGCCGGGTCGGAGCTGGCAACGGCAATCGTCAGCGCTGCCACGACGCTGGCAAACGCGAGCCAGCGCGAGC
>VAZM01000331.1:10601-12020 GCA_005883135.1 Alphaproteobacteria bacterium
CAAGCCCCCCTGACCGAGCGCGAATCGTACCGGTCAAGTAAACCGCGAATCTGCCGCGCTGGCTGTAATGGGAATGCCACACCGCCGTGGAAAATCGCCAAGGGGGCTCTTGGCATAGCTCGCATGAGCGCACCGCCGGAACGCGTGGGCTAAGCGCCGGCTGTTGCGGTATGATCTCGCGCGGCGCAAGCACAGCGCCACCGAGGGGAGGAGATGAGCCATGCGCATGATCGACTTGAGCCGGGAGCTCTATCACCGCACGCCGACCTATCCGGGCCAGCCGCCGATCATCCATGGCATCTGGAAGACGCACGAAGAGGCCTTCGTCGAATCCGGAAACGTGCAGGGCAATTGCGTGATGTTCTTCTCCATGCCGGATCACGGCGGCACTCACATCGATGCGCCCCGCCATTTCGGCAAGAGCGGCATGCCGATCGACGAGTACCCGCTCGAGCACTGCTACGTGAAGGGAATTTGTCTCGATCTGCGCCACATCGCGCCGAAGGCGGAGATCACGCCGGCGGATCTGGAGCAGGCGGTGAAGGCCTCAGGGACCGCCGTTCCCGAGCGCGGCACCGTGCTCCTTTGCACCGGGCATCACGCGCGCACCTTTCCCACGCCCGCCTATTCGACCGACAATCCCGGCGTCAACGTCGCAGCGACCGAATGGCTGGCGCGACAGGGAATCGTCCATTTCGGCATCGATTCCATGCGCCCGGGACCGATGGGCGTGGTCAACTCGCTCGTTCACAAGGCGTGCCTCGACCTCGACATCACGCATATCGAAAGCCTGTGCAACCTCGAGGCGCTCATCGGGGAAGGCGAATTCCGCTTCATCGGCTTGCCGCTCAAATGGCGCGGCGGCACCGGGTCGCCGATCCGCGCGGTGGCCGTGTTCGAGGAATAATCCGAGCAGCGCGCACACGCTGTCGTCGCAGGTGAGGGGCAATGGTCCGCGGCGCGATTGCGCCGCGCGGTGGAGCTGAGGTCTATCGCTTCTCCGCGTGCGCGGTGATCAAAGCGTCGCACATGCGCATGACCCGCTCGCTCAGGCCGTCGCGGCCGACGCTCTGCGCGGTGACGCGTGCGCCCTCCAACAGCAGGTGCAATTCGTCGGCGAGCAGCTCGGGCTCGCGCAGGTCGCTCGCGCGACATACGCGGATGAGCCAGGCGCGTTCGGCGGTCTTGAATTCCTCGATGACGCGGCGCGCCGGATGCGTCTTTTCCGGCAGCTCGACGGCGGCGTTGACCAGCGGACAGCCGCGCTCGTCGGCATTGGCAAGGCGCTCCGCCATTCTCGCGATCCAGCTGCGCAGTTGCGCGAGCGGATCGCCCGGGTGCTCTGCCTCGAGCCGGTCCCGGCTGGCCTCGGCGTGCCGCGCGGATTCGCGCAAGTAGTCCGCCACCAGCGCGTCCTTC
>VAZM01000332.1 GCA_005883135.1 Alphaproteobacteria bacterium
CGCCAAGCCGAGGCCGGTGCCAAGCTTTGCGGTCGACTGCAGGAATTTTCGCCTGTTCATGACGTCCTCGCTGTTCGAGTGTTGCATTCGCGTTATTGCCGCACGCCCTTGCGCAGCATGCTTTCAACCCAGGACACCGCGGCGTACATGACGATCGCCAAGGTGGAGAGCACCAGCACCGCCACCCAGACCAGCGCAATGTCATAGGTCTGGCCGGCATAGAGGATCGCCCGCCCGAGACCATGCTGGGAGGCGATGAATTCGCCGACGATGGCGCCGGTCAAGGCGAGGCCGATATTCACCCGTAGCACGGAGATGATCCAGGGCAGGCAGAACGGGACGACGAGCTTGCGGAACACCTGCAAGCGCGAGGCCCCGAGCGAATAAAACAGTTTCTCGCCGTCGGGATCGAGCGCCTTCACGCCGGCATAGGCGGTCAAGGTCGAGACCACCAGTGTCAGCGCGGTCGCAACGGCGACCTTGGACACGAGACCGATGCCGAATACCAGGATGATGAGCGGCGCCAGCGCCAGTTTCGGGATCGACTCGAGGCAGATCACGTAAGGCTGGACGACGGCCGCGTAGTTGCGCGACCACCAGAACGACAGGCCGAGCAGCGAGCCTGCCGTGGTGCCGATGAGAAAGCCGATGATGGTCGAGCGGAAGGTGAAGCTGATATCGGTCCAGGCGTCGCCGGTGGTGAAGAACACCGTCATCGTCTCGGCGATGGCGCTCGGCTGCGACCAGAAGAAGGCGTCGATCCAGCCGGTGCGGGCGCCGATCTCCCACAGCGAAAGCGCGCCGAGCAGAATGCCGATCTGCGCGGCAACGAGCGCCCAGATCGGCCAATCCTTCTGCACCGGCAGCCGCCGCACCGGCTTGCCTGCTGGGGCGCCGCTTTGATGTGGTGCCTGCGCGCGATGGAGGCTCGCCATGGCGCGGGCGCGGAGCGCGGGGGTGGTGTCCTGGGCCGTCATCGCTTGCCGCTGCCTAGGCTGCTTCGTTTACGGCTTGGGATGCCGTCGTGTCGAGATGGAGCAGTTCGAGGCAGCGTTCCTTGATGGCGAGGAATTCGCCGCTGAGCACGCTTCCGCGAACGCGGGGACGAGCAAGGGGGATGGGGATGGTAGCGATGATGCGACCTGGCCGCGTACCCATCACGTGGACCTCGTCGGACAGATAGATCGACTCTTCGACGTCATGGGTAACGAACAGCACGGTCTTGCTGAAGTCGCTCCACAGTTGCATCAACCATTCCTGCATCTTGAGCTTGGTCTGAGCGTCGAGGGCGCCGAACGGCTCATCCAGCAGAATGACATCGGTGTCGAACAACAGCGTGCGCAACAACGCCGCGCGCTGGCGCATGCCGCCGGAGAGCGCGTTCGGGTAGAGATACTCGAAACCCGCCAGCCCGTAACGATGAAGCAGCGGCAGCGCTCGTTCGCGCGCCGCGCGCAAGGGCACGTGCTGAATCTCCATGCCGAGGATGACGTTATCGAGCACCGTGCGCCAGAGCAGCAGGAGGTCCTTCTGCAGCATATAGCCGACACGGCCAATGGTGCCGGTCGCATCGATCCCATCGATGAGCACTCGGCCACCGGTCGGCTCGAGTAAGCCGGCAATGATGTTGAATATCGTGCTTTTGCCGCAGCCCGAGGGGCCGATCAGACTGACAAACCGGCCTTGCGGAATCGAAAGCGTGACGGGCGCGAGCGCATGGAACGCGCCGGTCGGCGTCTTGAACGTCATGCTGACGTCGGCAACGCAAAGCTTCGGGGCTGAGGACGACATGCGTACTCCGCGCGACCGTGTCGCGGATCCCTTCAGCGACTATATCGCAAAAACTGTGCCAATCGCCATGGACTTTCAGCTAAGCGGCGCGCCTCGCGAGTGGAACTTCACTCTGCCGCCACCTTGTGCAGGGCGGATACGCCGCGCGCCTTCACCACGACCTTGATGGCGTCCTCGATGCGGTCCTTGGCGTAGCGGATCGCGGTCGGCAGATCCTCCAGCGGGAAGGTATGCGTGTGGATCTTCGTGGCGTCGAACCGCTTCTGACTCATGAAGGCTTCGGCGCGGTGGGTCGCGCTCTTGCCTTCGCCGCGGATGCCATAGACGTAGATGTTGTTGCGCACGATCTCGGCGATATCGACCGGCGTCTCTTGGTGTGGGAACGCGGCGAGGCAAATCTTGCCGCCGCGGTTGACCATGCGGATCGCCTCGTTGACGGCGTTGGGCGCGCCCGAGCACTCGAGCACGTAGTCGACACCCTTGCCGCCGTTGAGGCGGCGCACCGCCGCGACCGCGTCCTCGCTTCGCACATTGACCACGTGGTCGGCGCCGAGCTCGCGCCCGATGGCAAGCCGGTTGTCGCGCGTGCCGGTGAGAATGACAGGCTGCGCGCCAAGCGCCTTGGCGACGGCAACGCCAAGAAGCCCGATCGGACCCGGCCCGGTCACCACGACGCTCTCGCCAGCAACCAGTCCGCCCAGTTCGGTGAGTCCATACATCGCTGTGCCGGCGGTCACCACCAGCGTCGCCTCCTCGTCGGACATCGCATCAGGAATGGCGATCAGCGTGTTGATGTTGTTGACCTGATATTCGCAGAACCCGCCGTCGGTGGTGAATCCATTAGCGCGGTGACCTTTGTCCAGCTCGCCGTAATTGAGCCCGTAGTTGTGGCAGGCGGTGTACATCCCTTCGCGGCAGCGCTTGCATTGGCCGCAGCCGGCGTGGATTTCGACGGTGACGCGCTGGCCGATCCGGTATTCGTCGACGCCCGGGCCGAGCGCGACCACGGTACCCATATATTCGTGCCCGGGCGTGAAGTTCTTGTTGTGCGGCAGGCCACCGCGGATCAACGCCGGCGGGCCATGGTAGATGATCTCGAGATCGGTCGCGCAGATGGCGACGGCGTCGATGCGTACCAGGACTTCCGCCTTTTTCGGCACCGGTACGGGCTTCTCGCGCAACGAAAGCTGCCCGGGATCCCCGAGCACCCACGCCTTCATGGCATCTGGGATCGGGTAATCCGTACTCGTCTTCACTCCGGCTGGTGCGTACATCTGGAGCTTCTCCCGGGGCGTGGCCCGTATCCCGCTGCGGTGGGTGCGGGGGCACGCGCAATCGATCCGGCGGCAGATTAGTGCATATGTCCGCGACATTCGAGGGGTGGAATGACCGCACCCCTGGCGGAGATCCGCACGAGCTGAAAAGCGGATTCCTCGATCAGTCGATCTTCACGCCTGATGCCTTCACGACCTCGCCCCACCGCACGCGCTCGGCCGCCGTGTAGGCGGCGAATTCATCGGGGGAGGACGCGGCCGGTTCGGCGCCGACGTTTTTCAGCGCCGTGACGACCTCGGGCAGCGCCCAGACGCCTCTCACCTCCGCGGCGATCTTGTCGAGTATCGGTCGCGGGATGCCGGCGGGCGCAAACAGCCCTTGCCAGGCGGTTGCCTCGTACCCGTTCAGCGTCTCGCCGATGGTCGGCAAATCCGGTGCCGCCGCGCTGCGCTGTGGGGTGGTGACGGCGAGCGCGCGCACGTTTCCGGCCGCCGCGAACGGCCAGACCGTCGTCATGCTGTCAATGGCAAGATCGATGTTGCCGCCGAGCATGCTGTTGACGACCTCGCTCGTGCTGCGGAAAGGCACATGGGTCATCTTGGTATTGGTCGCAAGCTCGAACATCACCGAAGAGAGGTGGGAGGAGGTGCCGATGCCCGACGAGCCGTAATTCGTCTTTCCATTATTGGCCTTGAGATAGTCGATCAGCTCCGGCACCGATCTCACTGGCGTCTTCGTATTGACGAACAGAAGATTTGGAAACCTCACCAGGAGCGAGACTGGCTGCAGGTCGCGGCCGACGTCAAAATTGAGCTTCGTGTAGAGGAAGGCGTTGATGGCGATCGAGCTCACGGTGCCCACGAGCAGCGTGTAGCCGTCGGCCGGCGCTTTCGCCACAAACCCGGTGCCGATGCTGCCGCCGGCGCCGGACTTGTTCTCCACCACGAACGGAACGCCGAATTTCGCCTGCAGGTGCTGCTGCAGGATGCGTGCGAGCAAGTCCGCCGAACCGCCTGCCGCGAACGGCACGATGATGGTGACGGGCCGTTGCGGCCAAGCCTCCTGCGCGTGCGCTGCCGCCGCGAAGGGGAGAGCGACGGCCAGAGCGGGTGCGAGCATTCGACGCATGCCGATCTTCAACCAGTGAGGCATTTACACCGCCTTCAGATGGGCATCGCGCCGTTTGTAGAGATCCTCGTCGGCATAGCCCATGGTGTCTGGCTTGGCGCGCCCGAGCATGACCTGGAAATAGACCGGCTCGAGGCTGTCGTTTTGGTAGCCGTGGATGACACCGGCGGGGCATGAGATGCATTCCCAGGGGCCCAGGCGGGTGGTGAGACGTTTGCCGCTCTCGTCCTCGACAAACACGTCGAGATGACCCTTGAGCACGAAGAAGCATTCCTCGACCTCGTGGGTATGCGCGGCATTGCCCTGTCCGGGCTCCACATACATGATCGACAAGGTGAAGTTCTTCGCCGGGATGACGGTCGGATCGCCGTGCTTGCCGGAGCCGCCGGCGCCGATGAAGCGGTGCTGCGCGCGCTTGTAGCCTTCGACCTTGGCGTCCTCGAATGCGGCCCAGTCCGGCTTCTTGTCGCGGAAGCGTCCGACATATTTCTGCATGATGTCTTCGAGCGGAACATCGACCAGTTCCGGCGGGCGTGGATGCCGTGCAACGCTCATGGGAGGCTCCTGTTCAACAGCGCAAGCGCTACTCGAATCTATGCCTCCATCGCACGACGCGTCAATGAAGCGGCCAGCGCACAGCCATGGTGAGGGCTTCACGCCCGGCTTGGATGGACTCTGCCGTCAGCTACGGGCTGCCTGCACAAGCTCCCAGATGCGGGTCGGTGTGAGGGGAAGCTCGCGCGGTTGCACTTGAAGCGAGCTTAGTGCATTCGCAACCGCGTTGGCCATCACGCCGCCGGCGGCGATGATGCCGCCCTCGCCGGCCCCCTTTGCCCCCAGTGGATTGATCGGGGATGGGTGTTGTTCCAGCATGACCGCGCGGATGTTCGGGAAGTCGCTGGCCGTGGGGATGAGATAATCGGCGAGCGAGCCGGTGAGCAGCTGGCCGTCCTGATCATAGACAAGATGCTCCATCATGGCGCCGCCGAGGCCTTGCACGACCGACCCGACGGTCTGCCCGTGCACGGTCAGCGGGTTGATGATGCGGCCGCAATCCGCGACCACCACATAGTCGAGAAGCTCGACGTGGCCGAGCTTGGGATCGACGGCGACGTGCGCGGCATGGGCGCCATAGGTGTAAGTATGCTTCTTGTTGAGAAACGCGCCCTCGGCGGAAATGCTCTCGCCGGAAAGTTCGTTCAGAGCGATGGAGCTGCCGTCGGGCCCCACCACCTTCATTCCTTCGAAGATTTCCACCGCCGAGGCTTGGCAGTTGAGCCGTTGCGCCGCCCGGGTGCGGATCGTTTCGCGCAGCTTGGCCGCGGCATCAAGTATTGCCGACCCACCCATCACGACCGAGCGCGAATGATAGGCGCCGTAGCCGTCGCCCACATACGAGGTGGTGCCGTGGAAGACGCCGCGGATGCGATCGATCGTGACTTCGAGCGCATCGGCGGCGATCTGGGCGAAAGCGGTCTCCAGCCCTTGGCCGATCGCGGATGACCCCACGTAGACGGAATAGAGACCGCCTCGCTCGAG
>VAZM01000644.1 GCA_005883135.1 Alphaproteobacteria bacterium
CGTGAGCCCTAACCATGAACGAATACTCATTTGAAGTGAAACTCGTTGCTGTGGCGGGCATGAAATTCATCTTGGTGAATGGCAGGATACCCAGACCGCAATCTTTCTGTGCGTTGTGCCGTGAGCCAATCGGAGACAGCTACCTGCGAGAAATCACAACGCGGCTCTCCTACTGCGACCACAAGTGCTACCACTGTAAATTCCTCAGTTCGCACCCGCGAGTACCTGACGACGGCCGAGATCGAGCGGTTGATGGCGGCCGCCAGGAAGTCCAGCCGCTACGGCCATCGGGACGCGACTATGATCCTGATCGGCTATCGCCACGGCTTGCGGGCGTCCGAGTTGTGCGATCTGCAATGGTCGCAGGTTGAGCTGGCCACCGGCCGGCTACACGTCCGCAGGGCGAAGAACGGCTCGCCGAGTGTCCACCCGATGCAGGGCGACGAGATACGCGCGCTGCGGCGTCTGCAGCGTGAACAGCGGGCATCGAGTCACGTATTTCAGTCTGAACGCGGCGGGCCGATGACGCCCAAGGCATTCCACGCGCTATTCGGCCGGATCGGAGAACGGGCCAAAATGCCGTTCCCGGTCCACCCTCACATGTTAAGGCACGGCTGCGGCTATGCGCTGGCCAACGCCGGCCACGGAAGCCGGCGGACTTGCCTATCGAACGACCGACCAAGTTTGAGCTGATCATCAACCTAAAGGCTGCGAGAACGGTAGGACCCTGACGATCAATCGTGACATCCTGTTGGTTGCCGACGAGGTGATCGAGTGAAAAGGCGCGAGTTTAGGCGGCAGTGCTGCCGACTATGTGTTGCCTTTTCAGCGGCGAAATTGCCGCGGCAAAGAGACTGTGCGTCATAAATCTTTCCGCAACCCGATGCGCGTAAGCCGCGAAATCAATTAATGGTTCCATTTCGGGAACTGCGGTTCCGAGGCTGGTCCCCTGATATCAGGCGGACTTACAATCTTCACAAACGTCCTGAATGTTAGGAAAGGGGGGAGCAACGCTTCTTTCGTCCCGAGCGCAGCTTGCATGGGCGCAAAAATTGGGAGGACGAAATGCCCTCATTCAGCGACGTTAAATATGTCTACGATCCCGAAACCCTGAAAACGATGGGCGCTGCATTTGATACTGCGTGGCAGTCATTCCCTCCAGAGCTGAAAGATCACGAAGGGGCGAGGAGGAAACTAGCGTTGCTCATCCTTCGACACATGGATCGGGGAGAGTGTGATACAACGCGCCTTAGTGACCGAGCATTGCTCGATTTCATGAGATAGTCCGCTCGCTGCCTGAGCCCGGTAGAGCGATTCTGCAACATTTCATGACGATCTCCGACGACTACGACAGACTACATATCGCGGTTCAGGCCGACTCCCGAGTCGTAAGGTCTTCCGTGGCCCACAGTGCGCTTTAAATTCGAGAACATCTCGACCCAACAGAACGGCGGCGCCGAGCGCTATTTCGGTTTTGTGACCCGCTTGCTCTCAGCTTCTTTGTCGACCGCCTCTTTGGCTAATCGAAGTTCTCTTAGCCGTGCCGTCTTTGCACGAACAGCATGGCCGGCGGCCACATATTCGGACATAGCCTGTGTGCCGTCGGTAGCCCGCTGTGCTTTCTGCGTCTTTTTGAATTGAGCTTCGGCCTCGGTGCGCTTCTTCGAACGGTTGGCCATGGTTTCCTCTGTTCCTTCTCGAAAACATTGCCAGCGACTCGCCGTGGGTCTCCAACCAGCATCACTAAACCTGCGCATCGCACCACGGGAGACCCCGCCGCCGATTGGGCATAACACCGTCGTGTTGGCCGAAGAGAGGATTTGGACGCTCAGGACAGAAAAAATCCGGCCTTGGCACCAGCATCGTCAAGGCGCTCGCGCAGCAGCTAGAGGCCCAAGTAGAGGTCTTGAGTGGTGCCACCGGCACAACCGTGTCGATAACTCACACAACATTCGCGGCGCATTTCCCTGCAGCCGCATGAGCGCCTGAAATCTGCGGCTGATCGTGCAGAACGACGTTCAACAAGGAACTGTGGACTTCCAAGTGGCCGTTGTAATCAATGAAGCCCAATTTCCGAAATTTGTTCATGAAATGACTCACACGAGACCGCGTGGTGCCGATCATC
>VAZM01000099.1:0-468 GCA_005883135.1 Alphaproteobacteria bacterium
TGCGATCATGCGACAGGGCCCGCACCATTCCGCCCAGAAGTCCACCACGACCGGCTCGGTCGCCTTCAGCACCTCGGAGTCGAAAGTGGCGTCCGAAACCTTGCTAACGGCCATGGGAAATACCTCGTTTTTGCTGAACGGCGGATGGGAGGCGAACCTAGGAACGCGCTCGGCAAGCGTCAAGGCGGCTTCAAGGCGACGTGATGGCGGCGAGCGCGGCGTCGAGCCTCGCGTCGGAAATCTCCATGAGATCAGGCAGATCGGTCCACACGAGCGCGGCGCGAATGTGCTTGCCCGGGTAAAGGCGCCTAAGCACGGCGCGATAAAGCGCAAGCTGCGCGGCGTAAGGTTCCGGTACGTCGGCCAGGCGGGATGGGGCGGGGTGATTGGTCTTGTAGTCGGCAATCAAGACGGAGTCGTCGATCACTGCGAGGCGATCATCCTGGCCGGACACTACGAGCCTGCCGC
>VAZM01000099.1:487-8229 GCA_005883135.1 Alphaproteobacteria bacterium
GAACAGTGCCGAGAAGCGTGGATCGTCCAGTAGCCGCCAGATTTGCGCGAGCATGCGCTCGTGTTCCTCGGCAGGAAAGCCGCCGGCCGATCGTGCAAGGTACCGTCGAGCGGCTTCGTCACGTGCCGCCTTCGGAATATCGGGCAGCGCCTGCAGCAGCCGGTGCACCAGCCTGCCTCGCTCCAACGCCTTGTCGCGCTCCATGCGGCTGCCGGAGGGCGCGCGTGGCGGCGTCGCCTCGTCGTAAGCGGCCGCCGGGGAGAGGAGGCGAACCGGCGGCGGCTCGGCGGCGGCGCTGCTATAGACCCAGGGCGGCGGCGGATCCGTTGTCACCGATGCAGGCGAGGCGGTAAGAACCCCGGCCGCAGAAGCTGGCCCCTTGCGATAGCGCCACACCTGGCCCTCGCCGTCGTCCGCCGGCTCCTCCACGGATACGGGCGGCCTGAGCGCCGCGGTTACGAGCCTCCACCAACAGCCCTCGGGGGGCCCGCGCTCGCTCTCCGCCCCGCAAATGACAAGCCGATCGATGGCGCGCGTCATCGCCACATAGAGGAGGCGCCGATATTCATCCTCCGCCTCTCGCCGCGCGCGCTCGCGCGCCGCGCACAATGGTGCAGTATCGGTCGCCTTCGCGGCAGCCCAAGCGAGGCAACTGGGCAAGTGGGGCATCGCGGGCTCAAGCGACAGGAGTCGGGGCTGGCGCTGCGGCGGTCCCGCCGGCGGCGTCGTGGTGTCGGCAAGAATGACGATCGGCGCTTCCAGGCCCTTTGCACCGTGCACCGTCATCACCCGCACCTCGTCGCGGGTGATCTCCATGTCGCGCTTCACGTCGGTTTGCGCGGCGCGCAGCCAGGCGATGAAGCCCTGCAGCGACGGCGTCTCGCGCCGTTCGTACGCGAGCGAGAGATTGAGGAATTCGTCCAGCGCATCGTCGGCCTCGTGCCCGAGCCGGGCGAGGAAACGCTTGCGGCCGCCTTCGGCCCCCAGCACGCGCGCGTAAAACGCAAACGGCATTTGCCGCGCCCATTCGCCAAAGCGCTGGAGCTTGGCAAGCGCATCGGCAAAGCGCGGTTCGGCCTGCGCCTTCGCCCGCAAAGCCGCCCATAGCGAACCTCTGCGGTTCCAGGCGAGCTCGAACAGGTCTTGGTCGTCGAGGCCGAATAAGGGACTCTTGAGCACGGTCGCCAAGGCAAGATCGTCGTCGGGCAGCAACAGCACGTCCGCGAGCACCATCAGATCCATCACGGCGATGTGCTCGGTGAGCACCAGCCGATCGGCGCCGGCGACCGGGACATGCGAGTCCTTGAGCGCGCGAATGATGGCTTCGAACAAGGGCCCGCGTTGGCGCACCAGCACCAGCACGTCGCCTGCGCGCGCGCCCTGCTTGATCCAGAGCTTGACGTTCCTTGCGATCTTGCTTGCCAGGCGCACCTGCGGGCTCGTCTCGGTCAGTTGGTCGAACGGCGCGTCCCAGGCCTCGACCTCACGTTTGCTCGCGGGTTTGACCGTGTCCCAGATCTCCACGACCCCCGGTGCGGCGTCGGGCAGCGACTCGTGGACCGTGTTGACGGCATCGGCGGAGAGTCCGGCAAAGGCCTCGGGTCGAGCAAAGACCTCGTCGACGGCGCCGAGCACATTAGGGCCGGAGCGAAATGAATGGCGGAAGCGCACATGGCGAAACTCGTGTTCGACGCCTGTCGCCAGCCCATGGAACGAGCGATGCATGACCTCGAATTCACGCGGGGCCGCGCCTTGGAAGGAGAAAATCGATTGCTTCTCGTCACCGACCGCGAAAATGGTGCGCGCCACGGAGCGCGCGCCGGCGCCGGCGAAAAATTCGCTTGTGAGCCGCCGGACGATTTCCCATTGCTTCGGGCTGGTGTCCTGCGCCTCGTCGATCAGGACGTGGTCGATGCCCTGGTCGAGCTTGTAATGCACCCAGGCCGACCGCTCTCCGCCGAGCAGCACCAGCGCCTTATCGATCAGGTCGTCGTAATCGAGCACACCGCGCCGGTCCTTCGCCGCCTGATAACGGGTTAGCACGGCATCGGCGATGGTGATGAGCGCCGCCGTGCGGTCCCGACAGGCCACCGCTTTACGGCGCTCCGCCAGTGCGAGCATGCGCTGTCGCTCGCCGCACAAGGACTCGGCAAGCTGGGGGTGGCAAATCTCGATCGATCGGGTGAAGAGTTGCTGGCGCGGCTCGAGCTTGCCGGTCAGAAAAACCTGAAGATAGAGGCCGGCGCACTGCGAGCTGCTTGCCGCCGATGCTGCAAGCAACCGCCGCGCCTGCTCCTGATCGCTCTTGCCGCCTTGCGCCAGGAGCTTGGCGGCTGCCGGCCATTGCGATGCCGGAAACAGCGGCCCCTCCGTCATTTCCGTTTCGACCTGCTCGATCGTGTCGTTCGCGGCCACGCCGGGCCGACTCGATGCTACCGCCGTGATCAATCCAGGCGCGGACGGCATCGCGTTTGCGAATTGCCTCGCCGACCACGTCCTTGAAGGTCTGGTCGGAGGCGGCCGCGATGGCGATGGCGAGCGCTTGGCCAAGCACGCCTTCCGGCGCCAGCGCTGCGTCGAGCAGGACGCCCAGGCTGATCTCGGCAAGGAGCTTCGCCTGCGCCGCTTCCTCCAGCACATCGAAACGGGCGGCGACATTCGCCTCGAACGGGAAATGATGCAGCAACCGCGTGCAGAAGGCGTGAATGGTCTGCACCTTCAGTCCGCCCGGCGTCTCCAGCGCCATGGCGAACAGTCGGCGCGCGAGCGTGCGCCGTGCCGCATCCGGTTCGATATTCGAGATTCGCTTGATGGCCGCATTAAGCGCGCTGTCGTCGAGCGCGGTCCAGCGGCGCAGCTCGTCGAACACGCGGTTCGCCATGTTGGCGGCGGCGGCCTTGGTAAACGTGATGCAGAGAATTTTCGCCGGATCGACGCGGTCGAGCAGGAGCCGGATCACGCGCTGCGCCAACACGTGCGTCTTGCCCGAGCCGGCATTGGCCGCGACCCAACTTGCAGACGCCGCAGGTCATCGGGGATGACGCGACCAGCGCGGGCATCGATCCGCAGCTGATTCATTCGCCAGCCTCCGCGTCATCCGGTCCGGCGACCGACCATTCCTTCACTCGGGCGAGGTGGTCATAGGTGCCGTAGCGGTTCTTCCACATCGAGAGGACCAGCGGCAGATATGGCTGTTGCTCGTCCTCGAAGCGCTCGACGATGGACTTGAGCTTCTCGAATGCGCGGTCGGCGTGGAAATCCGCGTCGCCCTCCTTGAAATCGATGGGCACGTCGTCGCCGGCGGGATCGCCGCCCCTGAGCGAGACGTAGGCAAGGTCGGCGATGGACGCCTCGGCCGGAATATCGGGGAATCCGCCGCGGCGCAGGATCGCGGCTTCCAGCGTGAGCTGCGGCGACACTCCGATGCGCACCTGTTTTTCGCTCGGCACCTGTCCGGTCTTGTAGTCAAGAATGGCATAGCGGCCGCCACCGAGGCGCTCAATGCGGTCGGCGCGGGCGCGCAACGTGAACACGCGCTCGCCAAGGGGAATACCGATCTTGCCGGAAACCTCTGCCGCGAGCGCCACGACGTTAGCGCGTCGCATCCCCTCCCAGCTAGAAAACCAGCGGGCGATGCGCCGGAAGCGCGGCCACCAGAACGCCCGCGCCTCCGGGTAGTCTTCGAGCGCAGCAAAATGCTTGGCGCCGATCGCAATGAGTGCCGCGGTCGGATCGGCGGGCAGCGCGGCCGCGAATGCCTTGGTGAACTCGCTCAGCGCGGCGTGAATGACGATGCCCCGATCGGCCGCGCCGGGCGACAGATCGACGACATCGAGTTCGCGCAGCTTGAGGATGTGCTTGGCGTAGATGGTGTAGGGGTCGCGCAGCCAGTTCTCGATGTCAGTCACCGAGAGTGAGGTTGGGCGCGCGGCGCGCGGCGGCTTCGGCGCGGGCTTCTCGACCCGCTTGACCTCTGCCGGACGATCAAGCGAGCGCGCCCAGGCGACATATTTCGCTCCCCTAGCGCATGCGCGGCTCCAGCGATGCTCCCCGGCCACTGCCGCCAGGCGCTGCACGAAGCGAGAGATGACGGTGGGCGTGCCGGCCAATTTGGCCGGATAGGCGAGAATCACCTCGCGCGCGCCGAGCGCCTGCGCAAAATCGTGAGCCGAAAGTGAGATGCGCCGCTCCGGCAGATCGAGGCCGAGCGCCTGGCGCATGGGGCGGCTGAGCCACGGGTCGCAGGGCATCTCGGGGGGCCACGTGCCCTCGATCAGCCCACCGAGCACGATCCGATCCACGCTCTGCAAGCGCGCTTCGAGAAGACCATAGATGCGCAGCCGCACCCCGGGCAGCCCCGGCCGCCGCACCACGCGGTCCGAGATCGCCGTGCGGAACAACTCCGCATAATCTGCCGCCCGCACGGGAAAGTCGGCATCGCCGGCGTTGGTCGCGATATCCTCGAACGCGCGCGCGAGCGCCGCGCCGTCGCTTCCATTGAAGGCCGCCGCGGCGCCGGTCTGGTCGGCGCTCAGCGCGACGATGACGCTCTCGTGCATGGCTGCAATTTTGGCGAATGGCGCGGAGGCGAGCCCCTCGAGCGGGGCAAATGCCGCGGTCAGCCGCGAGACGAGCCCGGCGGCCACATCAAGCTCCGCCTCGCTCAGGCTGGCGCGCGGGTCGGAGGGGTGCAAATCGGAGGGTTCCCCGCGCCGGAGCTTGGTGAACTCGCCGCGGAACGCCGCAAGTGCATGGGCAAGGCCGGCCGTGCCCGGCCGCGGCCGCGGGCCACGCAACACCGCCTTCTCCAGTGCGGCAACGGCGACCGCGTGCACCCCCGCCCCGGTGGCGAGCCGGGTGAGCGGATGCTTGAGCAGGGCCAGCAGCGCGACCGGCGCAACCCCGCCGAGAGCCGCGTTCGCGGTGAGGCGCGCAAATAGCCCGGCGGAGGTGTCGGCGAGCGCATCGCCGCCGGAATCATCCACCCCGACATTCCAGCGCTCCAGGGCCGCGAGCACGCGGCGCGCCAGCGCGCGGTCGGGGGTGACGAGCGCCGCGGTTTTGTGCGGCGTCTCCAATGCCTCCCGCAGGCTGATGGCGATGGCGAGCGCCTCTTCCTCGGCATTTACCGCTTCGACGACGGCCAGTGTTTCGAGCGCGGGTTCAATCCAGAGGGCGTCGTCAGCGGCGAGCTGTTGCCAGCGCTCGGTGACGGCCGCCGGCCGCAGGGCCTCGGAAAGGTAACGCTCGCGCCCATGCGCGGCGGGGCTGCCCAATGCAACAACTTGCTCGCGTGTGATGCCGATGCGGCGCAGCAGCGCCTGCATCGCGAATTGGGGATGCTCGACCGTCGTCGAAGCGCGTGCGCTCGCATCCTGCCGGCCGTCGATCAGAGCCCAGGACTCGCGGTCGAGTTCGATATCGAGCCCTGGTAGGACGACGGCGCCATGGTCGAGCTGGGCAATCGTGGCGATCAGTTCGGCCGTCGCCGGCATGGAGCCGGTCGAGCCGGCGGCGATCACCGGCCCGTCGGCGTGCGCGGCGAGCCGTGCCGCTTCCGCCTTGATCAGCGCATCGCGGCGTGCGGCAGGCTCGATGGCGCCTCGCTCGGCGAGGATTTTCGGCCACTCCTCGCGCGCGATCTTCAGGAATTCGAGCGTGAGCTGCCAGTAGCGATCGAGCGCTTCGGGTACAAGCCGATCCAACCGCTCCCAGGCCACGCCGCGCGTGGTCATGTCGTCCATCAGGCGTGCGAGGTCATCGGCGAGCGCGAGCGCCGAGGCGGGATTATTGGCGACGAGCGGCGCCTCGCCGTGCTGATCCGGCTCAATGCGTGCCGCCCATTTGAGTACCAGCTGCGTGAGCAGCAAGCGCCGCTCAAGGCCGCGGAGCGCCGGCGGCAACTCGAGCGCGTCGCCGGCCAGCGCTCCGGTTGCCGCGTCGGCGAAGACGATCTCGTCCTCGTCGATGTCGCCGATCGCGAGGATGCGCGGCAGGATCGCCGCGTCCATGTTGGTCGCGTCGAGGAAGAGGTCGCGCGCGAGCCGGCACGCGCGCCGCGTCGGCAGATAGAGCGTAGCGTGCGCGAGCGCGAGCGGCTCGTGCGTAGGAGGAAACCCCGGCACGAGGGTTCCATCGAACAATGCGCGGACGAGCGTCGGTACGAATGGCACCGAGGGTGGGATGGTGAACACCTTTGGGCGAGCAACCATTGTGCAACTGACTTGTCATGCTGCGCGTCGCGCACGCGCTTGCCGCGCATCCAGTCACCGCCACGGTGGCGATCGATTCGTGGGCCAGGAGATTACTGGATCATCCGCCGTCGCGAACGATGGCATAATGGAATTTTAGGACGAACGGGAGCTACACCGCGGCGGTGAGGAGCGCCTTCTCGGCGGCTTGGACGGCCTCGGGCGTGCCGACATGCATCCAGACGCCTTCGAGCCGCAGCCCACAGAGCCGGCCGGCCTCGGCCGCCCGTTCGAACAACGGCGACATCGAGAATGCTCCGTGCGGGGCACCAGCGAAGAAGGCGGGCGTCAGGATCGCGGCCCCGGCGTAGACGAATGGCACCACCTCGCGTTCGCCGCGCGGCACAAGCCTGCCGTCCGCCGCCATCGAGAAATCGCCGCGCCCGCTATACCCGATGCTGGAGGCCGCGGGAGCAAGCAAGAGGAGCGCGTCCATCCGGGCGTCATCGAAGGCCTCGGCGAGCCGGGCGAGATTGGGTTTTACGCCATCGATCCAGATCGTATCGGAATTGACATGGAAGAACGGAGCGTCGCCCAACTCGGGCAGCGCCTTGAGCACGCCGCCGCCGGTGCCGAGAAGCTCGCTCCTTTCATCGGAAATGACGATCTTCGGCTGCCGCCGTTGCGCGAGATGGCGCTCGATCTGATCGGCCAGATGATGCACGTTGACTACCGCACGCTCGACCTTCTGCGCGGCGAGGCGGTCCAGGACGTAATCGATGAGTGCCTTGCCACCGACCTTAACGAGCGGTTTGGGCACCTGCCCGTTGAAGGGCCGCATGCGCGTCCCCAGCCCGGCCGCCAGCACCATGGCGCGTTTCAGCGCGGTCGTCATTCGGCGCGTTTCCGCCATGAATGGGTTCTGCCCGCTCGCCCTTAACTTGTATTTAACGACGGCACGTGGGCAATATACCAGGCGTTGAGCGCCTCCAGCGCCGGATGGCTCAGTGAGCGCTGCAGATAGCCCCAGACCCGGGGCAGGTGCCGCAAGTATTGCGGCTTGCCGTCGCGCAGGTCGAGCCGGGCGAATATGCCGAGGATCTTGCTGGCGCGCTGGGCGGCAAGGGTGGCGTAGATCTTGATGAATTGGGCGGCGTCGAAATCCTGCCGACCGCCGCGTCCCCGTACGTAGCGGCCGAGTAGCGCGAGTTCGGTCTCTTCGGATACGTCGACACGCGCATCCTGCAACAGTGAGGCGAGGTCGTAGGCAGGGGAGCCCATCACCGCGTCTTGAAAGTCGATTAGGCCGAGGCGGGTGAGCCCGCTGCGTTGCGGCAGCCAAATCAGGTTGGGGGAATGAAAATCCCGCAGGACCCAGGTCGGCGGCGCATCGATCGCCGGCTGCAACAGTTCGCGCCAAAGCGCGCGGAACGAGCCGCGCTCGCTGTCGGCGATCGTGACGTCGAGACGCGGCAGAAACCAATCCAGCAGCAGCTCGGCTTCGATCAGGAACGCGTTCATATCGTAAGGAGGAACGCGATAGTCGAGCTG
>VAZM01000099.1:8264-31934 GCA_005883135.1 Alphaproteobacteria bacterium
CCGCGGTCTCGTAGCGCTCCTCGATTGGCGCCGGGGGATCGCCGCCGACGACACGCTCGTCGCCGAGGTCTTCGATGATCAGGAAGCCCTGCTCGAGATCGGCCTGATACACCGCGGGCGCCGAGAAGCCGCATTGCCGGAGCCCATTCGCCATGGCGACGAACGGCACGACGTTATCGGCGAGATGCGCGATCGCGCTGTAAGGCTTGTCACCCCGCACCGGCGGACCGTCCGGCCGGGGCGGAGAATTCATCAGCAGCACGCGTTTCTCGCCGAGCGCCAGCCGTTCATAGGACCGGGTCGAGGCGTCGCCGCGCACGCGTGCGCGCAACGCCTCGCTGTAGCCGCTCTCGGCGATGAATTGACGCGTCGCCGCCATGCGGTCGACGCGCGGCCCGAGCGCGCCATAGCCGGTGATGCGGGCATGGCGGAATTCAAGCTTGAGCTTGGGCGCCAGCGTAAGTGACACATCGAGCCGGTCGGGCGGCAAGAGCCCGTCTGCGCGGTCGGGCCATTCGAGCAGCATCACCGCCTGTTCGGGCAGGTCGCCGAAACCGAGTTCGGCGAGTTCCGCCGGCCCGGACACACGATAGAGGTCCACATGCACCAATGGAAATTGCGGCAGGTCGTAGCTCTGCATTAGCGTAAACGTCGGGCTCGGCACCTCGATCGTTGGGTCGCCGGTGAGATAGCGGATGAGCGTACGCGCGAGCGTGGTCTTGCCCGCGCCGAGATCGCCGGAGAGCGTCACGACGTCGCCCGCTTCGAGCGCATTGGCGACATCGATCGCAAGGCGGCGGGTCGCATGCTCATCGGGCAGCGCCACCGAAAAGGTCGAGGTGCCGGAGTTCGTCATGGCATGACTCGAGTCCCGCCGGCGCGGGCTTGATGATCGCCGCTCACGCGGCGGTTCGCTCGGCAGTGTGAGCGAGCGGGAAGACGCAGGTGACCGTGGTGCCGCGGCCGACGACCGATTCGAGCGTCACCGAGCCGCCGTGCAGCTGCACGAACGAGCGCACCAGGGAAAGTCCGAGGCCCGTGCCGCGGTGGTGCGAGCCGAGTGAATGCGTCTCGAACCAATCGAACACCTTGTCTTGGACGTCGGCGGACGATCGGTCACGGAAAAGGCAATCGCGTCCCGCCGCCGATGCGCGGCAAAGGTAACGGTCTCGCCAGCTGGGGAAAAGCCCACGGCATTAGCCAGCAGATTGAACAGCGATTGGCGCACGCGCCGCTCGTCGGCGATGAAGGTCCCGATCTCCGGCGGAGCATGAAGTTCAAGCGTGATCCCGCTCTTCACCAGGCGGTCCTGCACGCCTTCGGCGGCGGCTTCCATCGTCCTGCGGATGTCGACCGAGCCGAGATTGAGCGTCATGGCTCCGGCGTCGATGCTGGCGAGGTCGAGGATGTTGTTGATGATGGCAAGAAGCGCGTTGGTTGAGGCGATGATGTAGCTCAGGTATTCGCGCTGCTTGTCCGTGAGCGGACCGGTGACCGGATCGCCCAGGAAATCCGCGAAGCCGATAATGTTGGTGAGCGGAGAGCGCAACTCGTAGGAGACATGGTGAACGAAATCGGTCTTGAGCTTGTCCTCGGCCTTCAATGATTCGTTGCGCTCGCGTAGCGCGCGCTCGACGTTGACGGTATCGGTGACGTCCTGAAACGTCACCAGCGTCGCGCCATCGGGGAGCGGCATGGTGGCGCAATCGACGACGGAGCCCTGGCGGCGTTCGAGCCGGCCGAGCGTGGGCTCGCGATTGTCGATAGCCGTGACCGTTGCCCGCAACCTCTGCCAGACGGGGTGGTCGTCGTGGAGCGGCCGCGTCCGCTCGCTGACGGATTCGATGTGCGGCCGGCCCGCCAGCATGTCGGGCGAAAGCCGCCACATGCGCGCGAAGGCCGGATTAGAGAGGCGCAGCCGGCCGTCGCTGCCGAACACCGCCACCGCCTCGGTCAGGTTGTCGAGCGTCTCGCCTTGGACGCGGATCAAGGCGTCGTAGCGGCGCTCGAGATCGAGCCGCTCGGTGACGTCGTCGAACAGATAGATCACGCCGCCTTCGGGATTCGGCGTGGTGACCACGCGCATGGTGCGGCCATGCGGCAAGTGCCACATGTGCTCCTTTGCCTCGACCGCGCGGTAAGCGTCGTAGAGCGCGCTTTTCCACTGCCGGAAGTCCTGCTCGTCCGGCAGCTTGCGCGCCGCACGCAACCGGTCGAGCACGGCTGAGTCGGTGGGTCCCTGGTCGAGGAAGCCGGCATCGAGATCCCACAGCGAACGGTAGGCGGCGTTGTAGAAAGAAAGCCGCCGATCGGACCCGAAGATCGCCACGCCGGTCGCGAGCTGGTCGAGGGTGCGCCGGTGGGCCTCCATCATGCGCTTGAGCTCGGCGCGCATCAGCTCCGCCTCGGTGGCCTCGACGGCGATCCCGGCGCTGCCGCGCCCAGCCGGCACGGTCATCACGTCGAAGCTGCGGCGCTCTCCCGCCACGACGGCCGCGAGGCGGCCGCAGTAAGGGGCGGCTGCCTCATGCGCGCGCAGAAGTTCGCTGCGTCCGCCGTGCTCGAACAGCTCGATCCCGCACTCGATCACCTCGGAGGAATCCTTGACCTCGACAGCGCGCGCATACGCCTCGTTGGCGAAGGTGAGCTTGCCCGCCTCGTCCCGCGCCCACACCGGCGCGACGACGGCTGCGACCAAGGCGCCCAGGGCGGCGGTATCCTCGACGTGCTTCTGATGCCGTCGTGCGAGTTCGGCCAACTCGGATTTGATGCCGCTGACCTCGCGCAGCCGCAGGATGGCTCGGCCGCCGATCACTTGCCCTTTGGCTTCGACGATCCGGCCGGCGAGCGTGGATACGGTCTTGGCGAAGCTGACCCCGCGCGCGCGCAATGCATCGACCGAATCCTCCATGTCGTGGGCGGCGTCGGCCTCGAGCCAAGCCCCGAACTCGAGTACGCCCGCAGGCGCTGCGGTCACCAGTCCTGGATCGCCGATGATTTCAGGCTCGTCGGCTGCCGGCGGCCAGGCGAGGAGGATTTGCGGTTCGGACAGGAGCAGCGCATAGGCGCGGTCGAGCGCGGCCTTGGACGCCACGGCCTCGTCTCGGGCCGCCGCCTCGACCGCTGCCAAGTGCCGGCGCGTGCGCAGGAACAGGATTGCGCTGAGGATGGCGAAGCAGAGGATGCCGAGCGTCAGGGCAACCGCGGCGATGTCGTCGCGGTCCGGCCACGCGAGGGCTGCCATATAGGCGTCGAAGCCGGCGAGTTCGTAGCGCCCGCTCGCCGCGGCGCAGACGCCATCACGGGGTAGCAGGACCGATATGGCCGCGATGGCAGCTCGGAACCCACTCCCGCAGCGGACTATGGACGCGCGCACACGCGCTTTGTGCTGCGGATGAGCCCCAAAGCTCTCCACGGTGATCCGGATCGCGTCCGGCATTCCCGCTTGCCCCATTGCCGCATTTCCGGCGTCGGGCGACTGCCGGCTCACGGATCGCGCGGCGAAAGTGCCTCATTTCGCCGAGCGGTCCGCGAATCAAGGCACTCTACCCCTAACAGGAATTGCGCCGGAAGTGGGCCAGATCGTGAACAGCCGGAGACGGCTCCATGAGCGTGATCCCGCCCGCGCCGCCGCACTTCGAAGCCTACGCCCGGCCGGCGAGCTTGAGCCCTTTTTCCAGGGCGGCGTAACTGCGCACCGGCGCGGCCATCAAGAAGCGATACCCCTCGGCGAGGATGCGCTCCACATTGTTGGCATCGACGTGCGGGTGGCCGACGACGACGTTGTGCCGCTTGCAGGTATCGACGACCCGTCCCATCCATTTGAGCACCTCGGGATGCTCATACTGGCGCGGGTAACCGAGCTCCTGGGACAGATCACCTTCGCCGATGAGGATCGCGCCGATGCCCGGCACCTTCGTCAGGATATCGGATAGCGCCTCGATGCCGCGGGTGTCCTCCATCATCAGGATGACGAACACTTCGCCGCGGGAATTGAGCGGCCACACGTCGGCGCGCGCGTAGTAGTCCTGCTGCGACAGGCCCCAATAGCGCACGGCGGCGGTCGGCCCGTCGCCGCGGATGCCGGCCGGCTCGTACATCGGCGCGCTCTTGAGGCGCGGATAGCGGCAGGCGGCCACCGCGTTGTGGGCCTCCTCCACCGATGAGATGTGCGGCCACACAATGCCATAGACGCCGAGGTCGAGCGCCTGTTTGGCGTGAAACTGCGCTTTCTCTGCGCCGTTGGGGGGAATGCGCACCATCGGCGTGACCGAGGGCGAGAGCGAGCCGGCCTTGGCGATTTGGCCGCGGTTGAGCATGTATTGCAGGCTATCGCGCAGCGCCCGGATGTCCCATGGATTGTGCTCCATTTCGTAGACGACGCCGTCATACTTGGCCGCGGACATCGCAATCGCCGTCTCCGGATCGGCTTGGCAAAACGACGTGAATGCCGGCTTGCCGGCTTCCAGCGCACGGATCACGCCGTTTAAACGCGAAATATCGGCCATGCTTTTCCCCTGCGGTCAGGTCCGCGCATCCTAACAGACGCCAATCCTAGTTTGACAATGATCACGGCCGGTTCGTAGCATTCATCGGGGGACGAATTCTAACAGCCGCGACGATGTCATGATCATCGACTGCCACGGACATTACACGACCGAGCCGAAGGACCTCCTGCGGTGGCGCAAGGACCAGGTAGATAACGTCAAAGAGCCTGCCAAGCAGCCCGCCAAGGCCTCGCTGAAGGTTTCCGACGACGAGATCCGCGAGAGCCTCGAAGGCGCGCAGCTCAAGCTGCAGCGGGAGCGGGGCACCGACATGACGATCTTTTCGCCGCGCGCCATGGGCATGAGTCACCACATCGGCGACTACAACGTGAGCCTGGCCTGGTCGCAGCTGTGCAACGAGATGATCCATCGCGTCTGCGCGCTCTACCCCAACAATTTCATCGGCGTGTGCCAGCTGCCGCAGTCGCCGGGTGTGTCGCCGGACAGCTGCATCGGGGAGCTCGAGCGGTGCGTGAAGGAATTCGGCTTCGTCGGCTGCAACCTCAACCCCGATCCCTCGGGTGGTCATTGGACCGCGCCACCGCTGACGGATCGCTGGTGGTATAAGCTCTATGAGAAGATGGTTGAGCTCGACGTGCCGGCGATGGTGCACGTCAGCGCCTCGTGCAATCCCTGCTTCCACGGCACCGGCGCGCATTACATCAACGCGGACACGACCGCGTTCATGCAGCTCATCATGGCTGACCTGTTCAAGGATTTCCCGACCTTGAAGTTGATCATCCCGCACGGCGGCGGGGCGGTGCCGTTCCATTGGGGCCGCTATCGCGGCTTGGCGATCAACAACAAGCGGCCGCCGCTCGATGAGATGATGAAGAACAACGTGTGGTTCGACACCTGCGTCTATCATCAGCCTGGGATCGATCTTTTGACCAAGGTGGTGCCGATCGACAACATCCTGTTCGCATCCGAAATGGTCGGTGCGGTGCGCGGCAAAGATCCGCAGACGGGATACGATTTCGACGATACCAAGCGCTATATCGACGGGGCGCAGGGGCTTTCAGGGGATGACAAGAAAAAGATCTTCGAAGGCAATGTGTTGCGCGCTTATCCGCGCCTCAAGAGCAAACTATCCGCGCGGACTGCGGCGCGCCGGTAGGCTGACACGGGAACCGCGCATAGCGCACATTTTTTGGCGCGTGGCGTAGCAAGCCAGGCCCGTTGGCACGCCTAGGGCCGAACTAGATGAAGCGAAAGGCGCGGGCGAGCTGAAACGCGGAGAGAGCCACGATCAGCAGCCCCACGGCGACCATCAACGTCCGGGGCCATATATGCTTCACCGCCCAGCCACCGAACGGCGCCGCCAGCACACCGCCCAGCACGAGGGGAATGAGGCGCTCGAGCGGTGAGGCCCCGAGCTCGACAAAGAACGTGGCGGCGGTGGCAACGGTGACAAAAAATTCTGTGGTATTGACCGAGCCGACGGTCTGGCGCGGCGCGTGCCCAAAGCCGATGAGGGTGGACGTGGCTACGGGCCCCCAGCCGCCGCCGCCGGTTGCATCCAGAAATCCCGCCACTAATCCGAGCGGCATAAGCCATCTGGAAGGCGTTCGCGGGCTCAACGCGATCCGCGCCGATCGCCAGAGAATGTAAAATCCCATCAGCAGCAGATAGGCGCGGCAGCGACCTCGAGATTCGATAAAATCCAGGCACCCAGGATCCCGCCCAGCACGCCGGTCACTCCCAGGCGCGTCACCATGTGCCAATCCACGTTGCGATGATAGATGTGCGAAGCGGCCGAAGCGCCGGTGGTGAAAACCCCAGCGGTGTGGACTAGCGCACTCGCCTGTGCCGGAGGCAGCCCCATGCTCAGCATCGCGATGTTCGTCAGGACGCCGTATGCCATGCCCAGCGCGCCGTCCACCAACTGTGCAACAAATCCGATTCCGAGCAGCAGTACGAACTCGGTGGTCAGAAACATTTGCCCCTCGCTTTATATTTCTTTCTGTCACGCACTGCTGTCGGGAATAGCGCTCACGCCGCACGCCGCTGTTGCGGCCCAGTCTGCCGTGGCGTTCAATTGTATCCTATAGGGCTGCCTGCAACCCCCGCGTGGCGGTTGGGACGGAGAGCGAACATTTTCCGGGCAATACGCCCTCAAGCGCGTATCGTGCGCAGAGATGGGTGCGGAGCAAAAGTTAGCCCACACCGGATCCTGTGTAGTCGCGCAACATCGGCGTGCAGTCCCGAGGAATGCATGAAAAGGCTTTGGTGCGTGCTGCTTTGCTACGGGGTTCTGTTGGCGGGCGCGAATGCCGGGGAGGGAGCGTGGCCCACGCGCCCCATCAAGCTCATTGTTCCGACCGGCCCGGGCGCTGCGACGGATGTGATGGCGCGGATGTTAAGCGACGGTGTTTCGCGCAGTCTGGGACAGTCGATGGTGGTTGAGAACCTGCCGGGGGCCTCGGGCCTCCTGGCCCACCAGGCGGTCGCCCGTGCCGCGCCCGACGGCTACACGTTTCTGTTCACCAACACATCCGGCATGGCGATCAACCTGATATCGTTCAAGCAACTGCCCTACGACCCGACGCGGGATTTCGCGGCCGTGGCGATGGTGTGCAGCCAAGCACCGCAGATGGTGTCGGTGAACATAGAGCTGCCGGTGCAATCGCTGGCGCAGCTGATTGCGCATGCGAAGGCGAATCGCGGCAAGCTGTCGATGGCCTTCGACACGACGGCTGGCGCGGCGGCGTTCGCTGCCAAGCTGTTCAACCGGCGCGCCGATCTGGGGTTGGTCGAGATCCCCTATCGCTCAGCCGCACAAATGACCCAGGACGTCGCAAGCGGCGTCAACTAGGTGATGATGAGTTCCATCGCGGCCGCGCGATCGATCGTCGAAGCCGGTCAGGTCCGGCGTATCGCCATAACCTCGGCACGGCGCTTTCGCGGCTTACCCGACCTGCCGACGGTCAGCGAAACCCTGCCGGGGGTTGTCCTAGATGGATTTTTCGCCGTGGTCGGCCCCGCCGGCATGCCGCCTGAGATCATCGCGCGTTTGAACCGGGAGATCGCAGAGTATCTGAAGGGGGCGGAGATCCAGCAAAGATTGATTGCGTTCGGTCTCGATACCGACGGCGCCGGCACGCCTGACGGCACTGCGCAATCGATCCGCGAGCTGCAGGAGCACTGGCGTGGGCTGGCGAGGGAGCTCGACATCCAGCCGCAATGACGCGCGCGACATCGCAGGAAGCGAGGGCGATTCACGCTCGCAGTATTTCTGGAACACTGATGCGGCGGGAATGGAGACCTGCATCTGACGGCCGAAGCGCATTCGCTTGATCTTGGTTGGACGCCCCCTTGCGTCTTGCCATTAGGAAGGCGACGATGGTGTTAACGGAGGCGGAGGGCCCCGTGCGCTCATCGGTCCCAGTCACGAACCGGCGCCGGATACTGTGCGTTTTCCCGCGCTACACCCCCGCATTTGGCACCTTCAATCATGCCTATCGGCTGATGAAAGGGGTGCGCGCGTTCATGCCGCCGCAGGGCTTGCTGCTGATTGCCGCCTGCATGCCGCAGGCGTGGCCGGTCCGCTTCATCGACGAGAACATGCGCGACGTGACCGAGGCCGATTTGGCCTGGTCCGACGCCGTGCTGGTCAGCGGCATGCACGTCCAGGCGCCGCAGATCCACGATATCGCCGCGCGCGCGCATGCGGCCGGCAAGGTAGTGATGTTGGGCGGGCCGTCGGCATCGGCATCGCCGGAGATGTACGCGGACATCGACTATCTCCACATCGGCGAAATGGGAGATGCCACGGACGCGCTGGTCGCGCGGCTCGATGAGAGCGTCGCGCGGCCGGCCGCGCAGCTGCGCTTCGAAACCAAGGATCGGCTGCCACTGCATGATTTCCCGATTCCGGCCTACGATCTGATCCCGCTGAAGAACTATCTGATGCTGACGTTGCAGTTCTCGAGCGGCTGTCCGTATCTCTGCGAGTTCTGCGATATTCCCAACCTCTACGGCCGGCAGCCACGGCTCAAGACGCCGGCCCAGGTCACCGCCGAGCTCGATGCCATGCGCAAGCAGAAAGGGCATCCGCCAGTCGTCTATTTCGTCGACGACAATTTCATCGGCAATCGCAAGGCTGCGAAGGACATGCTGCCGCACCTGCTCGCTTGGCAGCGGCAGCACGGCTATCCCTTGCAATTCGCCTGCGAGGCCACGCTCAACATCGCCAAGCAGCCGGAAATTCTCAAGCTCATGCGGGAGTGTTTGTTCCTGGGCGTGTTCGTCGGCATCGAGACGCCCGAGGCCGATGCGCTCAAGGCGATGCGCAAGAACCAGAACATCGCCGTGCCGATGTTGGAGTCGATCAAGACGCTCAACGACTATGGATTGGAGGTCACCTCCGGCATCATTCTCGGGCTCGACACCGATTCCGACGACACCGAGACGCGTCTCAAGGATTTCATCGACATTTCACGAATTCCGATGCTGACCATCAATCTTTTACAGGCGCTGCCGAAGACGCCGTTGTGGGATCGGCTGAACGCGGCCGGTCGGCTGGAAACCGATCCGGGCCTCGAAAGCAACGTACGTTTCCTGCGGCCCTACGACGAGGTGGTGGGAATGTGGCGGCGCTGCATCGCCCATGCGAACGATCCGGAGCGGCTGTTTGCGCGCTTCCGTCATCAGATGGATGCGACCTATGTCAATCGCGTGATCCCGCCCGCGAGCGGCAGACTGAACTGGAGCAATCTGTCGAGCGCGTTGGTGCTTGCCGTCCGTCTCGTGCTGCACGTCGGCATCCTTTCGGATTACCGCAAGCCGTTCTGGCGGGCGACGCGCTACGCGCTGCGACGGGGACAGATCGACGCCGTGTTGGGCATGGGCTTTATCGCCCATCACCTCATTCAGTTCACGCGCGAGGCGCTGCGCGGCGAGCAGAATGCGTCCTATTACTCAACCAAGCGGCGCACGGCATCGGCCCCACCGGCGCCGGATCTCGCGCCGTTGCGCAAGTCGGCCTAGCGACGGGGGACGTAAGGCCCTGTCACCAGGCGGCGAGAGGGGAACGCGCCGGTTACCTGAAAATTAGCCAAGCTTCGGCTCGATCGTTGTCGACCACAGCGCGCGATCGTCCCAGTCCTTCAGCGTCACGGTCATGATCTGCGTTGCTCCGTCGATTGCAACGTGGCCGAAAAACTGCAAGCCGTCGCTCGGCGGCTGGTTCGGCGCGCTCGGCGCTTTCACGTACTTAATCTGCGGTCCGAACGTGTTGTCGAGTTGATTTTGCGGGAAGCTCCCGGCGTGGATCGGGCCTGATACGAATTCCCAAAACGGCTCGAAATCCTGAAATACCGCCTTGTTGGGATCGTAATAATGCGCGGCGGTGTAGTGCACATCGGCCGTGAGCCACAGCGTGTTGCGCACCCCCGCCGTTTTTATGAAGTTGAGGATGTCGGCGATCTCGAGCTCGCGCCCGCGCGGCGGCCCGTCTCCCTGGGCGATCGCTTCCACGCCCCATTTGCGATCGATGTCATAGACGACGATCAGCCCGATGGGCATGTCGGCGGCGATCACTTTCCAGGTCGCCTGCGAGTTCAGCAGTTCGCGCTTGAGCCAGGCGACTTGCGCGGGACCCAGGAAGTACGACGCCGGCTCATAGCTTTCCTCAAGCCCTTCGCCGTTGGGCCCGCGGTAGCTGCGCATGTCCAGCATGAACACATCGAGCAACGGGCCATAGGAAATCTTGCGATAGATTCGTCCGGGTTCGGCCTGGGTGAAGCGGAGCGGCATGTATTCATGGAACGCGCGGCTGGCGCGGGCCGCGAGCAGCAACGCATTCTTCTCGACATATTTCTTTCGCTGATGCTCAGCGCGGGTCAGCGGCTCGCCCGGCCACCAGTTGTTGGTCACCTCGTGATCATCCCATTGGGCGAAGATCGGCACCTCGGCATTGAAAGCTCGCACGTTCTTGTCGAGCAGGTTGTACTTGTAATTGGCGCGGAACTCGGCGAGCGTCTCGGCCGGCTTGGTCTTTTCCTCGAGCACGACATTTTTCCAGATCTCGCCGTTCGGCATTTTCTGCTCGGCGAGGATCGGACCGTCGGCATAGATGGTGTCGCCGCTGTGGAGAAAGAAATCGGGGCGATTGCGCATCATGGTCGCATACGCACGCATGCCGCCGCGCGCTTCGTCGATGCCCCAGCCTTGACCGGCGGTATCACCCGACCACACGAAGGAGATCGAGCGCAGGTCGCGCGGGGCGGTACGAAAGCGGCCGATCATCGGCTCGCCCGTGATCGTCGGGGATGCAAGATCCTGGAAGCGAATGCGGTAGAAGATGTCCTGTCCGGCCGGCAGGCCCTCGATCAGCGCCTTGGCGGTGAAATCGGATTCCGGCAACGCGTCGACGAACAGCGCGCGGTTGATGGTTTTGAAACTGTCCGACGTCGCAACCTCGACCAACATGCGCGCGGGACGGTCGGCGCGCGCCCAGATCACGCCCGAATCCACCGACACATCGCCGGACTGGATGCCATGGGTGATGAGCGGACGGTCGGCGGCCCGGCTCAGATAAGGCTTGGCAACGCCGCCAACGGCAGAGATCGCGGTGGAGGCGGCGGCCTTCAGAAGAAACCGCCGACGCGATAGGGGAGCGCGCACGGTCACGAACGATCCTCTCGTTATACGAAAGAAGCGGAAGATGCCGGCGAATTCAGACGGCTATGCGACAGATTCGTGACGGTGGATAAGTGCCGACCAGCCGAACCTAACACGATCGGGTCGAGCCAGACAGCTTCTTAGGCGCCGGTCAAGCGCGTCCACGGCCCGAACCGCGCGCCTGCGGGCAAGGCCTCGTGCAGCATCAGCATCTCACCGACCGTCTCGGACGTGACGAGACCGACGAGGCGGCCGCCCGCGTCCACGACGGCGACGGCCGGCGCCGATTTCTCCTGCAACATCCGGAACGCCTCTTCCAGGCAGCGGCGGTGTCCGATGGTGGGCACCGTCGTCGTCATGGCGGCGCCGACGCGGGCGTCGGGGCCGAGCTGTTTGAGCGCGCGAATGAGGTCGCCGCGCCCGAGCAGGCCGACCGGCTTGCCCGCCGCGTCGACCACGGGGAACTCGCTCTGGCTCGTGCGCAGCAGCGTCTGGACCGCGTCCTCCACGTGTGCCTCGGGGGCGAGCGTGGCGAATTGGGTCATCATCGCTGCGCTCGTGGGCACGCCGCGCGACATCGCTCGGATCGCGACGAGGTGAGCTTCCGAGGATGCCGCGAGATAGACGAAGATCGCGATGAAGATCAGCATCGGGTTGGCGAACAGGCCGATGAAGCCGAGCGCGAAAGCGACGCCTTGGCCGATGAACGCGGCGATCTCGGTCGCGCGCACATAGCCCATGCGCGACGCCAGGATCGCGCGCAAGACCCGCCCGCCGTCCATGGGAAAGGCGGGGATCATGTTGAAGACGGCGAGGAACAGGTTCACGGCGGCCAGCCGGTCGATCATCGAGGTCTGGGGACTTTCGACCGCGTAGAGGTCGCCCGCACTCACGCGCGCGCCGGCAAGCATGATCAAGGCGAGTGCGATCGCGACGTTCACCAGCGGACCGGCGATGGCGACCAGGAACTCCTCCGACGGCTTCTCCGGGATGCGCTCGAGCCGGGCAACACCGCCGATTGGCAGCAGCGTGACGTCGGGCGTCGACACGCCGAACGCGCGTGCCGTGAAGATGTGCCCGAACTCGTGCGCCACCACGCAGGCGAACAGGAGTACCATGAAGGCGAGCCCTTGCCACGCCGTCGATGGTCCGCCGGCGACCCAGCTCGCGGCGAAAATCCAGCCCAGAAACAGCAGGAAGGTCACGTGGACGCGGACCGCCGTTCCGGCGATCGTGCCGATATTGAGCGACCAGGACATCTGGGCCTCCGGGCAAAAGCAAAGGCGTCGCAATGGGCTGCCGTTGATCGCTCGGGACGCAAGATCAACTGGCGGGCTCTGGTGTAAGGTAAGCGCTGCGACGGGCTTTGCGAGTGGCTCGCGGAGAGCAATTCGTGGCACAATGGAAACGCGCGAGGTGGCGACCATGGCAGAGAAACTGACCGGGAATGCGCGCAAAAGCGCGCTCGCCATGCTTCCCGGCTGGAGCGAGGCGAAAAATCGCGACGCCATCACTCGGCAATTCACCTTTCGCGACTTCAACGAAGCGTTCGGCTTCATGGCCCGCGCGGCACTGATCGCGGAGAAGCTCGATCATCATCCGGAATGGTTCAACGTCTACAACAAGGTGGAGGTTACGCTCGCGACGCATGATGCCGGCGGCGTGACCGAGCGTGATGTCAAGCTCGCCCAAGCCATGGATCGCCTGGCCAAAGCGTCCGAGGCCGCCTGATGATGCCGTTCGGGCAAGCCGCATGGTGGGGGGACCGTCCCTTCAGGTGGCGCGACGCGCGCCAGTCCGATCGTGTACGGCGAGAGTTCTGGCGCAAGGCGCGGCGGGTGGCGGCACGGCTGCCTTTCGCGGAGGATCTGCTTGCTGCCTATTACTGCGCGTTCGACCGCGCAACCCCGGTGCAGGTGAAGGCGGCGCTCATCGGCGCGCTCGCCTATTTCGTACTGCCGCTAGATGCGGTGCCCGACGTGCTACCGGGGGTCGGATTCACCGACGACGCAGCGGTGCTGCTCACGGCGCTACGCATGGTCGCCGGCCACCTGCGTCCGGAGCATCACGCCGCGGCGCGCGTCGCGCTTGCGCGAATGAAGGCGGGAAGGGCAGGAGCATAGGCTCTCCGCAAAGCCCATGAGCTGATCGCTCGTTCCGGCGCGTCACACATGCACGACCAGCTTGCCCATGACCTCCCGGTTCGCCAGCGCCTTGAGTGCCGCCGCCGTCTCGGCGAGGGGATAGATCTTCTGGACGTGGCATGACAGCTTGCCCTCGGCACACCACTGGGCGAGCGTCGCGATAGCCTCTTTGTAGTCTTCCTTGGCGTGTCGAACCCAGGCGCCCCAGAAAACGCCGAGCACGGCGCAGCCCTTGAGCAGCACGAGATTGAGCGGCAGTTTCGGAATCTCGTCGGCGGCAAAGCCGACGACGAGGTGCCGGCCCTCCCAGGCGAGCGACCGCAGCGCCGGCTCGCTGTAGCGGCCGCCGACCGGATCGAAGACCACATCGATGCCGTGCTCCCCGCCCAGGCGCTTGAGCGCGGCGCGCAAATCCTCCCGCTCGTAATTCACCACCTCGTGCGCCCCGTGTTCGCGCGCAAAGGCAAGCTTGTCGTCGGTCGAGGCGCAGGCGATCACGCGTCCGCCCATGAGGCGGCCGACCTCGATCGCCGCCAGCCCCACCCCGCCGGATGCCCCCAGCACGGCCAGCGTCTCCCCGGGGCGCATCAGCGCGCGGTACTTGAGCGCGTGATAAGCGGTCCCGTAGGTGATGGTCAGCGCCGCGGCGCGGTCGAAGTCGAGATCCGCGGGCAGCTTGACAATGTTGTCGGCCGCCACCGCCGTGCGCTCTCGCGCGGCGTTAAAATTGGTGTAGCCCATGACGCGGTCGCCGGGCTTGAACGCGCTGACACCAGCGCCGACGCTTTCGACGACGCCGGCGAACTCGCCGCCCGGGGAAAATGGAAACGGCGGCTTGGTCTGGTATTTGCCGGCCACGATCAGCGTGTCGAAAAAATTCAGGCCGACCGCCGCCACTTTGGCCACGACCTCGCCCGCCCCGGCGACGGGATCGGGGATGTCCCCGAGGACGAGGTCGTCGGGCGTTCCGAAGCGCTGGCAGAGCACGGCTTTCATGGGGCGTAGCTCACTCGAAATCGTCTCGGAAGCTCATAGCACGGCAAGCCGCGATTGAAGGACGGGCATTGCGTAGAGTTGCCTTGCCGGCCGACGGTGCGCGCCGGGGGCGCGGTCGATCCGCCTTCACATTGCCGAATTCCGCAAGCAGTTCATGGTCTTCGGAATTCCTGGTTAGGCGTGCCGCAGGCCGCCACCGGAGGTGGGCCGATGACCGTTCGATGCGCCACGACTGCATTCATCCTCGCCACTAGCCTGGCTTCGGTCGCCTTTGCCCAGCAGCCGCCCAAACCGGCAGCGCCCGCCGCGCCCGCCCCCGCCAAGCCCGCCGTCACTCCCGCCAAGCCGGCTGCGACCGCGGCGACGCCTGCGCCTGGCGGTGGCGATGCGCCGCAACCCACCCTGCTCGGCCAATACGCCGACTGGGGCGCGTATACCGCCTCGCCTGGCGGCAACAAGGTTTGCTTTGCGCTCGCCAAACCGAAGACCACGAAGTTGGAACCCGCCGGCCGCCCGCGCGGTCCCTCGTACCTGTTCATTTCCACCCGTCCCGCCGACAAGGTCAAAAACGAGGTATCGGTCATCATCGGATATCCGTTCAAATCGAGTTCGGACGCTACCGCCGAGATCGGCACCGCCAAATTCGCGATGTACACCCAAAACGACGGCGCCTGGATCAAGAACGTCGCCGAGGAAGCGCGCATGGTCGATGCCATGCGCAAGGGCGCCGATCTGACGGTGAAGGGCACCTCGGGCCGCGGCACGGAATCAACCGATCAGTACTCACTCAAAGGCCTCGCGCAGGCGCTCGACAAGATCGAGCAGGAGTGCAAGTAGCGTTGCCGCCGCCGAGCTGGAACTCCGCGGAACCCAAAATATTCGGAACTGATGGCGCCCGACCTGGGTTATGCGACCAAAGACCTCGTTCAAGGGGTTGGTGGCAATGGTCAGTGGTGCATACCTGCGTCGGCAGGCTGAGACTCTGGTTGCGATGTCCCGAGCCACCTTCGATCTCACGATCGCGGGTCGGCTACGGCGAATGTCGGCGGAACTTCAAGCCAAGGCGGCCGAGCAGGACGACGTGCTTGCTTTCACCGAACCTACGGTGAGTCTCAAGAGGTCCGCCCGGATCTAAGCGCGCCTTCCTAGGGTGGTTGAGCCCCAGCGAACCATCCTCTCTCCGCATATCGAAGTCCCACTCGAGCGCACCGCGGTTTGCTGCCGGTTGCGTCTTCTCGCCATCCATGTCGGAATGGAAGCGGCGAGGTGCGCGCATGATCCGGGTCGGCATCGGCGGCTGGGTGTTCGAGCCCTGGCGCGGCGAGTTCTATCCGAAGGGACTACCGCACGCGCGCGAACTCGAATACGCGAGCCGTAAGCTCACCAGCATCGAGATCAACAGTACCTTCTATCGCACGCAAAAGCCGGACAGCTTCCGCAAATGGGCGGCCGAGACGCCGGACGATTTCGTGTTCGCGCTCAAAGGTCCTCAATTCGCAACCAACCGGCGCGTGCTGGCCGAGGCCGGTCCCTCGATCGAGCGGTTCTTCGCCAGCGGTGTGCTGGAACTGAAGTCGAAGCTCGGTCCGGTGCTCTGGCAGATGGCGCCGACCAAGAAGTTCGATCCGGCGGACTTCGCCAGCTTTCTCGCGCTCCTGCCGCAAACGCTCGAGGGCCGGGCGATCCGTCATGCGGTCGAGGTTCGCCACGCGAGCTTCCTCGCACCGGATTTCATCGAATTGCTGCGCAAGTTCTCGGTGGCGGCGGTCGTGGTCGAGTCCGACAAGCATCCGCTGATCGCCGACCTCACCGGCGACTTCATCTATGCCCGCCTGCAGCGCACCTCGGAGAAGGAGAAGACCGGCTATCCGCGGCGCGCCCTCGAGCTGTGGGCGAAGCGCGCACGCGATTGGGCCGCAGGCGCCGCCGCGGGCGATCTCGCCACCATAGCAGCGCCATTGCCGGCGCAAGGTCGCCGTGATGTCTTCATCTACATGATTTCGGGCGCCAAGGTCCGCGCGCCCGCCGCGGCGATGGCGATGCTCGAGCAGTTGGAGGGCAGCGCATGATCCGGGGTGAGGTCATGCCCGCACATAGCGCTCGGCCGTGACCTTGAACATGTCTGACCGCAAGTATTTGGCAGTCTATCGCGGTCGGCATCCCCACCCCATCTATGCTAAAAGCGCCACCTGATGCTCCGTCCAAGACGATGACCGAACCGCTGCAATCCGCGTCCGTTGCCTCGACGACGGCTTCCTCCCCGCCCCCGGGATTCGTGGAAAAGACGCCGCTCGAGCGATATTTGCCGCCGGCAAAACCCTCGCTGGTGGGCCTGTCGCGCGCGCAGCTGAGCGAAGCGCTCGCAAGCGTCGGCGTGCCGGCCGTGCAACGCAAGATGCGCGTACAGCAGATCTGGCACTGGCTCTACGTTCGTGGCGCCCGGGAGTTCGCTGCGATGACGAGCGTTTCGAAAGAGCTGCGTGCCGCGTTGGCAGCGCAGTTCACGCTCGCTCGTCCCGAAGTCGTGGCCGAGCAGATCTCGGCCGATGGCACGCGCAAATGGCTCCTGCGCTTGGGCGACGGGCATTCCGGCGAGCGGCGGCACGAGATCGAATGCGTTTACATTCCGGATGCTGATCGCGGCACGCTTTGCCTCTCGAGTCAGGTCGGCTGCACGCTCACCTGCTCGTTCTGCCATACCGGCACGCAGCGCCTCGTGCGCAACCTTACGCCCGGCGAAATCGTGGGGCAGATCATGGTCGCACGCGATCGCCTCGATGACTGGCTGGGAGTGGCGCGTCCGGCTGGCGAGAGCGCCGTTGCGTCCTCCGCTGGCGGGCAACGGCTGCGCCAAGGCGGCCAGCGCCTCGTCTCCAATATCGTCATGATGGGGATGGGCGAGCCGCTCTACAATTTCGAAGCGGTGCGCGACGCGCTCTTGATCGCGGCGGACGGCGAGGGAATCGCCATCTCCAAGCGCCGGATCACGCTCTCAACCTCGGGCGTCGTGCCGGAAATCGCTCGCGCCGGCGCCGAGATCGGCTGCATGCTTGCGGTGTCGCTCCATGCCGTGGGCGACGAACTGCGTAACGAATTGGTTCCGCTCAACCGCAAATATCCGATCAAGCAGCTGCTCGATGCCTGCCGCAACTATCCCGGCCTGTCGAACGCGCGGCGCATCACCTTCGAATACGTCATGCTCAAGGACGTCAACGACTCGCTCGGCGAGGCCAAGGCGCTGGTCAAGCTGCTTGCGGGAATTCCGGCGAAGATCAATCTCATTCCGTTCAACCCATGGCCCGGCAGCAGATACGAATGCTCCGACTGGGAGCAAATCGAAAAATTTTCCGAGATCATCTTCAACGCCGGCTATGCCTCGCCGGTGCGTACGCCGCGCGGACGCGACATCCTTGCCGCTTGCGGCCAGCTCAAGAGCGCGAGCGAGAAGCTCTCCGCGCGCGAGCGGCTGGCGTTGCGCGCCATGGCAATGACCGACTGAGATGGACAGCCTCGGCCGGCTGCTCTTGCGCCTTCTCCTGGTGCCCCTCGGCTACGTCGTGGCCGTGGTGGTGGCGACGTTGGTCATCGTGTTCGGCTCCTGGCGGCTCGGCGAGGCGGCCGCCCATCCCGACACGCAGGCCTTCGCCATGTTCGGCTTGGTCTTCGCAGCGCCGGTGCTGCTGGTGATGCTGCTGAGCCTCATGTGGCTCCCCGCCGCCATCGGGATTCTCGTTTCCGAGGCCTTTGCCATTCGCTCGTTCGTGTTTCACGCCGCCAACGGCGTCGTCTCGGCTCTAATCGGCTGGAACTTGTTCGGCTACATCGACGACAGTGGCGTTCCGCTCAACGAGCCGCTGCCGGTGATCGCCGCCGGTCTGGCCGGAGGCCTCGCCTATTGGGCCATCGCCGGCTTCAGCGCGGGCTTCTGGAAGCCGGTATTTCCCCGCCCTGCCGGCGCGGTGCTGCCGGCGGCCTCACATCCGCCGGAAATCCCATAGCAAATCCGCTTTACCGGTGTGGCGCGCGAAGCTCACGAGGGCCCATGCAAGCGATCATGAAATGCGTTGCTCGCATCAAAGCGAGCAGCATTGGTCGCATGACCTTGCTGATCGCCGTCGGCGCCATGCTCGCCGGTTGCGATAGATGCGGCAACTGGTGGTCGCCGCTGCAGGACCAAGCTCAAATCGAGGTCTGCCGCCAGCAGGCGCCCCGGCCGCAATAGTTGTTCATCCTTGCATTTGTCAAAGCACGTCCCTGCCCTCAGAAATGGGCGGCGCCTCGATTTGCGGGGCCGATTTGAACTCGCGCGGCTGCTCGGCTAGAGGAGCGCGGGGATCAGCCGCATGAACCGAACCGGCCTCTTGATTGCGCTCGTCATCGCCGCCGGGGTCGGTCTCGTCTTCGGCATCTGGCCCGACCTCGATCTCAAACTCGCCGCGCTGTTCTACGATCCCGTGCGTGGATTCTGGCGCGCCTATGATCCGATCTATCTGCGCGCCCGTGATGTCGCGGTGTGGCTGGTCACGCTCGTCGCCGTGCCGCCGGGGCTCGCGCTGGCACTCAAATCTGGTGACGCTCGCGATCGCGCCCGGCGTCGTCGCCAATCTCGTCTTCAAGGAGCACTGGGGCCGCCCGCGGCCCATCGACGTGACCGAGTTTGGCGGAGACGAGCATTTCCGCCCCTGGTGGGATCCGCGCGGCGATTGCCCGAAGAATTGCTCGTTCGTGGCCGGCGAGCCGTCCGGCGCGTTCTGGACACTAGCGGGAGCCGCGGTGGTGCCGCCGCACTGGCGCGCGCTCGCTTACGCGATGGCCCTCGCCTTCGGCGCCGCCGTCGGAATTTTGCGCATGGCAGCCGGCGCGCATTTCTTCACGGATTGGGTGTTCGCGGGCCTGTTCAGTTTTCTGGTGATCTGGTGCGCGCACGGATGGCTCTACCGTTGGCCGCGCACGCGGACCTCGGACGAGGCGGTGGAACGCGCGCTCGAGCGGATCGAGGCAAAGCGAACCTAACGGCGGCTCGCATCAATACTGTCCCTTGGGCTCTAGGCCGAGCATGAATTGCCCATACATGCTTCCGGTCGCATCCCAATTGAGGCTGATGTGAGAGGCGGCCGCATGCGCATCGCGCCAGGCCCGCTGCAGCGGCTGTTCCAAGAACAAGCCCTGCCCGCCCGCCGCGAGGAAGAGCGCATCAATGGCGCCGACCAAGAGCCGGACGCAGAACGCCTGGTCGCGGCGATTGCGCAGGCGCACGTCCATGCTGATGGCATCTCCGCGAGCGGCGGTCTCGAAGGCTTCGGCGAGATCGCGAAACATGAGCAGGCGTGCCGCGTCGATGGAGGCGCTGGCCTCGGCGAGCCGCAGTTGCACGGTGGTGAGCTCGGCCATACGGCGGTTGCCGCCGGCCACCGCACCGCGAGTGGTGCGCACGCTCGCCATCGTCAGGAAATCAGCGAGGGCGCCTTCCGCCATGCCGAGCACCGGCGAGACGATGGTGATCGGCAGCACGGCGAGGAAGGACTGCCGATAAAGCGGATTGGAGGTGGCGCGCATGCCGGGAGCGGTGGCATCGGCGAGCTCGGAGAACGTCAGCGTGCGATGGGCAGGCACGAATGCGTCCCTGGCCACGATATTCTTGCTGCCCGTGCCGGCGAGCCCCATGGTTCGCCAATTGTCCTCGATGGTGCAATCGCCACTGCGCAGCAGAAAAAAGCCGGGCGTCGCCGCTCCGTCCGGCTGCGGGATCATGCCGCCGAGAAGCTGCCACTGGGCATTGTCGCAGCCGCTGCAAAAACTCCCGGTGCCGGACAGCCGATAGCCGCCCTCCGCGGCGACGGCGCGAGCGACCGGCGCATAGGTGCCGGCGGCAAGCGCGCTCGGGTCCTGCCAGACCTCGTCCTGCGCCGCTTGCGAGAAGCAGGCGATGAGCCACTGATGCGAGGCGAGGAGCCCATAGACCCAGCCTGTCGAGCCGCATCCGCTCGCAATCGCGGCGACAATTTGCGCAAATACCTCGAACCCATACTCGAATCCGCCGTAAGCGCGCGGCTGCATGACACGGAACAGGTCTGCTTGCCGCATACGCTCGATCATGTCGTTGCTGACGCGGCGATCGGTCTCGGTCTGCTGCGCCCGCTCACGCGCAAGGGCGGCAATGGCCCGGGCGCGCGCCAGGAGATCGGAAGCATCGGGTTCGACGACCGAAGATCTCAGGGCACCGACTGACATCAACCTGATCCGGTGGTGGAGGCGGTCAGGCTAAGCTGCCGCGATCAACCGATGCAAGCGTCGAGGCGAGCGTCTCGGCTGAGTGTGGGGAGTACCGTCTGGCCGGAAGCCAGGGAGGTGGCCGATATCCAGCCCGAATAGTGCTGTGCCGCGGCTGAAATGCCGCCCCGGACTTTCCATGGTTGCTATAACGGCACAAGAAGTCAGGAAACGTTGTCGCACTGCGAGACGTCGAAGGCGTAGGGCAATCGAGGTTTGCAATGTCCAAGTTGCGCATTTACGGCGTCGCCCGTACCCGCGCGTTTCGCGCGCTCTGGATGGCCGAGGAGCTTGGGCTCGATTACGAGCATGTTCCCCTCGAGATCGGCGCTGCGGGCGCGCGCAAGCAGGACTATCTGGCGCTCAACCCCAATGGCCGCCTACCGGCGATCGAGCAGGACGGTTTCGTCCTATGGGAATCGCTGGCGATCACGCTTTATCTCGCCAAGAAACATGGCCGGTTCTATCCGGCGGGCCTCGAAGGCGAGGCCAGAGCGTGGCAATGGAGCCTCTGGGCGGTGCAGGAGGTCGACCGCGGCGTCAACATCTGGTCGCTGCACGCCAGGCGGCTGCCGGTCGAGGATCGCGATCCGCAGCGGCTCGCCGAGGCGCTCAAGGTGCTGGAGGGGCCGTTCAAGGTGCTCGAGGCTGCGCTGGTCGGCGGCGCTTATCTGCTGGGCGAAGACTTCACGGTCGCCGATCTCAACGTCGCCGCGGTCATCAGCCGGGCGATCGATATGGATCTTTCCGCAACGCCGCGCCTTGCGCAGTGGCTCAGCCGCTGCCTCGAACGCCCGGCGGCGCGAACCGCGCTGGCCTTGCGCGCGCAGGCCGACGCCGCGACGCCCGTCGAAGTGGTTCAAGCGATCGCCCGCTACAACCGTCTGTGAGCCGCGCCCGCGACCTGAGAAGAAGCGTGCCATGGCCAAACGCAGCGCCGGCATTTTGATGTTCCGACGCAGCGAGCGCGGTATCGAGGTCTTACTCATGCATCCGGGCGGGCCTTTTTGGGCGAAAAAAGATGCCGGCGCCTGGTCGATCGCAAAAGGAGAATACGCGGAAGGCGAAGACGCGCTTGCCGTGGCACAGCGGGAATTTGAGGAGGAGACCGGCGCTCGCCCGCACGGTGATTTCCTCCCCCTCGGCGAGATCGTTCAGGCCGGACGCAAGATCGTCACCGCCTGGGCGCTGGAAGGCGATTTCAACCCCGCGGCATTGATCTCGAACCGTTTCGATTTGGAATGGCCGCCGAAGAGCGGGCGTAAGACATCCTTTCCCGAGGTTGACCGCGCGCAGTGGTTTTCGCTCGCCGACGCCCGGCAGAAGATGTTGCCGGGGCAACGCGAGTTCATTACCCGGCTGCTCGATGCCATCGGGTGACACCGTCCCGCGCGTTAACCACCTCGTTGATGGCTCACATTTCAACGATGCGCCGCTCCCATGGCGGCTCGCCGCCGGCGCAGCGCCTTCGGTTTTCGACGAACATGCGCGTGGCGATGCGGCCGGCAGCTCCGACATTCGCGGCGCGACCTTCGGCGATCGCAAGCCGCGAGCGCCGCTGAGAAATGCGGGTGCGCGAAGGGGCTGCGAAACCAGCGCCGGCGGGCTTTTCAATCGGCGTCGCGATTGCTACATAACCCGCCGCGGGTCGTTCCCGCGCTTCCCGTTTTCGCCGGTTTGACGCGGGGTGGAGCAGCCCGGTAGCTCGTCAGGCTCATAACCTGAAGGTCGTAGGTTCAAATCCTACCCCCGCAACCAGCTCGAAAGCCCGCTAGCTCAATGAGTTAGCGGGCTTTCAATTGCCCAATTTTGGGTGAGATTTACGGCAATCCGCCATGCGGCGGAATGTCAACTCCTCTGCTGCGCTGGCAATTATTTGGTCCGATCGATACCCAGTTAAGGTTGTTATTCGACCGCGGCTTTGAGCATCACTGATTGAGCTGAATGCCGAGCCCATGCACGATCCGGCCCCAGCGTTTGATCTCGTCCGCATTGAATTGGGCGAATTCGTCGCGCGTGGTCGCGCGTGCTTCGAATCCGAGCGGCTCGACCCGACCGGCAAATCCGGGGGACTTCACGATCTGCACCAGTTCGCGATTGAGCCGGTCTAGAACCGGCTGCGGCGTTCCGGCCGTGGCGTAGAGGCCGGCCCAGAACGAACTGATGAGCCGGGGCCATCCCAGTTCCACGGTGGTCGGCACGTGCGGAAGCAACTTCAAGCGCCGGTGGCTCATGATCGCGAGCGCCCGCAGCTTGCCCGCCGCGATGAGGGTCAGTACGTCTGGCACGGAGGGAAACATCACCTGCAGCTGTCCGGCGAGGAGATCGTTTGCAGCCGGTCCCTGTCCACGGTATGGCACGTGAACGATGTCCACGCCCGTTTCGCTCTTGAACAGCTCGCCGGCCAGATGCGTCGGCGAGCCGATTCCAGATGAACCGTAGCTCGCCTTGCCGGCGTCCGCCTTCAGCGATGCGATCATATCGGCGAGCGTGTCGCCCTTGAAGTTGATGCCTGGGACGATGAGCTGGGGAAAAACGGTCACTAGCGTGAGCGGCGCGAAATCCTTGACCGGATCGTATTGGAGCTTCGGATAAAGGCTGACATTGATCGCGTGCGTCCCGACCGAACCGACCATCAACGCATAACCGTCGGGCGGCGCGTGGGCGACATCGACGGCGGCAAGCGCGCCGCTGGCCCCCGGCTTGTTTTCCACGATGACCGGCTGCCCCAGCGCCTTTGCCAGTTCGTCCGCGACGATGCGCACCTGCACATCGGCACTGCCGCCGGCCGGGAACGGAACGACAATGCGAAGCCTGCGCGTAGGCCAATCCTCGGCGTCCGCCACGCCCGCAAACGTTGCCAGCAGCAGCAGAGAAAGCACGAAGCGAACGATGTTCATGGCGTCAGCTCGGTGAAGAATTCCAATGCGATGCGATTGAAGAAGTCGGCCTCGGTCTTGGTCAGAGCATGGCCCCCGCGCCTGGCAAAGTGTGCACGGGGTCCGTTTTCTGACGTGCTGCAAGACTGACGCGGGGTGTGGAACAATACAATCGGCAAAAACGCGACCTTAGGGAATATCCGGTTTTCG
>VAZM01000222.1 GCA_005883135.1 Alphaproteobacteria bacterium
TGGCGCAGCCGCTCGCGCGCGGCGTCCTCGGCCAGCGGCTCGAGCATCACGGGGCACGCCGTCACGTAGTCGAATAGCGTCTCGAGCTGGTCATGGAACAGCGGCAGCCAATGCTCCATGCCGGCCTGGCGGCGGCCTTCGCTGACGGCGTGGTAGAGCACATCGTCGGGCGCAGGCGCCCCGAAGGCCGCGACGTAACCCAAGCGGAAGCGCCGGATCGTTTCGCTCGTCAGCTGGAACTCGGCAACCGGCACGAGATCGAGCGCGCGCAACTGATCCGTGGTGCGCTGGCTCTCCGGATCGAAGCTGCGGATGGTCTCCAGCGTGTTGCCGAAAAAATCGAGCCGGACCGGCTCCGCCATGCCCGGCGCGTAAAGATCGATAATCCCTCCTCGCACGGCATAGTCGCCCGCCTCGCGCACGGTCGATGCGCGCATGAAGCCGTTGAGCTCAAGCCATTGGGTGATGTCGTCCATGGCGAGCACTTGGCCGGGCGCAACCGACAGGCATTGGCGCGCAACGAAGTCGCGTGCCGGCACGCGTTGAAGCGCGGCATTGACCGTGGTGAGCAGAACGGAGGGCCGGCCGCCATCCCTTGCGCGCGCCAGCCGAGACAGCGCCGTCATGCGCTGCGCAAGGAAGCCGGGATGCGGGGAAACCCGGTCATAGGGCAGACAGTCCCACGCCGGAAACTCCTGTACGGCGAGATCAGGCGCAAAAAAGTGAAGCGCACGGGCGAGCGCGGCCATACGCGGGCCGTCCCGGCAAACGGCTACGAGGCTCGTTGCCGCAGCGTGCCCCCGCGCAGCCACGGCACGGGCCATGTCGGCAATGATGAGCCCTTCAGCGCCGTCGGCGACGCTCGCCAATGTGAGCGGCCGGCCGGGGTGGAGAAGCGCGACGGGATTGGATGCGGCGCTCATCGTGCACCCCCGCCGCTTCGATTGAATTCGCGCAGTCGACGGAACAACGCGGTGTCGTAATTCGGCGGCACGTCGGCTTCACCGGTGATCCAGGCTAAGAGTTCGCGGTCCGGCACCTCCATCAACTGCTCGAACTCGACGAGTTCGGCGGCTGCCAATTGCTCAATACTGGCGTCGGCGAAGCGCCCCATGATCAGGTCCGTTTCCCGCATGCCGCGATGCCAGGCGCGGTACAAAAGCTTGCGCCGGCGCGCATCCAATCCATCGCTCGAACGTGACGTGCCGGTCATATGAAGCCCAACGCCAAAAGCCCGGACGGGCCGGGCGAAGCTCATATAGCGACGTTCATGCAAGATGTCAGCGCCCGGCCGCATTGCCTAAGGCACCCGTCCGGGCGAGCATCGGCGCTGATAACGTTGGTGGCGAATGCGGCCGAGCCTGCTCAATCCGTTGTTTGCGGCGATCACCACGCTTCCCGGTATCGGGCCGCGGCTGGAAAAGCTCTACCGCCGGCTGTTCGGTCGCGATGAGCCTGCACGCGTCCTCGACCTGCTCTTTCACCTGCCGACGGGCGCGATCGACCGGCGAGCACGGCCGAAGCTGAGCGACGTCGTTCCCGATACCGTCGTGACCGTCGCAGTGACCGTGGATCGCCACCGGCCACCGCCGCCGTACCGTCCCCGCGTGCCGTATCAGATCTACACCAGCGATGAGACCGGCGACCTCACGCTGACCTACTTCAACGCGCGCCGGGATTATCTGCAGAAGCTGCTGCCGGTCGGCGAACGGCGGTACGTCTCGGGCACTGTCGAGCTCTACGACCACATGCGGCAGATGGTGCATCCCGACCGCGTCGTCGCCGAGGCGGACCTCGCCAAGTTGCCCCTGGTCGAACCGGTCTATCCCTTGACGGAAGGACTGAGCCTCAATCAGGTGCGCAAGGCCGCCGACGCCGCGCTTGCCCGTCTGCCGGACTTCCCGGAATGGCAGGAGACCAGTTGGGTCGCGCGCGAGCGCTTCCCCTCCTTCGCCGATGCGCTCCGCCTGCTCCACCGGCCGGCGGAGCCCGCCGACCTCCGGCCCGAAGGATTGGCATGGACGCGGCTGGCCTATGATGAGTTTCTCGCGGGTCAATTGGCGCTCGCCCTGGTGCGCGCGCATCTGCGCCGGCCGGCCGGGCGGGCGACGCCGGGCACCGGACACATCAGAAAAAAGCTGATCGAGACCCTGCCCTATTCGCTTACGCCCTCGCAGGGGCGAGCCATCGCCGAGATTGTCGCCGATCTCGCAAAGCCCGAACGCATGCTGCGGCTCCTGCAAGGCGACGTCGGTTCCGGCAAGACGGTAGTGGCGCTCCTCGCCGCGGCGGCCGTCATCGAAGGCGGTCGCCAGGCCGCGTTGATGGCGCCGACCGAGATTTTGGCGCGGCAGCATTTCAACACCATTGTGCCGCTCGCTGCGGTGGCCGGAATCAACGTCGCCATTCTCACCGGTCGCGAGCGCGGACGTGAGCGCAATGCCATCCTCGAGAAGCTCGCTTTCGGCGACATCCACGTGCTGATCGGCACGCATGCCTTGTTTCAGGAGCAGGTTGAATTTCGCGATCTCGCGCTCGCCCTGGTCGACGAACAACATCGCTTCGGCGTGCACCAGCGCCTGGCGCTCGCTAAAAAGGGCGAGGCGGTCGATGTGCTGGTGATGACGGCAACCCCGATCCCGCGCACCCTCGTGCTCACCTATTTCGGGGATATGGACATCTCCGAGCTGCGTGAGAAACCCGCGGGCCGTCAGCCGATCGACACGCGAACCATCCCTCTTGGCCGGCTCGAGGAGGTGATCGGCGCGGCCGGCCGTGCGCTCGCGGAAGGGCGACGCGTCTATTGGGTCTGTCCCCTGGTCGAGGTGACCGAGAACGCCGACTTCGCCGCCGCGGAAGAGCGCTTCGCGGCACTCAAGGAGCGTTTCGGCACCATGGTCGATCTCGTGCACGGCCGCATGAAAGGCGACGACAAGGACCGCGCCATGGCGCACTTCGCGGCGGGCGACACGCGCCTGCTCGTCGCCACCACGGTGATCGAGGTCGGCGTCGACGTGCCGGAGGCGACCGTCATGGTGATCGAGCACGCCGAACGCTTCGGGCTGGCGCAACTCCATCAACTGCGCGGCCGCATCGGGCGCGGCGGCGAACACTCGACCTGCCTCCTGCTGTATAAACCGCCGCTGGGCGAAACTGCCAAGGCCAGGCTCAACATCCTGCGCGAGACCGAGGACGGCTTTCGCATCGCCGAAGAAGATCTCAGGCTCCGTGGAGAAGGTGACGTTCTCGGCACGCGGCAATCCGGTCTGCCGGGGTTCCGCGTCGCCCGCGTCGAAACGCACGGCAAGCTGATCGGCGCCGCCCGCGACGATGCCGCGCTGGTTCTCTCACGCGACCCGACGCTTGCCTCGTCACGCGGCCAGGCGTTGCGTCAGTTGCTCTACCTGTTCGAGCGCGACGAGGCGATCAGGCTCATCCGGGCGGGCTGACGAACCCGCGCGGCGGGCGGTTTATGCGACAAAACTATTTTGCCGGCGCGACGGTACGGCTCGCCTGCGCCGCCCGCGCACTGCGCGCGGTGTCCGCCAAGGCCGCAAGCCGCCTTTGTTGGTCGCCCGGTTGCACCATGCCGGCTGACATCAACAGCGTCATCGCCGCCTCCACCGTGATGTCGAGGTCGATGATGTCGCGGCGCGCGACATAGAAGAAGAATCCGGTAGTCGGATTGGGCGTACATGGCATGAACGCGGCAATGTGCTCGGTGTCCGGCAGCCGCGTCGCGATCTCCGGGCTCGCGGGATTCGACAGAAAAACCAGCGACCACATCCCGGGCGAGGGAAACTCCACCAGACCGACACGCCGGAAACTCGAGCCGCCTTTTGCAAACAGCGTCTGGAAGATTTGTTTGAGGCTGTTGTAGATCGGCCGCACCACCGGCATGCGGGTGAGAATATTTTCGCCAATCTCGACCAGTTTGCGGCCGACGAAATTGGCGGTCAGGAACCCGAACAGCGTGAGGGTGACCAAGGCGATGATCAGGCCGGTGCCGGGAATCGTCACGGGCAAATAGGTTTCAGGCCGGTATGCGATCGGAATGAATGGTCGCACCAGATCGTCGACCCAGTTGATGAACCACCAGGTGAGGGCGATCGTGATGTAGGCCGGGGCGACCAGGATCAGCCCAGTCAGGAAATAATTGCGCAGGCGGCTGACGATGCCGTGTTGGAGGCGCCCAGCCTTGACCGGCGCCTGCGGCGGCTCGGACGGCTCCGCCGGGACGATTCCGGGATTGCGGTCAAACTCGGTCATGCGGTCACGATCCTACCACGTTCGTCGGAATGAGATTACCTGCCTGCGCGATCCGCCGATGCGCGCGAAAGTTCGCGCTCTTATCACTCCACCGTCACCGACTTGGCAAGGTTGCGCGGCTGATCCACGTCGGTGCCCATCACCACCGCCGTATGGTAGGCGATCAGCTGCACCGGAATGGCGTAAACGAGCGGCGTCACCGCGGCAGGCATGGCAGGCAGCGTAAGCTTGGAAAGTGAGTCCATGTACACATCGCGCGCCCCGTCCGGATCGGTGAGCAGAATGATCTTGCCCAGACGCGCCGCTACCTCCTGCATGTTGGATACGGTTTTCTCGAACACTCGGTCATGGGGCGCGATGATGATGACCGGCATGTTTTCATCGATGAGCGCGATGGGTCCGTGCTTGAGTTCGCCGGCCGCATAGCCCTCGGCGTGGATATAGGAAATTTCCTTGAGCTTGAGAGCCCCCTCGAGCGCGAGCGGAAAACTGGTGCCGCGGCCGAGATAGAGGACGTTGCGGCTCTTGGCGAGATCGCGCGCGAAACGTTCGATCTCGGACTCGAGCGCCAGCGCTTCCGCCATCAGTCGCGGTGTCTCGATGAGCGCGCGAACCATGTTGCTCTCGTCCTGTTCGGAGATGACGCCGCGGGCGCGACCCGCCGCGATCGCAAGACAGGCGAGCACCGCGAGCTGGCAGGTGAACGCCTTCGTGGAGGCGACCCCGATCTCCGGGCCGGCGAGCGTCGGCATCACCACGTCGCTCTCACGGGCGATGGTGGAGGTCGGCACGTTTACGACGGCGAGTGCGTGCTGCTTGTGCTCCTTGGCGTAGCGCAGCGTCGCCAGCGTGTCGGCGGTCTCCCCCGACTGCGAGACGAAAATCGCAAGTCCGCCTGCCTTGAGCGGTACTTCGCGGTAGCGGAATTCGGACGCGACATCGATCTCGACCGGCAGTCGCGCGAAGCGCTCGAACCAGTATTTTGCGATCAGTCCGGCGTAATAGGCCGTACCGCAAGCGGAGATCGCGACCCGCTCGAGCGCGCGGAAGTCGAACGGCAGCTCGACCGGCAGCCGGACGCGTTCGGCAGCCATGTCGATGTAGTGCGCGAGCGTGTGGCCGACGACCTCGGGCTGCTCGTGGATCTCCTTGGCCATGAAGTGGCGAAAATTTCCCTTGTCGACGAGAAAGGCCGAAGCAGAAGATCTGAGCACGGCCCGCTCGACCTTGCCGCCTTTGCCATCGCGGACCTCGACGCCGGTGCGCGTGAGCACCACCGAGTCACCATCCTCGAGATAGGAAATCATGTCGGTAAACGGCGCGAGGGCGATCGCGTCGGAACCGAGGTACATTTCGCCGTCACCGTACCCGACCGCGAGCGGCGAGCCCTTGCGCGCGCCGATGAGGAGATCGTCCTCGCCCGCGAACAAAAAGGCGAGCGCGAACGCACCGCGCAGCCGCGGCAGCGCAGCCGCCACGGCTTCCGCCGGCGAGCGGCCGTCCTTCATCTCCCGCGTGACCAGATGGGCGACCACCTCGGTATCGGTATCGGAGCCGAACGTCGCGCCCGTTTTCTCCAGCTCCTCGCGGAGCTCGCGGAAATTCTCGATGATGCCGTTGTGGACGACGGCGAGGCGCTCGGTGGCATGCGGGTGCGCGTTATGTTCGGTCGGTCGACCGTGAGTCGCCCAGCGCGTGTGGCCGATGCCGATCGTGCCGGTGAGCGGCTCGCGCGCGAGCCTGGCTTCGAGATTGCGAAGCTTGCCCTCGGCACGCCGGCGCGCAAGGTGCCCGGCTTCGAGCGTGGCGACACCGGCAGAATCATAGCCGCGATATTCGAGCCGCTTGAGCGCGTCGACCAGCAAGCCCGCGACCGGTTCGCGGCCGAGAATTCCTACAATTCCGCACATGCGAGCGGCTCTCTCCTAACCCGATGGCCCAGGATTATACCCCCGGCGTGGCTTATCGGCGGCCAAGCCCAAAGTGAAATCAAGCTATCTCTCAATTTCTGACGATAAGCCTAAGAGGTGCCTCGTCTTTACTTTGCCGGCGTCCCTTTCTTGCCCAGCGACATGCGCTCGCGCAACCGCCGCGCCCAGCCTTCCTTAACGACTTGGCGTCCGCGCGCGAGCGCGAGTGCGGCCGCGGGGACGTCGTCCGTGATCACCGAGCCCGATCCCACGTAAGCGCCGTCTCCGATCTTCACCGGCGCGACCAGCGCAGAATTTGAGCCGATGAACGCGTGCTTGCCGATCTCGGTGCGATGCTTGGCAACGCCGTCGTAATTGCAGGTGATCGTGCCGGCGCCGACATTGGCGCCGGCCCCGACGGTCGCATCGCCGATGTAGCTCAGATGATTGGCCTTGGCGCCGGCCTCGATCACAGCCTCCTTGATCTCGACGAAATTTCCAATGTGAACGTCCTCTTGCAGGCGCGCGCCGGGGCGCAGCCGGGCAAAGGGACCAACCGAGGCGCCCTTGCCGACATGCGCCCGTTCGAGATGCGAGAACGAGCGGATCACCGCGTTGT
>VAZM01000223.1 GCA_005883135.1 Alphaproteobacteria bacterium
AGCCACCTTCAGTAATGCGGAGCGGTGCTCTCCGGGTGGCAGATTTCGGGCCATGAAATGCAGCTCACGAGCGAGCCGCCGATACTGTTCCGCGTCGCTCATCACAATCGCCTCTTGGCAAGCAGAGCGGCCAACGTGGTCAGCAGGAAACGGTTCCTGGTTGTCCAAAAAACGCACTCTAGGAAGGCAAGTCTTTAAGAGCGACGCTGGGTGCCAGCCGGCCCATGCCGCAATGCTGAGGTACAGCATTAGGTTCAGCCCCGAGCATGCAAATCGGAGAGCGATCCCCACGCTCAGTTTCTGCGTACCAGAGGAACCGTCTCTCTCTAATGTCACCGCGGGCGGACACGTATCGACAGAAAAGCTCCGAGGCTAAGTAGAGCGCCGCGCGAGCAAAGAACCCGTCAGTGAAGCGGGCATTCGATGGCTTGTGCTTGCCGAGCAGATGGCCTGGATGGACAGTCAGGAAGTGTCCACGCCACAGCGAAACCGTGATTAAGACGTTGCAACGGTATTAGCGCAATTGGCGCATCACCCCCCGATTATCGTCACGGCTATAGCGGCTGCAAAAATAGCGGCAAACAGCAGGTCATTCACCGCCAACGCGAGAGCACAACCAAAGGAGGCCAGCATTGAGAGCGCAAACAACTCATGCAGGCCCGGGTCCGTCCACGGCGCTTTCATCGGCGGTGTGGTTGTGCCATTTGTGAGGACATCAACGCCCCCTGACCCGCCGAGGAGGGGAGGGCCCAGCCCAAACGGGTCAGTGGGCCTGCGGACCGCATCCCCTTTCCCCCAAGGCGTGATGACAACATCAGCCTAAGCAAGAATGCGGGCTTTTAATCGTCACGTTGCAATGGCCTAACCCTGCCGGTATCTAGCCGGAATGTTGCAGCGTACCCTGCCAGCCGGGTTCATCGCGGTGCCTCCCAAGCAAAACCGAAAAGCTGCCCTCGGGCCGCGAATGGCTGCACGAGATCAAGCACGATGGCTTTCGGGTTATTGCCCGAGAGAAGGGCGTACAGGTGAGGCTCTACAGCCGCCCTGGCAATGATCTCACCTATCGCGTCCCGCTGATTGTCGAGACTCTGGCCCGCCTGCGCTCGCGCTCCTGCATCATCGACGGCGAGGCGGTTGCCTGTGATGGCGACGATATGCGGCGTGATCAGCTGGAAGCCCGCAAGGCCACCCTAGAGATAATCTTGGCCAAGGCCGCGTTCGGCATCCTGTTCAACGAGCGCATGACGGGCGACGGCGAGACGGTTTCGGCACGCATGCAAGCTGGGCCTTGACGTATTGTGTCGAAGCGCCTTACGTCTCCGGTCGCTCTCGGCGCTGGATCAAGAGCAAGAACCCGGCCGCGCCCGCAGTGAAGCGCGAAGCGGAAGAGGATTGGGTAAGGGAGCGCTGGCGGTGATGGTCACCTCATCGACCGCACAGACCGAAAAGCGGATGCGGAAAATCTTGATCATGGGCTTGCCCGGCGCGGGCAAAACCACGCTCGCGACCAGCCTTGCGCCGCTCCTTAATGCGGTCGTTTTCAATGCTGACGCAGTGCGTGCGAATATCTCGTGCGATCTCGGCTTCAGCCATGCCGATCGAATCGAGCAAGCGCGGCGGATGGGGTGGCTGTGCGACCGAGTCGTGGAGGCTGGGGGCACTGTCATCGCCGATTTCATCTGCCCAACAGAGGAGACGCGCGCCGCTTTTGGCGCGGCATTTACGATTTGGCTCAACCGCATCAGCAGTGGCCGCTTCGAGGACACCAATCGCATGTTCGTTCCGCCCACGCGCTTCGATCTTCGCGTCAGCGCCGAGGGCACGCCGCGATACTGGGCCGAGCAAGCGCTTGCCCGCCTGCGCCCCTCGTTCGACCGCGCGCAAGGAAGGGACGCATTCGCCAAGAGCTGGCGGCGGGAATAAATGACAGGAGGAATCCCCATACCCTGACATGCATCTTTGGGGGTTCGCGAGGCCCCGCCCTCCCAATGGCACTCGGGCGGGGGTTCTCGTGTGTAGGCCAGCGACTTAGCTGCCAAGCATTCGCGATTATTGTATTTCGCCCGCGATATCCCGCTACGCGCGTGGCACCGTCCAATTGCTGCTTAGCTGAAAAGCCAGTTCACGAACGACTGCACGAACACGGCCAAAAGCAAGCCTAGGACCACATAAGCAGCGAGCCAGAAGCCGAAGCGCAAACGCCGAAACCTCAGCCCTTTTTCTGCCGCCCACGGCTCGCCACAATCAGGGTACGAACGCCAGAGAAGGCATAGGCTCAAAAAAAGCCCCGTCCTTCGGAGCGGGCGGGGCTCTGAGAGTATCTGGTCGCGGAAGCAACGCGAAAGCCTCCGCAACCACAAGCGTCCGCCTTACGGGCTCCTCCGTCCAGAGGCATTTTTTGGACAGCCGTAGGTTCTTAGCGGGTGGCAGCCTTGTCGGCTGGTGGCGACGACGGCAGCGGACTGGCGCGTTTAGCCGGCGACGACTCTTGATATGGAAGCAGACCGACAAATAGCCCTTCCGCGAAGTCACTGTTGATTATCTCAAGCGGCCCGAGGTGACGGGTCGGCTGCATGATGATTTCTCGTTGACCGACCATCAGGCCGAATTCATCTTCGGCGGTAAACAGAACGAATTGCTTGCCTTTGGAAGACGCGGCCACAATGAGGACGTAGCAAACCACTTTCTCTTGAGCAAAGGCCGCGCGAATCATTGAAGCGGTCCCGGCGTTGCTCGCCGCTGGAATGGGTTCGAACACAAATCGTGAGCCATCTTCTCGAATGGCAAAACCTTGCGGGGCAACTCTGTTACCCGTTTCGAAGTTGATCTCAGCGGCGGTAGAGGCACGCTCAATTAGTTCCTTGAGCTTGGCTTGAACGCGACGGTGCTGACTAGCGTCAGGCATGACGAAAGCCTGGATGCGTCGAGCTGGCGTGCCGGCTGGCACAAATCTACGCGCAGATCGCAGGGGTCGTTCGGTTGTCCAAAAAATAACGGTCCCCAAATTTGACGAGGGAACTTTGTAAAAAATGCCGTACACAAAGCTGAGCCGACGGGCCTTCTCGGCTGGTGGCGACAGCGGCAGAAGATGGCCTGAAGCCTCAACACGGCCACAAACTCACAAAGAAAAACCCCGGCAGCGAGGCCGGGGCGAGTCTGGGATCCGTGTCACGGGGGTCACCGTGACACAAATCGAACGGTACTGGACCCCCCGCTCTCTCCACAACAGCGCGATTTCCGAAAGTCGGTGGCTGTGACATTTCGAGCACGGAACCGCCCGGCTCAAAAGAGCCACATCGGAATTACAACGGAAGTTGAGGACGCGCGCCATCGCGCCCAGTCGTGGCGAATGCGCTTCCCGGTAAGGCGCGTTCCATTTCTTGCCTTCAGAAGGGCACCTCATGCCAGTCCAGGTATCAATGCGGAAGGTGAAGTGAGTTCTCGTTGTGGGTCATAGAATTCGCGACGCAAGGCGAGGTCCGAAACATGCGAGCATGGGTGAGCCGATAGGACGCCGATATCCAGGAGAGTTGCCATGGCCAAACGCGCTTCCGCCCGAGCTGCAGCCAAACGCGCTTTTGCCCGAGTTGATCCGTTCGCCGGCTTGGTTGCGCATTCGTCAAACGTGTTTTCAAAGCCCGAACCAATGGTTAAGGGTGCTGATGAACCAGAATCCATCCATCGCGAACCACAACAGCGCGAAGATGCCGGCAAATCGTATTTCGCGGGGAGTCAGTGGCGCGCCGGAAGCTAAGCGGAGTAGTCTATCTTCAAGTCCGCTTGAGCCCAGCTCTCTCACTCGCCGCCGCTGATAGGCTGATGACGCCTCCAGCAGTGTAGCGATCTCTCCGCATCTATCTGCGATTGATCGAGCGTCTTTATCATCGGGGGTGCAGCTCTAGATAGGTGCTCAGTTTACGCGAGATTGCTCGTAGTTCGGCGGCTTTCATGTTGAGATTCCATTGGGGTCCTACGTGTTATGAGTTGGTCAGCAATGTCAAAGCTGACAAGGCGCTTGGCTGCCTCCACTGCTTGCAGTTCCGGCGGACGCCCAACTTCTGCCGTGCAGCCATGGCAACCGCCGGTTCAGGTCGATGGAGCTACATTATGTTCCGCGTCTTGTTCCTCATCGCAACAGCTGCGCGCTGGCCGGGTGCGCCCGCTCCGAAACCGCCGCGCAGGCGACGTTCAGGGCTGACGATGCCAAGTGCAGGGGCTATGGCGCCGAGCCCGGTACAGACGACTACGTGCGATGCCGACTAGCTATCGATCTTCAGAAGGCCAATGCTGAGCGAGCTGCGGTCTTGCCGCCCCGAGGGCGCTAGATTTTTGTCCGTCTCCCCGTCGCGACCGCGGCCCTGTCCTACCGTGATCCGAGCCACTGCCCAGTGCCACGCCGCTTGGTCGCCTCCGCCAGGTCGAACGGGTCAACGCCGGCGACGTGCACGACGGTCGTGGCGCTTTGCTTGCCCATGACGGTGTCGGCGGCCTAGTGGCGCACGACGCCTTCGTTTGTTTAACCGTCTGGATTTTTCGTTATCGGGTTGGCGTAAATTGACGCGCACGTGCTTGGTCAAGCGCGCGCTCGATGAGAAATCCGATCTGGCCGTCCTCAATTTCGTCTGCCAGCGCTAATGCATCTTCAAGATTGCCTGAGACCCGCAAACAAAAAAAGCTTGTTGAGACACACGGCCATCGGGTCTAGCTACGCGCCTGTCGCAGCGTACCTCCCGGCCGGGTTCATCGCGCCGTGTCTCCCAATCAAAACCGACAGGTTGCCCTCAGGCAGCGAATGGCTGCACGAGATCAAGCACGACGGCTTTCGGATTGTTGCCCGCAAGAAGGGCGCACAGGTGAAGCTCTACAGCCAAGGCCGGGGTCGGCGTCCAGTTCACTGAGCACATGGCGGGCGACGGCGAGATCGTATTTCGGCACGGGGCACCACGAGGATCGCACGCAGACCACGGCTATGCCGCAACCCCGGAAGCCGCCATGCGGGCGTTTGCCAAGAGCTGGCGGCGGGAATGATGTTTCAGGCCATGCCCTTAACCTTCCATCAACCGGTCGCGCTGGACGCCGCTTGCTCGGGCGTGCATCGGCGCGCGGGGGACGAACCACACCGCCAAACCGCGCGTCGGTGTC
>VAZM01000645.1 GCA_005883135.1 Alphaproteobacteria bacterium
GAGGGCGTGAAGATCGACCCGCGGCTCGATTTCCGCGAGACCGACAGCCTCTTGGTGAAGAAGTACGCCTCCTGCTTCTTCGGCACCGATCTGGTGTCGCGGCTCTTGAGCCGGCGCGTCGATACCTTGATCATCGTCGGCTGCACCACCAGCGGTTGCGTGCGCGCCACCGCGGTCGACGCCGTCCAGACTGGGCTGCGCCCTATGGTGGTGCGTGAGGCGGTCGGTGACCGATCGGCGGCCGCCCACGAGCAGAGCCTGTTCGATCTCAACGCCAAGTACGCCGACGTGGTCTCGCTCGACGAGACGCTGCAGTACCTCCGCACCGTCGGCCACAACGTGAACGCGTAAAGGGCACAAGGACCAGAGCTATGTCGCAAGCTCCGCCGGCTCCCCAGGAGCAAGACCGCTATCCTTATTCGGCCATCGTCGACCGCAAGCCGCTGCGCTGGCCGAACGGCGCACGCGTGGCGGTCTGGGTCATCCCGAATATCGAGCACTTTCTGTTCGACCGGCCGTCCACATCGGTCACCGCGGTAACCGCAAGCCTGGTCCCCGACGTGCTCAACTTTTCCTGGCGCGACTACGGCGTGCGTGTCGGCATCTGGCGCATGATGGAGGTGATGGAGAGGCACGGCGTTAAAGGCACCGTGGCGCTGAACTCCGACGTGTGCCGGCACTACCCTCGCATCATCGAGGGCGGCAAGCAGCTGGGATGGGAATGGATGGGCCACGGCAACAATAATTCCACGCTGATCAATCGGCAGTCGGAGGACGAGGAAAGAGAGCTGATCAAGAACGTCATCGACACCATCAAGGCGAGCACCGGGGCGCGACCCCGCGGGTGGTTGAGCCCCGCGCTGAGCGAATCCCACCGCACGCTCGATATCCTCGCCGAGAACGGCATCCAATATGTCGGCAACTGGGTCAATGACGAGCAGCCGTATCCGATGCGGGTGAAGTCCGGGTCGATGATCTCGATGCCGTATTCGATCGAGATGAACGACATTCCCGTGTTCCTCGACCAGGGCCAGGCGCCGGAGACGTTCGGCAGGATGATCTGCGATCAGTTCGATGTGCTCTATGATCATGTCGATTTGCCTACACCCGTTCTTGATCGGGCATCCGCATCGCAGCAAATACTTCGATCAGGCTCTGGCCCATATCAGATCGCGCCAGGAGGTCTGGGTGACCACCGGCGGCGAGATTAACGACTGGTATCGGAAGAGCTATCTGAACACCTAGCGTGGCGACGATGTCCATTTTTGCGGTCAACCATCTCTGTCGTGAGGTCCTGCGCGACCATGCTTTCCGTGCGGCGATGAAAGCCGATCCGGCAAAGGCGCTCGCCCCACTAGATCTCAGCGACGATGAGCGACGCGCGCTGCTCGCCGGCGACGTCGGCACCCTTTATCGTATGGGCATCAACGCATTCCTCATGAACTATCTGGCACGCTTCGAGGTTTGCGGGCTCGACGTGAAAACCTACAATCAACGCATGCGCGCGGTGAAGGTCGACGAAGTCGGGCAGCCAGTAGCGTGACACAGCCCTCAAAGCGCCGGTAATACGGATTCCCGTGCTCGCGTCTAAGATTGCCCCGAGGGCCCATTTAGGCTTGGTGCCATGGCGCAGATCGTTGCCGGCTTCGGCGTTCCGCACACTCCGATCTTTCCCCATTTCGTGAAGCGCGACGGTCCCGACTGCGAGACCGCAAAACTGTTTGGAGCCCAGAAAGCGCAGCTCGCTGCGGAACGGCCGAACCTAATCGTGATGTTCGACACCGATCATCTGAACACGTTCTTTCTCGACAGCCTGCCGATCTTCGCAGTCGGCATCGACACGAGATTCAAAGCGCCGAATGACGAGCCGCAAGACGTGCCGAATTACATCGTGCCCTCCATGCTTGACGTGGCCGCACACATTCGCTGCGCCGTCGTTGCCGCCGGGTTTGATGTCGGCATGACTCAGAACTATTCGGTGGATCATTCCGTCACCGTGCCGCTGCACTTCCTCACGCCGGACATGACAGTGCCGGTCATTCCGTTCTTCATCAGCGGGCATGTGCCACCGCTCCCCTCGGCGCAGCGCTGTCATGCCCT
>VAZM01000224.1:0-5662 GCA_005883135.1 Alphaproteobacteria bacterium
CGTCTCGACGCGTGTGCTTGCGACTCACTCGCTTGGTTTGGGCTGCGCCAGCGCGAGCAGATCGACCTCCTCGCGCGGCTCCTCTTCGCTCTCCACTTCGAGGAACGAGAAGGCGCGCATCGGCTTGCGCGTGCCGCGAGGATGCAAGCTGCGAAATGCCTCGCGGATCGCCCCGTCCTCGAAGGTGCGGTGCACGGCAATCAGCGTATCGCCGGGATGATCGCAGAGCGAGGCGGCGAAGGCGACCTCCTCTTGCGCCGCCGCGCGGGCGGCGGCGAGGTCGGGCGCGCTGAGGCGCTCGTAGAGTTGCCGTCCCAGCGTCTCGACCAGCGCGTCGCGATCCGCCTCGCTTGCTTCCACGATCTGCGCCAGCGTCGACCATCCGAGCGAGTTCACGCCGAGAAATCCCCCGCGGAAGGCCGCGCGTGATTTGCCCTCGAGCGCATCCGGATCCGCGTGCGCGAACATGAAGGCGCCGGACACCGCCCATTCGCCCGGATCGGCTGCGCGCTCGAACACGAACGTATCCGACGGGTCAAGCCGAATGGTGCGCAGAAGCTTCACCTTCGCGGCCCTCCGGTCGCGCGGTCGAGCCACGACGGTGCCTCGAGCGCCCGCAGGAGCGAGCGCCGCTCGCCTTCTGCTCCATGCGCATTGGCGACGCGCCGCACCAGGAGATCGCCGTTGTCCGCGATCTCGCGGCGCAGACCGCTCTCGGGCGCGAGCCGGGCGAGATAATTCTTCGCGACGGCCCCAAATCCCTGCTCCTGCCAGGCATCAACCGCGACCATGAAATGGCGGGCGAAGCTTTCCACTAGCCGTCCCGAACCGAGATCGTCGAAGCCTTCGTCCTCGAGCGCCGCCGAGAGCGGCCGCAACCCGGGTTCCTCCTCGCCCATGGCCACGGTGCGAATCGTGGCGGCGAACACCAGCCAGGCCGGCGGTCGGTGCTCATCGGCGCGCTCCGGCCAGGCGAGGCGCGCGCCGCCGACCAGCCCGCCATTCACCCGCACCGCGTCCGGCCAGTCGAACGCGATGGGCAGCTCGGGCGGAGCGTGCACCGCCAGCGCATCGGCCAGCGCAGCGAGGCCGGCATAAAGCGCGCGGCGGGCGGTCTTGAGCGGTTCGTCCGGCTCCAACACCAGCGCGAATTCCACAAGGTCGAAGCGACCCACGTAGACGAGCGTCCCCGCCCCTTCTTCGGCCGCCACGTGGGTCGCGTGCGCGAAGGCGTCGCCCACCTCGCGCAATGTCACGAGCCGAAACGGCGGCGGCAGGTCGAGTGCCGATTTGGATAGGCGCAGGCGGGCGCGCTCTTGCAACGGCATTTGGCAACCGGACTCGCGAAGGTTGTTTGTAATACTTATAACGTGATACGCACCGCGGCCAGGGCCGCGCCCGGCTATCGCGCCGCCGGGCCTGCCGTAGCGCCATCGCCTCGACCGATTGCCGCGGCGGCCCTTACCGAGGCAGCCATTTTGCGCGGGCAAAACGCCGAGACGGTGCCTCGCGAACAGCCGGAGACGACATGGCCGACCGGCCGCCTAAGGTCTTGATCTGCTCGTGCGAAGACACGATGCCGCTCGACGTCCCGGCGGTGCAGCGAGGCTGTCGCGGCGCCGAAGTCTCGACGGCGCGCCAGCTGTGCCGGGCGGAACTCGATAAATTCTGCTCCGCGGCGGCTGGCGGCGAGCCGCTGATCGTGGGTTGCACCCAAGAGGCGCCGCTGTTTTCGCAAACGGCCGACGCCGCCGACGTCACTTACGCCAATATCCGCGAGACTGCCGGCTGGTCGAAGGATGCCGATGCGGCCGGCCCCAAGATGGCGGCGTTGCTCGCCGCCGCCACCGAGCCTGTGCCCGAAGTTCCGTTCGTCGGGCTGAGCAGTGAGGGCGTGATCCTGATCTATGGCCGCGACGAACGGGCGGTCGAGGCCGGCAACCTGCTCAAGGATCACCTCGACGTCACGGTGCTGATAAAACCGCCGGCCGGGGTGACGCCGCCGCGGGTGACTGACTTCCCCGTGGTGAAGGGCGCGATCCGTTCGGCCAAGGGCTACCTCGGCGCGTTCGAGCTCGTCGTTGACGGCTACGCCCAGTCTGCGCCGTCCTCGCGCGGGATGATGAGCTTCGCCGCGCCGCGCGACGGTGCGGTCTCGCGCTGCGATCTCGTGCTCGACCTCTCCGGCGAGGCGGCGCTTTTCACCGCATCGGATCTGCGCGACGGCTATCTGCGCGCGAACCCTGACGATCCCGCGGCCGTGCTCAAGGCGGTGCTCAAGGCGCGCGACCTCGTCGGCAGTTTCGATAAGCCGCGCTACGTCGCTTTCACCGAGGATCTGTGCGCCCATTCGCGCTCGCGCATCGTTGGCTGCACCCGCTGTCTCGATCTCTGCCCGACCGGGGCGATCGCGCCCGCGGGCGATCACGTCGCGATCGACGCATTTATTTGCGCGGGCTGCGGCCAATGCGCGGCGGTGTGCCCGACCGGCGCCGCCGGTTACGCGCTGCCGCCGGCAGATACTTTCATGCGCAAGCTGCGCGTGCTGCTTGGCGCCTACCGCGACGCAGGTGGACGCGAGCCGCCGGTCGTGCTCGTGCACGACAACGCGCATGGCGCGCCGCTGATCGATGCGCTCGCGCGTTTCGGCGATGGCCTGCCCGCGAACGTGTTGCCCGTCGCCGTCAACGAAGTGACGCAGGTCGGCCTCGAAAGCATTGCCGCCGCGTTTGCCTATGGCGCGGCAGCGATGCGCCTGCTGCTGCGCGCAAAGCCGCGCCATGACGTGACCGGCTTGCGAGGAACGATCGCGCTCGCCGAGCCGATCCTCGCCGGGCTCGGATTCGGCGACGCGCGCGTGGCCACCATCGAAACCGACGATCCGGATGCGCTCGGCCAGGCGCTGCGCGCGATCGCGCAGCGTGAGGGCACGCCGCGTCCGGCGAGCTTCCTGCCCGTGGGCGGCAAGCGGGACGTGATGCGGCTCGCGTTACGGGAGCTGCAGCGCGCGGCGCCGGCTGCGATCGACGTGATTGCATTGCCGGCGGGTGCGCCCTTCGGCACGGTCGAGATCAATGCCGAGGGCTGCACGCTCTGTCTCGCCTGCGTGTCGGCCTGCCCGACCGGCGCGCTCAGCGACAATCCGGAGCGGCCGATGCTGCGCTTTACCGAAGATGCCTGCGTGCAGTGCGGGCTGTGCAAGGCGACGTGTCCGGAGAAAGTGATCACCTTACGGCCGCAACTCGATTTCCGCGCGGCCACCGCGACCGCCCGCGTCCTCAAGGAGGAGGAGCCGTTCCGCTGCATCCGGTGCAACAAGCCGTTCGGGGTCAAGAGCACCATCGAGCGCGTCGCCGCGAAGCTCGAGGGCAAACACTGGATGTTCCAGAATTCCGCGCAACGGCTCGAAGTGATCAAGATGTGCGAGGACTGCCGGGTGGTCGCGATCACCGAGCAGGAGTTCGATCCCTACCGCGAGCCGCCGCGGCCCAAGGCCCGCACCACCGAGGATTATTTGCGGGAGCGCGAACAGGAAGGGCGTGCCGGCGAGCCGGAAACCTGAACGGCGCACCATGGACCGTGCACCCGCTCTCAACCGTGTCCGCACCAACCTACTCGAGATCGCCTATGAAGAAAGCGGACCGGGGCACGGCACTCCCGTCCTGCTCATGCACGGCTTTCCCTACGATCCCCGCACCTACGACGGCGTTGTGCCGCCGCTCGTCGAAGCGGGATGCCGGGTGATCGTCCCGTATCTGCGCGGCTATGGTCCCACCCGCTTTCTCGCGTCAGACACGCTGCGTTCCGGGCAGCAGGCGGCGCTCGGCAACGACCTCAAGGAGCTCATGGACGCGCTGGCGCTCGAGCGCGCCGTGCTCGCCGGCTACGACTGGGGCGGGCGCGCCGCTTGCGTCGTCGCCGCGCTTTGGCCGGAACGCGCGTGCGCCTTGGTCTCGGCCAACGGCTACAACATCCACGACATCACCGGATCGGCCAAACCGGCGCCGGCGGAGCAGGAGCACCGCCTCTGGTATCAGTATTATTTTCACACTCCGCGCGGCCGCGCCGGACTGGAGGTCAACCGGCGGGAGATTTGTCGACTGCTATGGCGCCTTTGGTCGCCGAATTGGCGGTTCGATGACGCCACTTACGACCGCACGGCCCGCTCGTTCGACAATCCGGACTTTGTCGACGTGGTGATCCATTCCTATCGTCACCGTTACGGCTACGCCGACGGCGATCCGAACCTCGACGCGATCGAACGGCGGCTCGCCGCCAAGCCCAAGATTTCGGTGCCGGCGATCGTGCTACACGGCGAGGGCAGCGGCCTCTCGCCGGCGGAAAGCTCGCAACCTCACGCAGAATTCTTTACCGGCCCCTATCAACGTCGAGTGATCCCGAGTGCCGGCCACAATCTTCCCCAGGAAGTGCCCAAGGTTTTCGCCGATGCCGTTCTGGAGTTAGTCCGCGCAACGAAGTGAACGCCGGTGATTTGTTCTCGCGCGTCGCGCTGGCCAAGTTAATCACGGCCTCGCGGTCGCCTTCTCGAGAAATTCCACCAAGGCAGCGCGATCTTCGGCTGAGCCGATGCGCTGTTCCGGCATTTTGGTGCCTGGCGTATAGGCCATAGGCCCGACCTCGAACAGCTTGGCGACCGTCTCGGGCGTCCACACGATATCGAGCTTCTTAAGCGCGTCGGAGAAATTGTAACCGGGCAGGGTCGCGATCTTCCGTCCGAAGATCCCCGCCAGCGTGGGCCCGGCACGGGCGCCCTCGTTCGGGTTCAACGTGTGGCAGGCGACGCAGGCGCGAAACACCTCGGCGCCGTGATCGCCGGCGAAGGCGGCGAGCGGGTCCTCGGGCGCGCCCATGACGATGTTGCCGATCGGCTCGCCGGTCAGGACGTCCCAGCGGCGGATCATGCGGTCGCTGCCGCCGGTCAACAGCGAGCGCCCGTCAGGAAAGAACGCGGCCGACCAGACCGGCAGGCCCGGTCCGACCAGCGTGCGTTCCACCTTGCGCGCAAGCCGGTCGATGATGGCGACCGAGCCGCGGATCCCGGCGGCGGCGATGCGGCTCCCATCGCGCGAGAGCGCCACCGCGATGATCGGCGCTTGCGCCGCCTCGATCGCGCCGATGAGTTCGCCGGCGCTCGAAAGGACGTAGACTTTGCCGTCGGCGCCGGCGGTGACGATCTCGCCGTCGGGCGCAACGGCGACGGCATTGAGCGGACTCGGAAGCGGCACGACCGTCGGTGCGCCGCCGCCCGCAAGGGGCGAGATGCGCAGCATCGCATCGTAGCCTACGGTGACGAGCGCGCGGCCGTCGGGCGCAAAGGCGACCCCGTTGACGTTCTGCGTATGGCCCTCGATCAGACGCGACGTCCCGCCGGCGAGCGACCATAGCCGCGCGGTGTGATCCCAGGACGCGGATGCGAGCGTGGTGCCGTCGGGCGAGAGCGCAAGCGCGACCACCGGCGCTTCGTGGCCTTCGAGCACCATCGACGGCTGCGCCTTGCCCGGCGTCCAGGTCGCGATGCGCGCATCCTCGCCGGCGGTGGCGAGGCGGCCGTCGGGAAGAAACAGCGCCGCGTTCACCGCACCATCGTGGAAGCGCAGCACCTGCTCGGCCGCGTTTTGCGGCAGCGACCAGCGGATCGCCG
>VAZM01000224.1:5672-11005 GCA_005883135.1 Alphaproteobacteria bacterium
ACTTCCGTCGGGCGAAATCGCGAGCGCCCGCACCGGCCCGCCGTGGCCGCGCAGTTGCGCCTGTGCCGCCGGTGGCGCGAGCAGGAGGAGCAAAAAAACGGCAAGCACGCGGACGATCATTGCGGATCTCGAAGAGCTCACGCCTCGGCAGGATGCATGCCGAGGGCGCGAATTTTTTCGCGCACCATCTCGTCGCGCAGCGCCTCTAAAAACGCCGCAAGCCCAGCGCGCTCGCGGCGGCTTTCGACGACGAGGAAGTCGTAGTCTTCGGGCGCAATGGGGAGAAAGGCCAAGCCGTAGAGCCGGGCAACCGACTCGATGGCTATGCCCCAATCCGCGCGGCGCTGCGCGACCGCGGCGGCGACCGCGTTGTGCGAGCGTGGCTGATTGCTGTAGCCGGGGGGGCGCGCCCCGCCGAGCAGCCGGTCGATGAGTACGCGCGTGCCCGCGCCAGTATTGCGGTTGACCATGAGGCAGCCAGGATCGCCGAGCGCAGCTTTGATGGCATCGGTTGCGCTGCATCCCGCGAAGCGAGCGTCATCGCGGCGATGCATGAAGCCCTGCATGCGCTGCCAGCCCTTCACCAGCGCGAGTCCTGGACGCAGTAAATGAACATTGTAGCGGGCGGTCGCGGGGTCGACGAGATGCACCGGGGCAAGATCGCACTCCCCGCGCTCGGCGGCCGCGACTCCGCCCATACTGCCGACCGCGATGGTGCGCGCGGCAAATCCGCGCTCCACAAGCGCGCCGAGCACGACATCGAGGGCGATGCAGTGGCTGCCCATGACGACGAGATCGGGCATGGCAGCCGTCTGGCCGATCAAGGTCACGCGGGCACGGCTACCCGCGTCGAGCGCCGCCGCGAGCGCGTCAATCTCCAGAAATCCATCGGCCTGGGAGAAGCTCGTAACCGCGCCCGAGCCTTTGGCGGTCGGAAAGGCGACCGGCGCATCCTCGCCCGGCGCCAGCGCGACCAGGACGAACTCCTTTCGGCCGAGTTCCGACGCGATGCGCACGGGCACCTGCGCCTCGATGCTGCGCGTCGCCTGCGCCGCGAGCCCGGCACGGGCACGGATCACCGGCGCGACGAAGGCATGGAAGGTGAAAATCGCAGACGTAGGAAATCCCGGCAGCACCGCGAGCGGCTTGCCGTCGATCGCGCCGAGGCAAAGCGGCTTCCCGGGCTTGAGCGCAACGCCGTGGACGAGAACCTCGCCCAGTTTCGAGACGATGCGGTGGGACAGGTCGCCCGCGCCTTTCGAGGTGCCGCCGGAGAGCACGACGAGATCGCACGCCGCCAGCGCCGCGCGGACGGCACGCTCGAGCGCCGCTTCTTCATCGCGAAACGCGCCGAAGGAGACTGGTTCCCCACCCGCTTCCGCCACGGCGGCGGCGATGATCGCACCATTGCTGTCGTAGACCCGCGCGGGCGCAAGCGCGCTTCCCGGCGCAGCGAGTTCATCGCCGGTCGACAGCACCGCCACTTTGGGCTTGCGCACGACGTCGATCTCGGCGAGACCGCAGGCCGCGAGCATCCCAATCTCGCGCGACGAGAGGAGCGTCTTGCGGCGCAGGGCCGTTTCGCCGCGGGCAATGTCGGAGCCGGCATAGGAGATGAACTGCCCCGGCGCGACGGCGCGGCGCACATCGATCGCCGGTGCGGCGTCCTCGTCGATGAGATCGGTGTGCTCGATCATGACGACGGCGTCCGCGCCGCGCGGGATCACTCCGCCGGTGGCGATGGTCGTCGCGGATTCCGCCCTCACCTCCAGCGCCGGCGGATGGCCGCAGACGATCACTTCCCCGTTGAGACGCAACCGCCGCGGGGCGCCGTCGCTCGCGCCCGTCGTGTCGGCGGAGCGCAGCGCAAACCCGTCGACATTGGCGCGATCGAACGGCGGCACGTCGATCGGCGCGGCGACGTCGGCGGCGAGCACGCGGCCGAGCGCCTCGGCCAAGCCGACCGTCTCGCCGGGCAACGGCGCGAGATCGATCCGCCGCATGAAGCGCTCGCGCGCTTCCTCGGCAGATACGACTTCGAGAAATTGCTCCTGCCGCGCAGCACGGCGTATCGCGGTCAACAGATCAGAGTCGAGATCGCGCCCCGCGGATTTCGGCTGCAAACGCGCTGTCATGGCCAAGGTCTTATCACGACCTCGCTCTGCGCCGGATATCCTTCACTGTCTGCGCCGATGAGAACCCAGCCGTTGGCCTGCGCGAGCGCCGCAAGCGGCACATAGCCCGAGGCTATGGGGGTGGCCGAGAGGCCCTCGCACCGCACCGGCACGAGCTCCGAGAGGCCCACAGGCGAGGACAGCTTGTGCGTGAGCCTTGCCGTTCGCATGGGCGGCGTCTCTCGGTTTCCTGCGAGCCGCGCGAGCATTGCCCGGCCCAACAAATGCCAGGCCGCGAGCGCCGCATCGAGCCGCCCTGGAACCGCCAACACTGGTCGCGTGCCGACGGTTCCCAGCGCTGTGGTTTCGCCGGGCAGCAAGGCCACCCCGTGAACGAGCACCGCACCGACGGACGCGATCGTGCGCACCGTGACGTCACGCCTGCCGCTGCCGGTGCCGCCCACCACAATGACCGCATCGGCGTCCGCCACCGCCAGTGCGTCAGCGAAACCCTCCTGCGCAGCGATCGCGGGAACGCCCCCCTGGCACTCGACCGCGTCGGCGAGATAGCCGATCGCGGCATCGATCACCGCATCGTCGGCCCGACCGACGCGCACGAGGCGCAGCCGTGGTGCACGCACGGAAATCGCGGCCACGCCGGCCGCGGTGAGCAACGCGATCTCGACGCCGCCGAGATGCCGACCGGCCGGCAGGAAGGTTGCTCCGGCCGCGCCGTCGGCACCCGCGGGCAATACGCCTTCCCCGGGACTGACGGGGGCGAGCGCGTGCCCCACGCCATCGCGGAGCGCCACCGCATCGAGCGGGGCGACCGCATCTGCGCCGTCCGGCAGAGGCTCCCCGGCGTCGAGGCGCAACGCAAACGGCAGCGGCGCCGGGGCATAGCCGCTCGCGTCGATGGTCAGATCGGAGGGAACGGCCCAACCGTCGCGCAACGCCCGTGCCGCTGGTGGAATGGCTGAAGCAACGACCACGTCCTGGGCCAGTGTCCGCCCGCGCCGGTTCAACCAGTGCCGCGAGGCGCGCGAGCACGTCGGCGAGCGGCGTCAGCCGGGCGATGCGTTGTGGTCTATCGGGGTCCACGGGCTCGGCTCTTGACTATTATATATTGTCCTTTCCCGCCCGCGCGGCGGGGGTGCAGGCGGAAACCTCGTGGCCGAGAAGATACTCAATTTGCGCGGGCTCAAGTGTCCCTTGCCGGCGCTGCGCGCGCGCAAGGCGCTGGGCGGCTTGCAAGCGGGCGACCTGCTCATCGCCGAATGCACCGACCCTCTCACGGCGATCGACATCCCCAACCTGTTGCGGGAGACCGGTGACACCATGGTGTCGAGCACGCGCGAGGGCGACGTGCTGGTGTTTCGGATCCGCAAGAGCTGACGCACACGGCTCGATGATGTGAAGGCGATTTAAGGCGTGAGGACGGCGCGGCCATGGACCGCGCGCGGGCAGCTCATATCGTCAGCACGATCTTGCCGAAGTGCTTGTTCTCGCGCATGTGCGCCTGCGCCGCCACGGCGTCATCGAGCGGGAAGCGGCGGTCGATCGGCAACGCCAGCTTGCCCGCGGTCACCGCGTCCCATAGATCGGCGCGCATGCGGCGGCTGATCTCGCGCACCTCCTCGAGCGTGCGGGTGCGGAAGGTCACGCCGATATAGTCGATGCGCCGCAGAGCGTGCAGGTCGAAGTCAAGCTCGGCCTTCATACCGGCGAGGCGGCCCACATTGACGATGCGGCCGCGGATGGCGGTCGCTTTCATCGTCTGCACGACGACTGGACCCGACAGCATGTCGACCACGAGATCGACGCCGTTGCCGGCGGTGGCCGCGAGCACCGCATCAGCCCAGGCCGGATCGCGGGTGTCGACGGCGAGATTGGCGCCAAACTCCTTGAGACGCGCGCGGCGCGCGTCGTTGGTGGACGAGCCGATCACCAGTTCGGCGCCCATCAGTTTGGCGATCTGCAAGCCCATGAGGCCGACGCCTGAGCTCGCGCCCTGGATCATCACGCGCTCGCCCCGGCGCAGGCGGCCGGCGGTGAGGAGCGCGTTGTGCAGCGTGATGAGCGCGACCGGCAGCGACGCCGCCTGTTCGAAGCTCATGCCATCCGGCATCGGGTTGACGCGTCCCCAGTCGCTGACGGCGTATTCGGCATAACCGCCGCTGCCGGAACACATGACACGCTCGCCCGGCGCGTATCCCTCGACCTCGTCGCCGGTCGCGACCACCTCGCCCGCCCATTCGAGGCCGACCGCGGCGCCGATCCCGCCGTGGCTGCCGTGGGGAATGCCACGCGCGGTGGCAAGGTCGGCCCGGTTGAGCGCGGCGGCGCGCACCTTCACCAGCACTTCGTTGGGCTTCGGCTTAGGCTGTGCAATCTCGCGCAGCGTCAATCCCTGCTCCGTCGCAACGGCGGCTTTCATGCGCTCTCCATGGATCGCTTCGTTCCGCTCATTTGTACCCCCTGCATAGCCGCACGTCTTGGCGTCTGATAGCGTTGCGAACGACCGCAATCCGTTGGGAGGCACCCTTGCAAGAGCAACTGGCGACCCGCAAGGAGAGCGATGCGTCCACGCCCCGATACAACATGACGATCGAGAAGGACGTCGACCTCCCGATGCGCGATGGCGCCAGGCTCAAGGCCGACGTGTTCCGGCCCGATGCCGACGGGCAGTTTCCGGTGCTGATCAACATGGGCATCTACCAGAAGGATAAGCTCTGGATTCCGCCCCCCGACCTGGAAGAGACGCCCAATCCGCACATGAACTGGGAAACCGTAAATCCGGAATGGTGGGTGCCGCGCGGCTATTGCTGCGTACGCGTCGACGAACGCGGCTCCGGCAAGTCGCCGGGGCAATCCGTGCTCTATTCTCCGCAGGAGGCGATCGATTTTTACGACGCGATCGAGTGGGCCGGCCATCAGCCCTGGAGCAACGGCCGCGTCGCGACCATCGGCATCTCGTTCTTCGCGCGCACCCAATGGTGGGTGGCTAATCTAAAGCCGCCGTCGCTCGCTTGCATCGTGCCGTGGGAGGGCGCCGCCGATCAGTACCGCGACATTCTCTATCACGGCGGCATTTTCGGTTCGGGCTTCATCGTCGGCTGGTTCACCACCCACATGGCGCATCACATGCTCGGACGCGCCTACCGGAACAATCCCGACACGTTTCAGGACAACGTGCTGTGGCGATTCATGCGCAATAGC
>VAZM01000646.1 GCA_005883135.1 Alphaproteobacteria bacterium
CTGCCCTGGCCGCTTATTCCCGCCGGCGAGTGCATCCGCGCCACCGCGCTCGGCGCCTCCGAATACAGCGTGCAGCTCAGCGGCAATACCAGCTACATCTCGAAACCGGGCGAGCTTCTGCCGCGGCGCAATCTCCAGGTGCTGCAGCCGCCTTACTTCTGCGAGGAAACGATCGAGCCGGACAAGCTCGCCAAAGCGATCCGCGCGCATTTCACCGCCTTCGATCTGGTCGAGGGCGAGGGCGATGTGGCGCTTGCGCTGCGCTGGCAGGGGGCGCCCTCCTACGAGCGCGTCCTCGCGTTCGCCGAGGGCATCCGCCACGGTCTTGCGACCACCATCGAGCGCAAGAAGCCGCTCTACCTCATGCTCGATGGCGACGTGGCGCAGACGTTGGGCGCCATCCTGCGCGAGGAGCTGCTGGTCGAGAGCGAGATCTTGGCAATTGATGGATTGGTGCTGCGCGACTTCGATTATATCGATCTCGGGCGCGTTCGGATGCCATCGTTCACCGTGCCGGTCACGATCAAGTCGCTGTTGTTCAGCGAGGATCCGCGGCGGGGCCGTCCGCCCCAGCGAATTCATCATCACGAGCATCAACCCAATGATCACGGGCACGGCCATGGTCATGGGCATGATCACGATCATGATGATCACCACCGTCATGATGATTAAGGCTGCGTACCACAAACTCGGTCTGCTCCCTCCCCCGCTTGCGGGGGAGGGGTGGGGAGGGGGTGGATCAGATCGCATGCCCCCTCCCTGTCCCTCCCCCGCAAGCGGGGGAGGGGACGCTGAGGCATTAGCCTTTGCCTATCAGCGGCAGTGCGGAGCAATGTAGTGAGCGACTCGGCCGGGCGTCTCGCTCCGTTGCCCGCCCTCGCGCCGCGGCTCGATGCTAAATGGCTGATAGTCGGCGTTGCGGTCGCGCTGGTCGTTTGGCTCGCCCTCGTGCCGCTCGTGTTCCTGCTATGGCAGAGCTTTCTTACGCCGCAGACGGCGGCGGAGCCGGCGCGATATACCCTGGAGAATTTCCGTACCGCCTATTTGAGCAGCGACAACGCCCGGCTATTCACCAACTCGCTGCAGTTTGCCGTCGGCGCGGCGGCGCTCTCGCTCGTGGTCGGCACCGCGCTCGCCTGGATGAATGAGCGCACGAATACGCCGTTCAAGACGCTGTTCTTCGCGCTTGCCATCATCCCGCTGGTGATCCCGGGCGTTCTCTTCGCGGTGGCCTGGATCCTGCTGGGGAGCCCGAAGATCGGGCTCATCAATCTCGGCCTGCAGAAGCTGTTCGACACCAACGCGGTATTCGTGAACGTCTACACCATGTCCGGGATGATCTGGGTCGATGGGCTGCACTATTCGCCCGTGGCTTTTCTGCTGATGACCGCCGCGTTCCGCTCCATGGATCCCGCGCTCGAGGAGCAAGCCGCGATGAGCGGAGCCTCCGTGCCGCAGATCGCGCGACGAATCACGCTGCCGCTGGCATGGCCGGCGGCGCTCGGGGCGCTGCTCATCCTGTTCGTGCGCGCGATCGAGTCGTTCGAGGTGCCGGCGCTGCTCGGGCTGCCCGTGGGCATTCACGTCTATACCTCGTCGATCTACCAAGCGATCCATCAATATCCGAGCGAGGTGGGGCTTGCCGCCGCGTATGCCGTGACGCTGTTGCTCATCACCTCGCTCGGCGTCTACTGGCAGTCGCGGCTCTCCCGCCAGGGCGGGCGGTTCTCGACCGTCACCGGCAAAGGCTTTCGTCCGCGCACGATCGACCTCGGCCGCTGGCGCTATCTCACCGCGACGATCTTCATCGTCTACTTCGTCGTGATCGTGCTGTTGCCCTTCCTCGTGCTGGTTTGGTCCTCGCTGCAGAGATTCTACAGCGCGCCATCCTGGGCGGCGCTCCGCCGTGTCAGCCTCGATTCCTATCGCGCCGTGCTCGAGCATCCGCAATTCGCCAATACGGTATGGAACAGCGTCGTGCTCGCGCTCGGAACCGCCACCACCGTCATGCTCGTGTCGGCGGTCATCGCGTGGATCGTCGTGCGCACCAAGGTGCCGGGAGGCTGGTTGCTCGACAATTTGGCGTCGCTGCCGCTGGTTTTCCCCGGCTTGGTGCTCGGGCTCGCCATCATGGTCTGCTATCTCTACGTCGACATCGGCGTCTACGGCACGCTGTGGATCATCTTCATCGCCTATGTCACGCGCTTTCTGCCCTACGGCATGCGCTACAGTTCGGCCTCGATGCTGCAGATTCACAAGGAGCTCGAGGAATCGGCGGCGATGAGCGGCGCATCGTGGAGCATGACCTTTCGCCGCGTCGTGCTGCCGCTGTTGAAGCCGGGGCTGCTGGCGGGTTTCATCTACGTGATGATCGTCTCGGTTCGCGAGCTGTCGAGCTCGATCCTGCTCTACTCGCCCGGCACCGAGGTAGTATCGATCATGATCTGGGAGCTGTGGCAGAATGGGCAGTACGTGGAGCTTTCGGCGCTCGGCGTCATGCTGATCGTCGCGCTGTTCGTGCTCGTCATGTTGGCGCAGCTCGTCGGCCGGCGGTTTGGAATTGCGGAAACCTGAAGAACGCGAGGAATACGCCAACGAGGGTGGCGGCGCGGTCAAGGCGGTGCAAAACGTCTCGTTCGAGGTGCCGGAGGGCAAGCTGTTTACGCTGCTCGGCCCTTCTGGCTGCGGCAAGACGACGACGTTGCGCTCCATCGCCGGGCTGGAGCGGCCGAGCGCGGGCGACATCGAGGTCGCCGGACGCCTCGTCTATTCGTCGGAGCAGGGCATCTTCGTCGCGCCCAACAAGCGCAATTTCGGCATGGTGTTCCAGTCCTACGCCATCTGGCCGCACATGAACGTCTTTCAGAACGCCGCGTTTCCGCTCGAGGTGCGCGGGCTCGCCAAGACCGAAGTCCGCGAACGGGTGATGCGGGTGCTGCAGGCGGTGGCCCTCGACGATCTCCTCGAGCGCGACGCCACGAAGCTCTCCGGCGGCCAGCAACAGCGGCTCGCGCTGGCACGCGCCCTGGTAATGGAGCCGCAGATCCTGCTGCTCGATGAGCCGCTCTCCAATCTCGATGCTAAGCTGCGCGATCGCATGCGCTCGGAGCTCAAGCGGCTGCAGCGCGACCTCAACCTCACGACGGTGTACGTCACCCACGACCAGAGCGAAGCGCTCGCCCTCTCGCACGAGATCGCGGTGATGAACGAGGGGCGGATCGTCCAGATCGGCACGCCGCGACAGATCTATGAGCAGCCCGCCGACAGGTTCGTCGCCGATTTCGTCGGTATGACCAACTTTATCGGCGGTACGGTGACGGCGCTCGCCAACGGCCGCTGCGTCGTCAGCTCCGCCATGGGCGAGATCAAAGCGCATGGGAGCGAGGGGGTGCGCAAGGGCGCCGCCGTCATCGTATCAGTGCGGCCGGAGGACGTGGAATTGTCGGAAGCGCCGCCGGCGGCGGATGACGGCGACAACGTCTGCAAGGGTACGATCGACGCCAAGGATTTCCTCGGCGATTACCTGGATTTTCGCGTCAAGGTCGGCGATGTTGTGTTGTTGGCAAAAGCGCACCCGTCGCTGCGCACGCCGACCGGCGATTCGATCTATCTGCGCATGAAGGCGGATAAATGCGTTGTCATCAGTAGTCGGTGATCAGGCCCGTCATGGCCGCTATGCGCGGGGTAGGACGAGCGAGATTGCGATTACGGCAAGGAGCAAGCCATGGCCAAGGACGCTGTTGTCTCGGACGAGCTGGCGAAGAAATTTTCCACCGAAAAGGACACGCCGTATCTGCGCTGGGTCCGCGGCGAAGGTCTCGACATCATCAGCGCGCATTACGTGCGCAACTTGCGCACGGTCGAGCTCAAGCCGTGGCCGCGGCGCGGCGGGCGCGGTGTCTACATCAATCATGAGGCCTCGCGCACATCCAATGACTGCTACGTCTGCGAAATCCCGCCCGGCAAGAAGCTCGAGCCGCAACGGCAGCTGTTCGAGGAGATGATTCTCGTGCTGGAGGGCCGCGGCTCGACCAGCGTTTGGAACGACGCGGGCCGGCGCATCACCTTCGAGTGGAAGGCGGGCGCGATGTTCGCCATCCCGCTCAACTGCTGGCACCAGCA
>VAZM01000225.1 GCA_005883135.1 Alphaproteobacteria bacterium
CGCGGTTGAATTGCCCGGTCGGCACGTTCCCGGTCACGGCCAGGAACGGAACGGAATCGAGGTAGGAGTTGGCGAGCGCGATCGGCAGATTGGCGGAGCCCGGACCGCAGGAGGTGAACGTCGCCGTGGGTTTGCCGCAGACGCGGTAGTAGACGTCGGCCATGAAGCCGGCGACGCTCTCGTGGTGAACGGAGATCGTTTTGATGTCGCTGGCGCGCTCGTAGAGCGCGTCGAGGAAGCCGATATTGCCGTGGCCGCACAGGCCGAAGACGTAAGGCACCTTCTCGCGCACGAGATAGTCGACGATCACCTGACCGCCGTTGAGGACGTTGCTGGACATCGGCGCCTTCGCTTGCTGCCTGTGGAGGTGATTGACGTGTAGCGTAAATTTCGCCGGCGGGGCAATCGCCGGGGACACTCGCTCATGCTGTCGTCCCCGCGAAAGCGGGGACCCATATTGCAGAGGCCGGTGTTCATGGGTCCCCGCGTGCGCGGGGACAACGCCAGCCGGTGTGGTTCCGAAGCGATTAGGCGGATTGTGAATTAGTCGTTGGTGGCCCCGGCGCGGCGCTGGCGCTCCCTCGCCTCGGCGCAGCCTTCAGGCGTGCGCGAGACCCCGGTCGGCGGCGTGCGCCCCAGAGCCGCCGCCCGGCGGCGCTGATAGTCGAGTTCCTCGCGATCCGCCTGGTAGCAGTCCAAGAGCTTGCGGCCGTCGAGGCTGACGACCTCGGGTTCGCCCTCGGGCGCGACGTTGTAGAACCGGATCGGCACCACCACGCGGAACGTCGCGTCGCGCAGGTTGAAGTTGTCCGGCGCCGGAAACGGCTGCGACTGCTGGAGCAGGAGGAGGGCGACCCGGCCGAGCTCGGGGTCGACGGTGATGATGCGCGTCCCCGGAAGCACCCAGCCGCCGCGATTCATGGTCAATTCGAATCGCACGGTGCCGATTTTGCCGCGGGTCCGGCTGTCGGGCAGGTAGCGCTTATTGTGCTCGAGGTCCGAGCCGATCTGGTTTTTCCACTCGGTAATGGGAGAAAAATCGCTTCCCGGCCCATCGCGCGCGACCGCAGGCTGGGCGCCGGTGGACAGCAGCGCCGCTACGGCAACGCAAATGCCGAGCAATGGCGATTTCAGCATTTCCGACCTTGGACTTAGGACAACCCCACGAGACCTAAGACAACCCGCGCCCCCGACCGAAGTTCCATCGACGGTCTTGGAGAAGATTCTGCCACGAGAATAGGTAGGAAATAGTGACTGATCTAGGTCAATATTGCGGAGTAGGGGCAGACATGCGCCGCCGGCGAGCGGGCCGAGGCGTCGCGCCAACCGGCGACCCCGCATGGGGAATAGGCAATCGCACAAAATGTGATGCCCATCACATCCCCGGCGGGGGGATGTGAGATGGTCCTGATCAAGGCGAAGCGGCTGCCCCCACGACTCCCCCGTCCCCAGGGTGGTCCGAATACGCCGAAGGAAGTCCCCCCTCTAGCCCCGCTTCGGCGGGGTTCTTTATTTTCCGAGGCGGCGAAGCGCCCCCTATCGGGGCGACCCTCTACCGCACGGAAGAAACTGGCGGCTCGACTTGGTGCTTGGGCTGAGATTGGGGCTTGTGCCCCAAATCGGTCACCGAAGCCGAGCCTGACGAATTGTCTCGCGTTCGGGGCAAACGCGCGAGTCGATTCGCCCAAGGCCGTAAATGGCGGGTTAAGCGCATCGGTCGAATTTGAGAGAGATAAATCGCGGCCGTGCAAGCTGCCTGACGCCACGCTTTGACACCTGCAGTGCTACGGCATTTTGATTTGTGCTGGATGCAAAATCGCGCCGCGGGCTCGGTCCTACCCTCCCCCTTGTGGGGAGGGTCGCGCGCGCAGCGCGCGGGGTGGGGGTCGTGCAGTGATACTCAAGTCTCGCCCCAAATATGGACCCCCACCCCCAACCCCTCCCCACAAGGGGGAGGGGAGCACACCGAGTGCGCCGTGCGGCTAATGTGCGCGCTCACTCCGGCTTGATGCCGTGGGCGTCGACGAATTTGCTCCAGTTCGCGATCTCGCTTTCGAGCTTTGCCTTGAGCGCATTGCCCGGCGCGTAGGCCGGCTCGATGTCGAGATGCGCCAGCCGTTCGCGCACGTGCGGGTTCGACAACGTCGCCGAAACCGCCTTCTCCAACTTGGCCCTGACGGCGGCGGGAACGCCGGTGGGAGCAAAGATGCCGAACCAGAAACGCAAATCGACGTCCGCGGTCTTCACGCCCACTTCGGTCATGGTCGGGACATTCGGCAGCACCGGCGAACGCTCGGTGCTCGTCACCGCGAGGCCCTTGATCTTGCCGGCGTCGACCAGGCCTTTGGCGACCTGGATCGACGCCATGTTCATCGCCACGTGCCCGGCGATCACGTCGTTCATGGCGGGGCCACCGCCCTTATAGGGGACGTGAACCGCCTGCATGCCGGTCGCCGCCTTGATCACCTCGAAGGTGAGATGCGCGACGCTACCGATGCCGGCCGAGGCATAATTGAGTTTCTGCGGAAGCGCGCGCGAATAGGCGACGAGCTCCGCAACCGAGTTGGCATTCACGTTGTTGGCGACGGCCAGCACCAGCGGCGACGTGGCGACGAGCGCGATCCCGTCGTATTGCTTCACCGGATCGAACGACGACGTGGCCTTCTTGTAGAGCGCCTGGCTCATGGCGATGGCGTTCTCCGCCATCAGCAGCGTGTAGCCATCCGGCTCCGCGGCGGCGACGTAATTCCACGCGATATAGCCGCCAGCGCCCGGCTTGTTCTCGATGACGACGGACTGGCCCAGCGCCTCGCCCAGCTCTTGCGTGATCTGGCGGGTCAGCGTGTCGGTTGCGCCGCCGGGCGGAAATGCCACCACCAGCCGGATCGGCCGATCGGGATAGGAGGAGGGGCTCTGCGCCTGCGCCGAGGCTGCGACGCCGAGCAGCGCGCAAACGAAGAAGCAGCAGCGAAAGAAACTGCGCACGGCTTGCCCTCCGCCTCGCATCCGGCTCACCGCCGGGCCAATCCCATTAGATCAAGCCGCATTGGATCACGCGCGCAGCGCCGCGTCGACTGCGCGCGCCGCCGCAGGAGGATCGCCGTGGAGTGCGCGCGCAAGCGCCGCGCCGCGCGCTTTTAACTCTTCCGCCGGCCCGGCGGCTTTTCCCCACCGCGCATTGCGGTTATCTTAGAGCGTCGGGGTCTGCGAGCGCGGGCGTAGTTCAGTGGTAGAACGACAGCTTCCCAAGCTGTATGTCGAGGGTTCGATTCCCTTCGCCCGCTCCAACCTTGTCATCTGAAGCTGGTTTGAATCGCTCTCTCGTCCGTCATGCCCGCGCATAGCGCGTCGGAAGACGCGCGTAGACGCGCTTATGTCGCGGGCATCCACGTCTTTGCCGCCCGACCAAAGAAAGACGGCTTACTCGGAGTCGGCGCCGTCATACTTGCGCGCGAGGCGGCGGATGATCTGGCCCAACCTCGGCTCGTCGACCTTTTCCGCCGCTTGCGAGGCGGAGAGCCATTTGACGACCCGCTCCTGTTTTTCCGGCCATTGTTTGCTTTGGCGCCGCACTTCGAGCGGAAACACATGCACGTCGCAGAGGACGACGGCGCCGCTCTTGAGCCGCTTTTCATAGGAGAAGGAGCCGACGGCGCGCTTGGCAACCGCGCCGCGCACCCCGGCCTCTTCGAAGGCCTCGCGCGCGGCCGAAGACTGCGGCGATTTGCCCTTCTTCGGCCAGCCCTTCGGGATCACCCAGCGGCGGTTTTCCCGTGACGTGATGAGCATGAACTGCGGCCGGCGGGAGCCGTCCCGCAGCCGGTAGGGCAAGGCGCCGTACTGGCGCCGCTTCGCGGCAGTGGCTTTACTCGAGTTACGCATCGGCTTCGGCGTGGTGCAACACGCCCATTGGTTACGCAAACAAGTAGGCAAAATTACTCCCGTCAGCGGCGCCAGGAAAGAGCTTTATGGAGCGCACAGGAAGCGTTGCCGAATAGTGTGGCGGTCCGGAGGGTCGCAAAGCGGACACAATCGTGACTTGCGAGGCGCGCGCCGAGCGCCAGAGCTCCGATCGGGACAGGCTGGCATGGCGCATGAATGCATGTGCGCCGCTGAGGGCCACCGCCGCGGCGGCGGATCGAGCTCGGCGTAGCGCAGCGCTGACCGCCCTCCACGGACCGAGGTCGAGGAGGTCCGCTGCAGGCATCCCATCGCCTGCCCCGCAGGATGTCGTTGCGGCAGCATTCGCCGCGATCCAACGCGCGCAGAAGCAAGGCTTGATCGCGAGAGGCGTCCCGGTAACGCCCGGCCATGGCTATTGTCGAGGGCCGCAAGCCGTCCTATTTGGTAAAGCTGCGGCCGCCCCCTGGGGCCGGCCGGATGCAGGAACATCGATGCCTGAGACCGCTTCTGCAACGCCGTCGCTGCTTTCGCGCCCGTTCGTGCTCCTCTCCGCGGCCGCCGCCATCCTGCTGGCCGGGACGCTGGCGCTGTGGGCCCACTACGGCACCGCGGTGTTCTACGAGATGATCGTTGCCGGGATCGCCGCGTGCTTGTGATCGAGCCGTCGGCTGAAGGCATTGCGAGATGACCGCACGCAACAGCCGCCTTCTTATGATGGCCGCCGCGTTTCTCGCGGGCTTGGCGCTTTGCTTCGGCGTCGTCCTCATCGTGGCCGGGCGCCTCTCCTCGCCGGTGGCGCAGCAGATCGCCGCGATCGGCGGACCCTTCAAGCTCGTCGATCAGAATGGGCAGGTGGTCACCGATCAGGATTTGAAGGGACAGCCCTTCCTGGTGTTCTTCGGTTTCACCCATTGCCCCGACGTGTGTCCCACGACCTTGTTCGAGGTCTCCGAGATCTTGCGCGCGCTCGGACCCGACGCGGACCGCACCCGCGCGCTGTTTATCACCGTCGACCCCGAGCGCGACACGCCCGCCGCCATGAAGGACTATCTGTCGAGCTTCGATCCGCATATGTCCGGTCTGACCGGCGATCCTGCGCAGATCGCGGCGGTGGCGAAGGCCTACCGCGTTTACTTCAAGAAGGTCCCCCTCGACGACGGCAGCTACACCATGGACCACACGGCCATCGTCTATCTCATGGACAAGACCGGCCGCTTCGTGTCGCCCTTCAACATCAAGCGTCCGACCGATGTCGCAGTTGCCGATCTGCGGCGCTACCTGTGATGCAGCTAATTGCGCAGTACCCTGATCGTCGGACTTGCCGCTCGCATCGGGCCGCCACTGATCCGCCTTAACGCCTCG
>VAZM01000100.1:0-17405 GCA_005883135.1 Alphaproteobacteria bacterium
CCTGGAAATGGGCTCGGTCGTGCCGGCATATCAGGTGCCGTCACGATTCGAGAAGGACGTCATTCGCACCCGCAGCAATCCCAACAACGAATTTCGCAATTCCCACGCCCGTACCCCGCACCATCTGCTGCAGGGCACGGTCACGCCCAATGGTCTGTTCTTCTCGATCTCGCATTCCGGTTTGCCGGATATCGATCCAGCCCAACACAAGCTTGTCATTCATGGGCTCGTTAAGCAGCCGCTGGTCTATACGGTCGAATCGCTGTCGCGTTACCCGATGGTGACCCGCATGCACTTCCTCGAGTGCAGCGGCAACAGCGCACCGATGTTCTCCAACGAGCCGGTGCAAGCCACCGCCCAGGCGCTGCATGGACTTTGCTCCAATGCCGAATGGACCGGCGTGCTGCTCTCCACGCTGCTGGAGGAAACAGGCATCGACCCGAGGGCGAAATGGTTGCTCGCGGAAGGCGCGGACTCGCTCGCCCTGCATCGCAGCGTACCGGTGAAGAAGGCGCTGGATGACGCCATGATCGCGCTCTACCAGAACGGCGTGCGCATCCAGCCCGGCAACGGTTATCCGATGCGTCTGCTGCTGCCCGGCTATCAGGGCAACATGAACGTCAAGCACGTGCGCCGGATCAAGCTGATCGATCAGCCGGCCATGAGCTTCTTCGAGTCGAAGACCTATTCGCAGATCCTGCCGGACGGCAAGATGTGGTTGTTTCATTTCGTGCAGGAGGTCAAATCGTTCATCACCCATCCCTCGTTCGGCCATTCGCTGAACGGGCCGGGCTATTACGAGATTTCCGGCATCGCCTATTCGGGCAACGGACGCATCTCCAAAGTCATGGTCTCGGCCGACGGCGGCAAGAGCTGGGCGCAGGCGGCATTGCAAGCGCCGGTCCTGCCGAAGGCGTTCACCCGCTTCCGCATGCCCTGGCATTGGGATGGGCAGCCGGTAGTCCTGCAGAGCCGCGCCTGGGATGAATCCGGAGAGGTGCAACCGCTCCGTGCCGACTTCGTCGCCGCCCGCGGCCAGACCAGTAAGCCGGTGACGAATCCGTTGGGATTCCCCAATCAGCATTACAACAGCATCACCAGCTGGGGCATCGATAGCGCAGGAGGGATCAAACATGTGTACGCGTAAGTCGTCGCCCTTTGCCCTCTTGCTTGTACTCGCGTTCGGCGCCGGTACAGCAGTTGCGGAAACGCCGGGTCTCGGCAAACCGATCAATGAGGCCGACATCGCGGCCTGGAACATCGATGTCCTGCCCGACGGCACCGGCTTGCCACCCGGCAGCGGTACGGCGACGCAGGGTGCTGCGGTCTATTCGCAGAAATGCGCCATGTGCCACGGCGAGAACGGCGTCAATCCCGCGGCGGGCATCTTGCCCTTGGTCGGTCCCAGCAAGTTCGACCGCATCGATACGATGAAGACCGTCCCCTACTACAAATATGCCACGACGCTGTTCGACGTCATGCGTCGCTCGATGCCGTACCAGATGCCGAAAACGTTGGCCAACGACGAGCTCTACGCGCTCAGCGCCTATATCCTCTCGCTCAACAAGATCATCGGCGAGAACGACGTGATGGACGCCAAGACTTTGCCGCAAGTGAAGATGCCGAACCGCGACAATTTCATCATCTGGGCTCCGGACAAGATCTAGGACCGGATCGCTGCTCAATGGTGCCGCCACTTGGCGCTGGCCGGGCTCGTCCCGGCCAGCGCGTCATTGGGGATCGATCACCCGCAACCTCTTCATTCCCGCTCGCGCCAATGCCATAAGCTGCCGTCGCTGCCATGCATTCGCGTTGAGGCACGCACGAGGAGCTGGCGAATGGAGCTTGGGTTGAAGGGTAAAATCGCGCTCGTGACCGGTTCCAGCCGCGGGATCGGACGCGGCATCGCCCTGGCCTTGGCGGATGCAGGCTGCGATCTCCTGCTCACGGGCCGCGACGCACAAGCGCTGGAGGCAGTTGCGCACGCGATCCGCGGCAAAGGTCGCAAGGCCGCGGTACACGTGCTCGACCTGTGCGAGCCGCGCGCAGCCGAGAGTCTGGTCGAGGTGATACGACGCGAATTCGGCGGGCTCGATATTCTCGTCAACAATGCCGGCGCGACCAAACGGGGCGATTTTTTCGAGCTCACCGACGCCGATTGGGAAGCCGGCTATGCGTTGAAACTTTTCGCCCACGTGCGCCTCACGCGTGCGGCCTGGCCGCTGCTCAAGGAGCGCCGCGGCGCGCTGGTCGCGATCGCCGGAACCAGCGGGCGCAAGCCCGAGAAGCACTTTACCGTCGGCAGCTCGGTCAATGCCGCCGTGGCCGCCTTCACCAAATGCCTGGCTCACCTGGGGAAGGAGGACGGCGTGCGCGTCAACTGCATCCATCCATCGCTGGTCGAGACCGATCGGCAGTGGCGGCGCATCCGTGCCGAGGTCGAGCGGACCGGGCAACCCGAAGCAGACATCCGTGCGCAATTCTGCCGCGAGACAGGAATCATCCGTTACGGCAAGGTCGAAGATGTGGCGGACTTCGTCACGTTCATCGTGTCCTCGCGGGCAACGTGGCTGCACGGCGCAACCTTGGATCTCGACGGCGGCGAGATTCCCGTGCTGTGAATAAAGCCAATTTGTCTGATTGTCCTACCGCCCGCAGCTTCGCTTTGGGCAAGGTCACAGATAACAGAAGCCAGGAGAGGCCTTGATGAACTTCTTGGTCGAGTACCTGAAGCTGATTGATCTGCTTGCCCTCGCAGCGCTGGCGGCGCTGGCATGCGCCGCATTGGTCCGCAACAGAAGCGTTTGGCTGTTCGTGGCAGTAATTCTGGTGGCAATTTGGGGCGCGATGCGGATCATGGGTTGGCCTTGAAATAGCTGATAGGTCAGGCTCATAGGAACTGGTTGCTCGCTAAAAAGTCATGCACCAATTGTTTGTTCAACGGTATACAGACCACGTTCGAGCGGTTTCAACGAAAGGCAGCGCAGCTTCGACCCCGTCAGGCGACGCGAGCGGCGGCTCTGCACCCGCCTGCGTGACCAGCATCGCATGAACATCCTGTTCACCCCGGCGCGCATCGGTTCGCTCGACGTCCCCAATCGTATCGTCATGCCGCCGATGACCACGCGCACGGCGAATGAGGAGGGGTACGTCACCGAGGACACGATCGCCTATTATCGGGCGCGAGCACGGGGTGGGGTCGGCCTCATCACCGTCGAGATGGCCTCGCCCGAGAAGGCCGGCCGCCATCGCCGCCGCGAGGTCGGTATCTACGACGACCGTTTTCTGCCCGGGCTTACGCGTCTCGTGGATGAAATTCATCGCGCCGGTTCGAAGGCCTCGATTCAGCTCGGCCACGGCGGCGGACATACCCGCCGAGACATCTGCGGCGAGACGCCCATCGCGCCTTCGGCGATCCCGCATCCGGTTTACGAGACGACGCTCGAAACCATCATCCCGGAGGAAATGACCACGGCGCGCATCGAGATGGCGATCGCCGCGCACGTGGCGGCCGCGGTCCGCGCAGCCAACGCCGGCTTCGACTGCGTCGAGATCCACGCCGCCCACGGCTATCTCATTTCGCAATTTCACGCACCGTTCGAGAACCGCCGGTCCGATCTCTATGGCGGTAACCTCGAGAACCGCGCCCGCTTCGGGCTCGAGGTATTGCGCGCGGTCAAGGCAGCGGTGGGCGCAATGCCGGTCGTATATCGGTTATCGGTCGAGGACTTCTTCCCCGGCGGATTGCCGTTCATCGAGGGCCGGCAGATTGCCGTGTGGGCGGCGGAAGCAGGAGCAGACGCGCTGCACGTCACCGCCGGGCACTATCGTTCCTTGCCGTCCGCCCAGGTCGTGCTCCCACCGATGAGCTTTCCGGACGCAACTTTTGTCGATCTTGCCGCTGGCGTGAAGAAACTCATCCGTGTTCCCGTGATCGCCGTGGGCCGGCTCGGCGATCCGACAATTGCGGCGGAAGCGCTCGCCGCGGGGAAAGCGGACTTCATCGCGCTCGGCCGCACGCTCATCGCCGATCCGCAATGGGTTGAGAAGGTGCGGCGCGGGGAACCGATCCGCCGCTGTCTCGCGTGCAATACGTGCATCAATGAGATGCGCGGCGGTGCGGGCATCGGCTGCGTGGTCAACGCTGCAGCCGGCCGCGAGAGGACGTTTGCCGATCCGACCTCACCGCGCGGCGAGCGCATCGCCGTGATCGGCGCCGGTCCCGCCGGCTTGACCTATGCGTCGCTGGTGGCCGAGGGAAACGACGTGACGGTGTTCGAAAAGGAGTCGCGCGCGGGCGGGGCGCTCCGTTACGCCGGCAAGGCGCCGCTGTTCCAAGAGGTCGCGGCGAGCGAGGCGAGCTTCGCGCGGTATATCGACGACCTCGTCGCCGCATGTACCGCCAAGGGCGTCAAATTTCGCTGGCGGTGCGACGTCGCCGCCGAGCCGCGCGTGCTCGCGCCCTTCGACCGCATCGTGATTGCCACCGGCACCAGCTATCGCTTCGGCCTCGGCCCGATCGCCACCAAGATGCTCACCTGGGGAATCGCGCGTTGGCCCCTCCTCTCCCGTTTTTTCTCCGGAGCGACGTTCCGCGATTGGTTCTATTACCAGGCGCGCCGCGGAACGGCCGACCGATTTCGTCAGCTAGCCAACCCCGGGCAACGCGTCGTCGCCATCGGCGACGCCGTCGCAGCGGGCAAGAGCAAAGAGGCGATCGCCAGCGCATTCGAGGCCGCGCTGCTGGGATGAATCCTTGCGGCCGTCGAGGGTCTGGTCCGCGGCTTCCCGCGCCAGGCAATGACAAGGTTCAGAATCTCGACGCGCGTCACCGCGCCCCGAGGAGATCGGCGACGGCCAGGGCGACGATCTTGGTCGCCGCGCGCAGATCGGCAAGCCGCAGGTTCTCGTCGGCGTTATGCGCGTTGGCTTCGCCGATCGAGCGCGGGCCAGCGCCGTAGAGCACGGTCGGAATGCCCGCCGCGGCGTAGTGGCGCGCGTCGGTGTAAAGCGGCACGCCGGCAGTCGGCACTTCGACGCCGAGCACCTCCTTGGCGCGGCGTTGAAGCGCGGCCGCGATCCGCTCCGTACCCGGGCGCGCCCTCAGCGGCTCGGCCAAGAGCAACCGGCGCACCTCGACTTTGATCTGCGGACTATGTCCCGCGCAAGTCGCGATCAGCGCGCACAACCCGCCCTCGACCTCGGCCGCGTCCTCTTCCGGAACCACGCGCCGATCGAGGCGAAAGGTAACCTGATCGGGTACCACGTTCGTGTTAATGCCCCCCTTGATCAGTCCAACATTGAGCGTCGGCGAGACGATACCCGCCGTGGCGGAGCGTATGCGTGAGAGCGTCGTGCGATGCGCATAGAGCGCAGAGAGGATCGCGTTGGCGGCTTCGAGGGCGTCGATCCCGGCCGCTGGCATAGCCGCGTGCGCCTGGCTCCCCGTCACCGTCACCTCCAGATGCAGACAACCATTGTGTGCAGTGACCACTGCGTAGGAAAAGCCGGCCCCGATCGCCATGTCGGGCCGCACCAAGCGCTCATCGAGCAGCCATTTCGGACCGACGCTTCCACCGGCCTCCTCGTCATAGGTGAAATGCAGCTCGAGCGTTCCGTCGAGCGTGGCGCCTTCTGCAACCGCCGCCCGCAACGCCAGCAGCGCCCAGGTATACGTGGCGAAATCGGATTTGGACACCGCCGCGCCGCGTCCGTACATGACGGGGCCGTGTGGCCCGTCCTCGATGACCGCCCCATAGGGATCGTGCCGCCACCCGAGACCGGGCGGCACCACATCGCCATGGGCATTGAGCGCGACGACCGGCCCATCGGCGAAACGGTGGCGGACGATGAGGTTCGTCGCGCTCCTCATGCCGGCGGCCTCGACGATGGCGCGCGGCACCTCATACGCCTCGACCGCGAGGCCGAGCTGTTCGAGAAGTCGCCGCGCGCGCTGCGCATGTGCCGCACAATCGCCGGGCGGATTGTCGCTCGGCACCTTCACGAGCTCGGCGAGAAATTGCGTCTCGCGCGGGAATTCCCGATCGACGAACGCCGCTACCACCTCGGGGATGCTCATGACGCTTCGGCGAGCCGCAGCACGGCGTCGAGCACGATGCGTGCGGCAATATCGGCGTCCTCGGCAGTGATGATCTCCCGAGGAGAATGGCTGACACCGCCGTTTCCACAGCGCACGAACAGCATGGCCGTATCGGTGAGACCGTCGAACATCATGGCGTCGTGGCCGGCGCCGCTCGGAAGGTGACGCGGCTTCACCCCGGCGCGCGCCACAGCGTCGGCCAACATCGACTGCAAGCGCGGTGAGCATCGCACAGCGCCGGCGCGCTGCACTTCCTTGCAGTCAAAGCTGACGCCCCGTCGCGCCGCGATGCGGCCGATCTCCGCCATGATGTCGGACACGGCCGCATCGCGCGTGACGTCGTCGCCGGCGCGAACGTCGAGCGTGAGCTCGCACCGCCCCGGAATGATGTTAATGGCGCCATCGGGGACCGCGAGCTGCCCCACCGTGCCGACGAGCGTGGGCGCCTGCGCGCAGCGCTTTTCGACATAGAGCACGAGCTCGGCCGCGGCCGCGGCGGCGTCCTGCCGCCGCCCCATCGGCACGGTGCCGGCATGGCCGGCGGTTCCGGTCACGGTGATCATCGCGCGAACCGAGCCGGCAATCGCGCCCACGATACCGACGGGAAGGCCTTCATCGAGCAGAACCGGACCTTGCTCGATGTGGACCTCGAGGTACCCGAGGAGTTCCTCGCGGCAGCGCCCCAGGGCTGGGATCTCTCCCGGATCGAGACCCGCCTCGCGCATGGCTGCCGCCAAGGTTACACCGCCAGCGTCGCGGCGTTCCAACAGCTCGCTGTCGAACCGTCCCGCCACAGCGCGGCTGCCGAGGAAGCTCGACGAGAAACGCACCCCCTCTTCTTCCGAGAATGCGATCACGTCGAGGTGAAACGGCAATTTGCGGCCCAGCCGGTTGAGGTGCTCCGCCACCACCACTGCGGTGAGGACGCCGAGCCGCCCATCGTATTTGCCGGCGTTGCGCACGGTGTCGTAATGCGAGGCAAGGATGAGTGCTGGCGCCGCTTGCCCGCGCGCGGGGTAGCGCCCAACCACGTTTGCGACCGCGTCGATCTCGGTGAGGAGTCCTGCGCCCCGCATCAACGCGGCGATTTCCGCTGCGACCGAGCGATGCGCCGGCGAGAGATAAGTACAGCTCAAACCGTCAGGGCTTTCCGACCATTGCGCGAGCCGATCGGCAAGCTCCATGATGCGCTTGCCGAAGGGGCACGCCTCGCCGCCGATCTCGGTCGTCACCTCGATCATCATATGTGTACACTGTTTAGCCGGCGCAGCCCTTGCAAGCTCGAACATGTCTCTGTCATCCTGCCGCGGCTCACCACAATACGAACATTCAACGAAAGAAGGGTCTCTGCGTGATTTCGGTTCTCACCGAGTGGGCGAGCCTCCTCGTGCGCTGGCTGCACGTCGTCGCCGCCATCGCCTGGATCGGAAGTTCATTTTATTTCATCCATCTCGATCTGAGCCTCAAGCCGCGCTCCGGCCTGCCGCAGGGCGTCCAGGGCGACGCTTGGCAGGTGCACGGCGGCGGCTTCTATCACATGGTGAAATATCTCGTTGCCCCTGCCCGCATGCCGGATGGGCTGACCTGGTTCAAGTGGGAAGCCTATGCCACCTGGCTCTCCGGCTTCGCGCTGCTCGTCATCGTCTACTATCTCGGGGCGGAACTCTATCTCATCGACAAATCCGTGCTCGACCTGACGGCGCCGACCGCCGCCGTCATCGCCTTCGTGAGCCTAGCGCTCGCCTGGCTCGCGTACGAGGCGCTATGCCGCTCCTCGCTCGGCCGTCACGAGGTCGCGCTCGCGCTGGTCGGATACGTCTTTCTCGTCGCGCTCACCTATGGCTTCACGCATGTCTTCAGCGGCCGCGGCGCCTTTACCCAGATCGGGGCGCTGATCGGCACGATCATGGTGGCGAACGTGTTCGTCATCATCATCCCGAACCAGAAGAAGACGGTCGCGGCGCTGCTCACTGCCAAGAAGCCCAACGCGGCATGGGGCGAGCAGGCCAAGCAGCGCTCGGTCCATAATAACTATCTCACGCTGCCGGTCGTGTTCTTGATGATCGCCAACCATTACCCGCTGATGTTCGCGACGCGCTTCAACTGGCTCATCGTGGCGATCGTGCTCGCCGTCGGTCCGGTCATCCGCCACTTCTTCAATTCCCGGCACGAGGGTAAAGGCAGCCCGTGGTGGACGTGGGGCGTGGCTGCTGCCGGCATGCTCGCCGTGGGATGGCTGTCGGCTGCCGGACCCGCCGACATCGGCGCGCGTGCCGACCGCGTCGATGTCAAGGCGGCGCAAAATGCGATCCTCGCGCGCTGCAGCATGTGCCACCGCAACGAGCCCGTGTGGCCGGGTGTGCACACGCCGCCCAAGGGCGTCGTGCTCGACGATCCCGACAGCATCCGCCGACACGCGCGCCTGATCGAGATCAACGCCGTGCGCTCGAGCGCCATGCCGCCGGGCAATGTCACGGGGATGAGCGCACAAGAGCGCGAGCTCATCGCCACCTGGCTTGCCGCCGGCGCCCCGGCGCAGTGATGCGCCTCGCTGACGCCGTCCTTTGAACCTCAGCACCCCGCTCGCGGTCGCATCGAGCGCTATTTTCGAGCAAGTGTAAGCGGGCTCACAGAGCCCTTCCCCTTTCCCCGCTAGGGTCCGCACTGCCGAGAATGATGTCGGGTGGCATCAGGAGGCGGACATGGCAGCCAGAACGAGAGTCGCACTCGTCTTCTGGATGGCCGTTGCGGTGGCGGTGACCATCCTGACGATCAAACCGTGGTCGAGCGCGGAGTCCGACAACAAGTCGGCAGCGCCAATGGCGGCACGGGAAATCATTTACCGGCCTCAACACTGGACCGTGTACTGAAGGTTCGGCGAGCGATCCGGGCAGATAAGCGCAAGCTGCGTCGGTTTCCCCGCTGACGGGCAGGGAAACAATGGCTCGCTTTTCGAGTCGTTACTTTCCCTCGGTGTTCGCCGCCTTGAGGATGGGAGACCAGCGCGCGATCTCCGCCTTTACGAATTCGTTGAACTTCGCCGGCGCGCGCTCGTCCTTGCTCGGCAGCGATCCGCCAAGGCCGGTCAGCCGGCTCTGGACACCCGGATCGTCCAGCGCCTGGTCGAGTGCGGCCGCGAGCTTGTCGATGATTGGCTTGGGCGTGCCTTTGGGGGCGAAAATTCCGGCCCAGATGCTCATCTGATAGTCGACGCCGGCCTCCTTTGCCGTCGGCACGTCGGGCAGCGCCACCAGCCGCTGGCTGGAGGAGACGCCGTAGGCCTTGATCGTGCCAGAAGTGATTTGCGGGGCGACGCTGACCGCTTGCTCGCAGAAGTAGTCGACATGTCCGCCGATGAGATCGTTCAGCGCCGGGCCCGTGCCGCGGTACGCCACCAGCGTCGGCCGCACTCCGGCCGCGGACGCAAACAGCAGACACGCCATGTGCGACGAGGAGCCGATGCCGCCGTGCGCCTGTTTGACGCTCTCGCCGTGCTTCTTCAGGTAGCCCACGAAATCGCGCAGGTCCTTGGCCGGAAAATCCCTGTTTGCGACGACCACGGCCGGGGCGTGCGCCGTGAAACCAATCGGTTCGAAATCGCGCTCGGAATCGTACTTCACGTTCGGCGTGAGCACGGGGGCGGCGACGTGGGAGCCCATGCTACCCGCGAGTAACGTATAGCCGTCCGGGTTAGCGGCGGCGACGCGCGCGCTGCCGATGGTGCCACCGGCGCCGCCGATGTTCTCAATGATCATCGACTGCCCGAGAATCTTCCCCATCTCTTCGGTGACAATGCGCGCGACGACGTCGCTCGGTCCGCCGGCGGGGAACGGCACGACCACCGTGATAGGTCGCGACGGGTAGTCTTGCGCGCTCACGTCGAGTGGTGCCGCCAACAGGAAAAACGCCACGATGCAAACGAACCGCTTCAACATGACCGACATCGACCTTCGGATTCCTTGAGTATCGCCTTGTTTGGCAGCCGTCATTTGCGCCTGCATGCGCTTGATTAGCACGGCACGCCGAGTGTTCCCGAAATATTTTCGCATATCTTTTGCGGAATTTCTGCGGCTGATGCGCGCGGCGACTTGAGCGGCCTCGGCAACCGAGCACGAGCATTTGGCGAGAGCGGTAGTACGAACGTACCCGGTTTGCTCCCCACTAGAGTACATCTCTACCAACCGCTCGCACATTCAGTAACCAAGAATGTTCAGCTTGCGAAAAATTCTCTCGCTCGCAAACAAAAATCGTAAGACACCGCATCATGACGGCGTAAGATGACCTGACGCGAGATCCCAAGTTCCGCATAGCGCTCGATTGGGGGAGATACGGATGCGCGTTCTAGGAGTGATGGGCGCACTATGCTTGGCCCTTTCAGCTCTTACCAACACGTTTGGCTTCGTCTCGCTCGGAATGGGATTGGTTGAACCGGCTCGAGCACAGACCGTGCCGAAGGCGCTCGAGGAAGGCGGCACCGACGCCGCAATGAAGTCGCGTAAGAACACCTGGACGGTGGGCGTCGCCGGTGGCCAGCTATCAGGGACTTACATGACCTTCGCCAACGAGCTGGCGGAGGTCCTCGACGACGGTGACAATCTGCGGGTCATTCCGATCGTCACCTATGGCGCCGCTTCCAATCTCGATGATTTGCTGTATCTGCGCAATGTGGACGTCGCGGTGACGCAAGCGGACGTATTTGAATATTTCCGCACTCAGCGAAAAATTACCAGTCTCGCTTCTCGGGTCAATTACATCATCCGCTTGCCCGTATCGGAGATGCACATCCTCGCGCGCGCCGACGTAACCTCTATCGAGGACCTACGCAGCAAGAAAGTGAGTTTCGGGCCGGCAGGAAGCGCTTCGAGTCTCACCGGCACGATTGTGTTTCAACGACTCGGAGTCGAAGTCGAGCAGATGCTGTATGACAATCCCACCGCCCTGCAAAAGCTGAAGACGGGTGAACTTGCGGCGCTCGTCCGCGTGATCGGTAAGCCGATCGACTTCTTCGCGAAGATCCCCGCCAATTCGGGCCTGCACTTCGTACCGATTCCGTTTTCAAAGGCCTTCGCCGACTATTACACGGTCGGTGAGCTCACGAGCAAAGAATATCCCGGGTTGGTGCCGGAAGGTCAGCCCGTCGACACGATCGCTGCTCCGGCGGTGCTTGCGGTGTTCAATTGGTCGAAAGGAAACGATCGCTACCGGCGCCTGGAAAGATTCGTCGAAGGGCTCTTCACCAAGTGGGACAGGCTTCGCGAGCCTCCGCGCCATCCGAAATGGCGCGATGTCAATCTTGCCGCGACGGTTCCCGGCTGGAGCCGCTGGGCCGTCGCCGAGGAGATGTTACGTCGTATTCGCCCAAAGGATGCGATGGATCCACAGGTGGCTAGCGGCGATTTTTCCGCGTTCCTGAAGGATAAAGGTTCGCCGGCCGCGAATTTTACCGAGGAGCAGCGCGAGACGCTGTTTCGCGAATTTTTGCAGTGGCAACAAAAGCAGCGCACCAGCACGCAGCGCTAGCTCCCTGCCGGCGTGACGTTTCAACGCCGCTGGGGATCGCCGGATATAAAACAAACGCGCCCCAAAGCCGGAGGCAGTTGTGAGAGAGTCCAATCGGGAGCGCAGCCAGGGGAGTGTCAGCCATGAGTACCCCGACAGGAGGGCCTATCAATCCCGCAGATCCCTTCGCCCATGCGGGGCACGAAGCGCACGCGCGCGCCGACGCGGAACAGCATGCCGCCGAAAGCGACAGCGAGCGCATTCGCTCGGCTTACGCGCCGAAAAGACTACGCAGGTCGCCGGCCCAACGGGCCGATGTCGCCTCGCATAATCCGGATAGCTCGCTAGAAGCCGCTCGTCCGCAGGATCAGCACCACAAGGAACTTGCGCCTGGGCGCCGCGATGCCGATCTTTCTGACCTTCGGCGGCTTGAAGCAACGCTTCGCTGGATCGAGCGCGAGGAGGCGGCCGTGCGCATCCCTCGTGCCGCGCAACTACCGCCTGTGCCCGGCCTTGCTCGTGCCGATGTCGGCGGCCGTCCGCACGGCGAGGAGACCTCGGACTTTCGGTTACCACGCTCGCTGGAGCCCGAACGCATGGCGCCGCCGCCCTCGAGGTCGCGCCGCCATGGGCTACGCGCTTTCTTCATCTTCCTGATCGCGAGCATCTTGGCGGTGCCGAGCGGATACTTTCTTTGGACAACCTATTCGAACTCGTCCTCGCAATCCCTGCCCGGGCCACAAATGGCCTCGGTCGCTATCAAAGGCGACGCGCCGCCCTCGTCCATGGGGCAGCGGGAGCTCGCGCGCACGACGGCCCAGGACGGCGATCGTGCCATCCTGATCCAGCGCGAGGAATCCTCCGAGCATCCGGAGGTCTTACAGCCACCAAGCTCATTCGAAAGCGAGCCTTTGGCGATGTTGCAGCCGAGCGCACCGCGCGAGCAGGCGATACCCTCCAGTAAGGCCAGTCGCGTGCTTGATCCGGAAGCGATAGAGCTTCTCATGAAACAAGGCCAGCAACTGATCGCAGCAGGCGACGTGGCCACGGCACGGACGGTATTGCAACGCGCCGCCGACGCCGGCGATGCCGACGCGGCGATGGCATTGGGCGGGACCTACGATCCCAACGTGCTTGCGCGGCTCGGCGTGGTGGGAGTGAGCGCCGAGGCCGAAAAGGCGCGAAGCTGGTACCAAAAGGCCGAGACCCTCGGCTCGCCGGATGCAAGACGGCGGCTCGACCTTCTGGCTAAGCACTAGGGCGAGCGCGCGCAGCAGCCCCGGACTGTCAGGGTCTATTTCGATCTGCGCGCGCTGGATCGGCCTTGGTCAGGCCGCGGCCCAAAAAATCGACTCCGAGATGCGCCCCTCTTTCAGGTCGGCGAGCTGCTTGCGATAGACGCCGAGCACGAAGAGGCGAATCGTCGACGAAAGATTCTCGTGTTGGCGCTCCCCATCGATCGCGGCCACCAACTCCGACAAGGTAACGTTGCGCGCCTTGGCGATTTCCTTCAGCGCGTTCCAGAACGCATCTTCTAAGCTCACGCTCGTCTTGTGGCCCGAGACGACGATGGAGCGTTTGACGACCAGAGACTTCATGAGACACCCCCGCTGGCTGTAGTAAATCCGTTACATCGGACTAGAAAATTTGTGCCCCACTGTGGCCGCAGAAAAAGAAACCTAGAGCGTTGCAAAAATCCCACAGGTCCGTCCCGGCAACGTCGAGTTCGGCGGCGACCAAGGGTGAATGCTTCCCACGCCCGCGGCATCGCAGGTTCCGCGCAAGACACGGCTTGGCCGACCTTGTATATGACGAGGGATGTCGCCCGCGGACCTCTCGAAATATCCTCGTGATCTCGCCGGATACGGCCGCGACCCTCCCGATCCGCGCTGGCCGGGCGGCGCGCGCATCGCGGTACAATTCGTCGTCAACTACGAGGAGGGCGGAGAACGGAACATCCTGCATGGCGATGCGACCTCCGAGGCGTTTTTGTCCGACGTTCTCGGCGCAAAGCCTTGGCCGGGTGCGCGCCACATGAACGTCGAATCGATGTACGAATACGGCTCGCGCGCGGGGTTTTGGCGGCTGTGGCGGCTGTTCACTCAAGCTCAAGTTCCGGTGACCGTCTTCGGCGTAGCGACCGCGCTCGCGCGCTCACCCGATGCGGTAGCGGCGATGCGCGAAGCGCGCTGGGAGATCGCGAGCCACGGCCTTAAATGGATCGACTACAAAGATGTGCCCGAGCAAGAGGAACGCACGCACCTTGCGGAGGCGATTCGCATACACACCGAGGCAACCGGCGAGCGGCCGCTCGGCTGGTATACCGGCCGCAACTCGGTCAATACGTTGAGGGCGTTGCTCGAGGACGGCGGCTTTCTCTATTCGTCGGATTCTTACGCCGACGATCTGCCTTATTGGGTCAACGGGCCGAAGGGGCCGCATCTGATCATTCCCTATACGCTCGACGCTAACGACATGCGGTTCATCAATGCGCAGGGGTTCGGCACCGGCGATGATTTCTTCACCTACCTGAAGGACGCGTTCGACCTGCTCCATGCCGAAGGCGAGCGCGCGCCGAAAATGATGTCCGTCGGGCTGCATTGCCGGCTGGTTGGGCGTCCGGGGCGCGCGGCTGGGCTTACGCGTTTTCTCAACTACATCGCCGCGCGCGAGCGCGTGTGGCTCGCAACGCGGCTCGACATCGCGCGGCACTGGCATCGTGAGCATCGCGCCTTGGCCGCCGCCGCGCCGGCGATCGGGTAGCACGACATGGCCAAGGTCGCGCTTGGGAGCCTCAACGCCGCCGACGAGGCTGCCTTCGTCGCCGCATTGCGCGAGGTCTACGAGCACGCCCCGTGGGTGGCGCAAGCCGTTTGCCGCCAGCGCCCTTTCGCCACCCTTGCGGCGCTGCACGCGGCGATGATGGCCGCCGTGCGTGCGGCGCCAGCGCAACAGCAGCTGGCATTGATCAAGGGCCACCCCGATCTCGCCGGCAAAGCGGCGCGCGCCGGCGCAATGACAGCTGATTCCCAGGCGGAACAGGCGAGCGTCGGGCTCGAGCAGCTATCCGAGACGGAATTTGCCCAATTTCACCGCCTGAACGAGGCCTACCGCCAGAAGTTCGGCATTCCCTTCATCATTTGCGCCCGCCGCCACAGTAAGGATTCGATCCTGCAGCAGTTTGAACGCCGATTGCAGAACAGCATGACGGAGGAAACCGAGACGGCGCTCGCCGAAATTTTCCGCATCGCTGCGCTTCGCCTCGATCAGCGGCTCGAGGCCGCCGATCATCTTGAGGTGCATGGACGGCTCTCTACCCATGTGCTTGACACCCATTCCGGCCGTCCCGCCGCCGGGGTACTTGTCGAGCTCCTCGAATTATCAGCTAACGGCGAGCAACGCGTCATGACGCGCGCCGCGACGAACCGTGATGGCCGCACCGATGCGCCGTTGCTCGCCGGACGGCCGTTGCCGATCGGACGCTATGAGCTGCGTTTCCACGTGGGCGAGTATTTCGCCGGCTTGGCCGCGCGGCTGGACGATCCGCCGTTCTTCGACGTGGTGCCGGTCCGGTTCGCGGTCGCAGAGCCGGAAGGCGACTATCACGTGCCGTTGCTGGTGACGCCATGGACCTATTCCACGTACCGCGGCAGCTGAGGATCCGCGCGGCACTGATTGGGGAATAGGCAAACACGGGCAAAATGCCTAGTCTGACGGCACGGCGGAGCTTCGCCGCCCGTCCACACTACGGGCTTCGGGCTGGCACGACCATTGCTCGGATGTCTCCTGAGGCAACGCACGGCGCCGGCCCGCCGGCCCTACAAGGAGCATCGAACATGAACAGGATCAGGCTTTTGGGGATGCTCGCGGGCGCGGCGGCAGCGGCGCTCGTGATGAGCCCGGCTGGCGCGCAGACCGATCTGAAGTTCGCGCTCGACTGGAAGTTCGAGGGCCCGTCGGCACCCTACTTTGTCGCCATCGACAAGGGCTACTACAAGGCCGAGGGCCTCAACGTCACCATCGACTCCGGCCCCGGCTCGGTTGCCGGTATCGCCCGCATCGCTGCCGGCACCTATCCACTCGGCTTTTTCGACATCAACTCCCTAGTCAAGTTCCGCGACCAGAATCCGGACAAGAAAGTCCAGGCCGTGTTGATGATGTACGACAAGCCGGCATTCGCGATCGGCACCACCGCCAAAACCGGGATCACCAAGCCGAAGGATCTCGAAGGCAAGGTGCTCGGCGCGCCAACGGCGGATGGTGCCTTCGCGCAATGGAAGGCGTTCGTCAAGGAAAACGGCATCGACGAATCGAAGGTCAAGATCGAGAACGTCGGCTTCCCGGTGCGCGAGCCGATGCTTGCCGAGGGCAAAGTCGACGCCATCACCGGATTTTCCTTCTCGATGTACTACAACCTCCTGCAGAAGGGACTGAAACCGCAAGACATCAAGACGATGCTGATGGCGGACTATGGTCTCGTGCTCTACGGGAATGCCATCATGGTCAATCCGGACTACGCCAAGGCCAATCCGAAATTGGTGGCGGCTTTTGTCCGCGGCACCATCAAGGGCGTGCTCGATACGATCAAGGACCCTGATACTGCGATCAAGTCGGTGTTGGCGCGCAACGAGACCGCGGATGCGACGATCGAGCTCGATCGGCTGAAAATGTCATTGCGCGACAATTTCGTGACGCCCTGGGTGAAAGCCAACGGGTTCGGTGGCGTCGACATGGCGCGGCTCGCCAAATCGATCGACCAGATCGGGCTGACCTACGAGTTCAAGAACCGGCCGGCGGCCGAGGACATCTTCACAAGCGAATACCTGCCCCCGGCCGCCGAGCGAAAGCTGTAAGTGCGGGCTCAAGATACTGCTGCACCATCATGGCTTGGCATGGCGTTTCGGAAGACGCGCGTGAACGCGGTTATGGCCGACCCTCTCCGACGCAACACGCAACGCGGCTCAAACGGCATGGACGTCCGGGACAAGCCCGGACATGACGAACTCGGCGCGTGAGCGACCGCGTGACCGGTTCAGTCGACATCAGTAACGTCACGCTGACCTACCGCAGCGCTTCTGGCGGCCTCCTCGCCTTGAAGGACACGAGCCTTACCGTGCGTCGCGGCGAATTTTCCGCCGTGGTCGGCCCATCGGGATGCGGCAAGTCGTCCTTGATGAAGCTAGTGACCGGGCTCGTTTCACCCGATTGCGGCGATATCGTCATTTTCGGCGACAAAGTGCGCGGGCCGGTCAAGATCGCCGGCATGGCGTTCCAAAACCCGAACCTGCTGCCCTGGCGAAAGGTCATCGGCAACGTGCTGCTCCCGCTCGAGATCGTGGAGCCCCACCGCCACAAGTTTCGCCGCGAGCGGGAGCATTATCGCGCCGCCGCCGAGGCGCTGCTCAAGACCGTAGGGCTCGACGGCTTCGGCGAGCGTTTTCCCTGGGAGCTGTCCGGCGGCATGCAGCAGCGCGTCTCGCTCTGCCGCGCGCTCATCCATCAGCCCGCACTGTTGATGCTGGACGAGCCGTTCGCCGCGTTGGATGCGTTCACGCGCGAAGAGTTGTGGTGCGTGCTGCGCGACGTTTGGCAGAAGCTCGGCTTCACCGTCATCCTGGTCACGCACGACCTGCGCGAAGCCGCCTTTCTTGCCGACAACATCCACGTCATGAGCGCGCGGCCGGGACACATCGTCATGACCAAGAGGGTCGAGCTGCCACGCCCGCGCGATCTCGACATCTGCTTCGAGCCGCGTTTCACCGACATCGTACACGAGCTGCGGGCCAGCATCGCCGAGGTACGCAAG
>VAZM01000100.1:17445-25899 GCA_005883135.1 Alphaproteobacteria bacterium
GGAGCTCGTCTGCCGCATCTTCAAGGTCGATACCTTCGTGCTGCCCGCGCCCTCGCAAGTTTTTCAGGCGATCGGCCAATATTGGCTGCCGCTCGCCAAGAATTCCTTCGTAACTCTGTGGACGACGCTCGCCGGCTTCGCCCTTGCCGTCGCTTTCGGCATCGTGCTCGGCATCATCGTCGGCTGGTCCCGCACGATCTACCGCGGCCTCTATCCCGTGATGATCGGCTTCAACTCGATCCCGAAGGTCGCGGTGGTGCCGATCCTGATCATCTGGTTCGGCATCGGCGTGGTCCCGGCGGTGCTCACCGCCTTTCTGATCTCGTTCTTTCCGATCGTGGTCAACGTGGCGACCGGGCTTGCCGCCATGGAGCCGGAGCTCGAGGACGTGTTGCGCGCGCTCGGCGCCAGAAAGCTCGACATCATGCTGAAGGTCGGTATTCCACGCACCCAACCCTATCTGTTCGGCTCCCTCAAGGTCGCGATCACCCTCGCCTTCGTCGGCACGGTGATGTCGGAGACCATCGGCGCCAATTCCGGCTTGGGTCACCTGATGGTGCAGGCGGGCTCGAACTTCCAGATGCCGCTCGTCTTCGCTTGTCTCATCGGCCTCGCCGTCGAAGGCATCGCGATGTACGCCGTATTCGCCTATGTCGAAGCGTATTTCACGCGCTGGGCCTTCCGCTCATCGATGAGCGCCGCCGGCTGAGGGGCCGAGCGAAGCGCTGCTCATTTCTTGAGCCGATAACCGGTCTTAAACATCACCCACACCGTCGCCAGGCAGACGGCGAGGAACAGGACGGTCATCGCCAAGCTCAAGGCGACGCTCACGTCGGCCGTTTCGAAGAAGCTCCAGCGGAAGCCGCTGATCAGGTAGACCACCGGATTGCACAACGCGACCGTCTGCCAAGCCGGAGGCAATAGATTGATCGAGTAGAACGTGCCGCCGAGAAACGTTAGCGGCGTGATGATCAAGAGCGGCACGACTTGCAGCTTTTCGAATCCATCCGCCCACAGGCCGAGGATGAAGCCGAACAGACTGAAGCTCACGGCGGTCAAGAGCAGGAATGCGATCATCCAGACTGGGTGCGCGATGTGCAGCGGAATGAGCAGCCACGAAGTCGCCAGCACGACCAGCCCGAGGATGACGGACTTGGTGGCAGCCGCCCCGACATAGCCGAGAACGACCTCGAAATAGGAAATTGGCGCCGAGAGAATTTCATAGATTGTCCCGGTGAACCTGGGAAAGTAGATGCCGAACGATGCATTCATGACGCTCTGCGTCAACAGCATCAGCATGATCAACCCCGGCACGATGAAGGCGCCGTAGCTGACGCCCTCGACCTCGGGAATTCGCGCGCCGATCGCCGCGCCGAAGACCACGAAATAGAGCGAGGTTGAGACCACCGGCGAGACGATGCTCTGCAGCATCGTGCGTCCGGTGCGCGCCATCTCGAAGGCGTAGATCGCGCGTACGGCCCTCAGATTCATCGTCTCTGCCTCACAAGGTCGACGAAGATGTCTTCCAACGAGCTTTGTGTCGTATGCAGGTCGCGGAATCGGATACCCGCGAGATTGAGATCCTTGAGCAGGGCGGTGATGCCGGTGCGCTCGCCTTGCGTGTCGTAGGTGTAGATGATTTCGCCACCGCCGGGGGCAAGCGTCAGTCGATGCGCCGCAAGGGCCTCCGGTATCGCCTCGAGCCGTTTTTGCAGGTGAAGCGTCAATTGTTTCTTGCCGAGCTTGCGCATGAGCTCGGCCTTGTCCTCGACCAGAATGATTTCCCCCTTGTGCATCACCCCGATGCGGTCGGCCATCTCTTCGGCTTCGTCAATGTAATGGGTCGTCAGGATGATGGTTACACCTTCAGCACGCAGTGCGCGCACGATGTCCCACATGTCTTGGCGCAGCTCGACGTCGACGCCCGCCGTAGGTTCGTCGAGAAAAAGGATCTGCGGCTCGTGCGCGAGCGCCTTCGCAATCAGCACGCGGCGCTTCATGCCGCCGGACAGCGTCATGATTTTGTTGTCCTTCTTGTCCCACAGCGACAGCTCCTTGAGCACTTTCTCGACATAGGCGTCATTGCGCGGCTTGCCGAACAGCCCGCGGCTGAAGGACACCGTCGCCCAAACCGTCTCGAACGCGTCGGTGGTCAGTTCCTGCGGGACGAGTCCGATCATCGAGCGAGTCTTACGGTAGTCTCTGCCGATGTCGTAACCGGCGACCGAGACCGTGCCCTCGCTCAACGTCACGATCCCGCAAATGATACTGATCAGCGTGGTCTTGCCGGCGCCGTTGGGACCGAGCAGCGCAAAAATCTCGCCACGCCGAATATCGAGGTTGACATGCTCGAGCGCACGGAACCCGGAGGCGTAGGTCTTCGAAACATTTGTAACCGATAGGATGGGCTGCATGCGGAAACACAGCTGACGCGGCCGGCGGCCGCGAATACAGCAGCGTGTATAAGGTTGAATGTGGCGGATGGAGGGAATTCAGCCGCCGCCAATATCGGCGATACTCTCGCCGCGGCGATGCGACGAGCAATGCTCTGCTCTTTGCACTCTGCGGCCTACCTGGTCCTTCGCGCGTGCAGGTCATCAATAGCCGCGAGCACCCGCTCGGGCGTAGCCGGCGCGTCGAGCTGCGGCGAAAGCCGGTGGTCGGCAAGGCTCGCGATGGCATCCCTGATCGCGAGCCACACGGAGATCGCCAGCATCAGCGGCGGCTCGCCGACGGCTTTGGAGCGGAAGATCGTCGCCGCCTGGTTCGGCGCGTTTTCGAGCATGCGCGCGTTGAAGATCGGCGGCACATCGCGACTGCCGGGAATCTTGTAGGTCGACGGCCCGCAGGTCCGCAGGCGCCCCTCGCCGTCCCACCACAGCTCCTCGCTGGTGAGCCAACCCATGCCCTGCACGAATGCCCCTTCGATCTGGCCGAGGTCGATCGCCGGATTGAGCGAGCGGCCGCAATCCTGGATCAGCTCGGCGCGCAGCACACGCGATTCCCCGGTTAACGTGTCGATCGCGACCTCGGCGGCGGCCGCGCCGTAAGCGAAGTAATAGAACGGCCGCCCGGTGTTGCTGGTGGAATCCCAGTGGATCTCCGGCGTGCAGTAGAATCCGGTCGCCGACAGCGACACGCGCCTCTCCCATGACAGCGCCGCGAGCTCAGCAAACGAGAGGCTGCGATTGCCGGCATAGATGCGGTTGCAGTCGAACACGATCTCGCCGGCCGGCACCCCGAAATGGTCCGCCGCCGCCTCGCTCATCCGCGCCTTGATCTCCCGGCAGGCGTTGAGCGCGGCCATGCCGTTGAGATCAGAGCCCGAGGATGCAGCGGTCGGCGACGTGTTCGGCACCTTCGCCGTGCTGGTCGCGGAAACTCGAATGTGGTCGAGGTCTATTGAGAACGCTTCCGCCACGACCTGCGCGACCTTGATGAAGAGGCCCTGCCCCATCTCGGTACCGCCGTGGTTGAGCACCACGCTGCCGTCGGTATAGACGTGCACCAACGCGCCCGCCTGATTGAGCGCCGGCCGGTTGAACGAGATGCCAAACTTGACCGGCATGGTCGCGAGGCCCTTTTTCACCACCCGGCTAACATGATTGAAATTCACGACCTCGCGTCGCCAGGCGGCGAGCCCGACGGCGTGGTCGAGCTCGTCGACAACGCGTTCGATGATATTGTCCTCGACCCGCATGCCGTAGGGAGTCACGTCGTTGTGGCCGATGCCATAGAAATTGCGTCGCCGCACCGCATGGACGGGAAGATCCAAGCGGCACGCAATCGCTTCGATGATGGTCTCGATCGCGAGCATGCCCTGCGGCCCGCCATAGCCGCGGAAGGCGGTGTTCGACACCGTGTTGGTCTTGCACGGCAGGCCGCGCAAGCGGACGCGGGGAAGAAAGTAGCAATTGTCGGCGTGGCACAGCGCGCGCGTGAGCACCGCGGGCGTGTGGTCGGCCACGTTGCCGGCGTTCGCGGCGAGCGTGAGGTCGAGCGCGAGAATACGCCCGTCGGTGTCGAACCCGACGTCGTAGCGGATCAGGAATGGATGGCGCTTGCCGGTCGCGCGCATGTCGTCCTCGCGCGGCAAGCGCAGCTTCACAGGTCGCCGCGCCTTCCAGGCGAGCACGGCGGCAATGCCGGCGATGATGGTCGCCTGGCTCTCCTTGCCGCCGAACGCGCCGCCCATGCGCCGAACCTCGACCGTGACGGCGTTAAACGGCAGGCCGAGAAGGTGCGCGACGCCGTGCTGGACTTCGGTCGGATGCTGGGTCGAGCTCCACACGTGCATGTCGCTGCCTTCGCCGGGGGTGGCGAGCGCGATCTGCCCTTCGAGATAGAAGTGGTCCTGCCCGCCGCAGCGCAATTCGCCGGACAGGCGATGCGGCGCGCTTGCGAGTGCCGGCTCGACCTCGCCGCGCACCATGAGCTGCGGCGGCGAAACGTAGTTTTCGCCTCCCATCGCCTCTTCGATCGTGAGCACCGGAGGAAGCGGCTCGTAATCGATCACCGCGAGCTTGGCCGCCGCCCGCGCTTGGTCGAAGGACGCCGCGGCGATCGCGACGATCGGCTGTCCCTCGTATTCGACGACGCCCGCCGCCAATGCCGGCTCGTCGCTGCGGATCGGCGCGATGTCGTTCTGGCCGGGAATATCGGCTGCGGTAATGGCGGCTACGACACCCGGGGCGTCAAGCGCGGCGGAGAGATCGATGCGCCGGATGCGGGCATGCGCGTGCGGACTGAGCACGAACGCCGCCTCCAGCGTTCCCGGAACGGTGGGGACATCGTCGAGATAGCGAGCTGCGCCGGTGACATGTGCGACCGCGCTGTCGTGGCTTACCGCGGTATGCACCGCGCCGCGAATGCGTGTGGCAACCTCGTTCATAGCGCCTCCACCCGCATCGGCTCGGCGAGCGACGCTTCCAGCTGGAAACGGCGCAGCAGGCCCGCGGCCGCGCGCAGGCGATATGCGGCGCCGCCGCGATGGTCCGTGATCGGGGTGAAGTCGCGGGCCAACAACGCCTCGACGTCGGCGAGCCACGCCGGGGCCCAGGGCCGGCCTCGCACCGCCGCTTCGATGCTCCTCGCCCGCATCGCACGTGCGGCTATACCGCCATAGGCTGCGTGCAACGTCACGACTTTCCCGCCCCGTCGCTCGAGGCGAAAGGCGGCAACGACAGTCGAGATGTCCTGATCGAACCGCTTGCAAACCTTGTATGCGGCAAACTCCTCGCCGGAGGCCAGCAAGGGAATGCGGATCGCGGCGATGACCTCGCCCGGCGCGAGGGCCGTTTGGCGATAGCCGGTAATGAAGGATTCGACCGGCAGCACACGCTCGCCCGCGCGCGAGGCGAGCGTGATCGTGGCATCAAGCGCGATCAGGCAGGGAATGGTGTCGCCAATCGGAGAGGCGGTCGCGAGATTGCCGGCAATCGTTCCGAGGTTGCGAATCTGCCGCGAGCCGATGCGCCTGACGAGGGCACCAAAGGATGGAAAGTGCTGATCGAGATGGGGCAAGGCTTCGGTGTAGGTGACCGCGCCGCCGATCTCGATCGCGTCGGCGTGCGCCTTGATCCGCCGCAACTCCGCGACACCTTGGAGCGCGATCACGGTCGCCAACGCCTGAGCAGGATCGCGTCGGGGAATTCCACCATGGCCGCAAACAGCGCATCGAGGGAGCACGGCATGAGACAGGCTTGCGCGCCGTGACGATAGTCTCCGCATCGCGGGAGCGCCGCCAGCGCATCGGACAATCCGGGCAGGTCGGCAACGAAGCGGTCGGCCGGCCCGTGCGCGATGCGGCGGCACGCTGCCACGATCGGGCTATAGCCGGTGCAGCGGCAAAGGTTTCCAGCGAGCGCTTCATGCACGACTGCGTTGTCCGCGGGCTCGCCGCCGTGGTGGAAAGCAAACATCGCCATCACGAATCCCGGCGTGCAAAATCCGCATTGAGTAGCGTCGGTATCGACAAGCGCCTGCTGCACCGGATGCAGGGCGCCGTCCGCCGCCGCCAGGCCCTCGACCGTGAGGACCGCGCAATTGTCGATCTGCGGCAGCATCATCAGGCATGAATTCACCGCCTGAAAGCGCAACGAGCCGTCGATGGACCGGCCGACAACGTGCGCACGGGTGCGAAGCCAGTCGAGTACGGTCATACTCGGCGGCGCGCCATCCTCGTTCGATGGCCTTCCGTTCAACAGGAACCGCAACGCGGCCATTGCCTGCCAACTCTCACGCGGATCAATCTCGGAATGCTAGAGCATCTTCCGTGCCGCTTGAAGCACATCGCGTCGCACGCGCCGCCCGAGCTCGCCCGGCCTGGGGAATGCCGGCGATCAATTCCATTTTGCCGCCATGCGCGGTAGAGTGGCGTTGGCGCGCGAAAAGCGACCCGCAGTCGCTTGGGAGGCAAGCACATGAGACCGCAATTGCAAAGGCTGCGAACGATGATCGCAGCCGTGGGCCTCCTGCTTGCGAGCGCGGCAACGCAACCAGCGTTCACGCAAACTGCGGAAAAACTGACCGTACGCTTCACCTGGAAGCTCAAGGGCGAGTACGCGCCGCTCTTCGTCGCTTTGGACAAAGGTTATTACAAGTCCGAGGGTCTGGACATCGATCTGGCCGAAGGGTCGGGGGCCCAGACCGTGCTCAAGCTATTGGCCAGCGGCAACGAGAAATTCGGCTATGGCCCCGCGGTCTCGGCGGCGCAGGCAGTAAGCCAAGGTCTGCCGGTCAAGGTCGTCGCGCTCTACCAGACCAAGGCGCCGATGGGGGTGATTTCCTTCCCGGACGTGCCACTGAAGAGTCCCAAGGACTTGGAAGGCAAGCGCCTGGCGATCTCGGTCGGCGAAACATTCGGCGACATGCTCGGTCCGTTCACCCGGATCAACCATGTGGATCTTGCCAAGATCCAGCAGATCCAGATGGATGCCTCCGCCCGCACGAGCCAGTTCCTGACGCGTAAGATCGACGTGATGTCGGTCTATCTCAGCAACGAATTGCCGCAGATCGAAAAGCGCGCAGGCGTCACGTTCAACCTCTTAAAGGTTGCGGATTTCGGGCTGAACCTCTTGGGCGCATCGATGATCGTCGGCAACGCGTATGCCGAGCAGAATCCGCAAATCGTCAAGAAGCTCCTGCGCGCGACCGCCCTGGGCTATCGGGACGCGATGGCCGATCCGAAAGCAGCGGCCAAGGCGATGGCTAAATACATGCGGGTTCCCGAGGATCCCGATGTGCTCGAGCGGCAGGTGGAAACCACCGTCGCTTCAACCAATGCCCCGCCGGGGAAGCCGATTGGCTGGCAGGAGAGCGCGGATTGGCAAGCCAATCTCACGCTGCTCAAGGAGACCGGCGGGATCTCCGATGTGAAACCCCTGAGCGCGTATTACACCAACGAGTATTTGCAATAACGCCCCCGAGCCGCGTGCTGATCGCCCCTCGGCGTCGGCCGAGGCGCCACCTCAACCGTGCACGCCTGCGCAACCCGGCGAGCGCCTCTGCTCAAGCGGCAATATCGGCTGGGTTTGTGCGCGACCATGGCGCTGGACGTTTTGTACGCCGCGGCTGAGACTTCCGCCCGCGCCCACCTCTAACCCTACGATTCTCGTTGGAAAGAAAAGGCCATGACCACAATCGCCGCGACAGCTCCCGCCACCGGCAACAAGCTGGTGGAATGGATCGCCCGCAACGGCCCGGTGCTCGCGATCTTCGCGCTCATCTTCGCATTGTGGGAAGCCGCCGTGCAGGCGCTCGGCGTACCCGATTATATCTTGCCGAGCCCATCGGTGATCGCCGCCAAGATGGTCGCCTCCTGGCAGCTTCTGCTCTCCAACGCCATGGTGACCCTCGAAGAAATCCTGCTCGGCTTCGCGCTTAGCGTGCTCGTCGCCATCCCGCTCGCCGTCGCCGTCGTCTATTCGCGCATTTTCGAGCGCGCCGCGTTCCCGTTCATGGTCTCGCTGCAGACTATCCCGAAGGTTGCGCTCGCGCCCATCCTGGTGATGTGGCTCGGCTACGGGAAGGTGATGGTGGCCTTCCTCATTTCGTTTTTCCCGATCGTCATCAATTCCGTGATCGTCCGCGGAAAAAGAGATGATCTATCTGGTGCAATCCATGGGCGCGAACGAGCTCACGACGTTTCTCAAGATCAGGCTGCCGAAAGCGCTGCCCTCGATCTTCGGCGGGCTCAAGGTGGGCATGGGGCAAGCGGTGGTGGGAGCGACCGTCGGCGAGTTCATCGCCGCCGAACGTGGCCTGGGCTACCTGCAGCTCATCTCCCAAGTTCGGCTCGACACCCCGCTTCTGTTCGCCGCCGTAGTCGTGCTGTCGTTGCTCGGCGTGCTCCTGTTCAACCTCGTGGCGATGATCGAACGCATTGCGCTGCCGTGGAGCCGTGTGGCGACCGAGGTGGCTGAGTAAGGTCGGCGATGGCGCACGACGGGGAGG